>NZ_RCCC01000001.1:1711523-2028779 GCF_003663825.1 Acidovorax sp. 106 | reverse complement strand
CGAGGCAAACAGCGGGGCCAGCCAGCGCGCACCAAAGCCAATGGCGGTGAACCACAGGGCACTGGCCAACGCGCCCCCGGTGGCAAAGGCCGCCCGCCCCCACATGGGGTAAGGGCTTGCCATGGTGCCCAGCAGTACCACGGTGTCCAGGTACACATGGGGGTTGAGCCAGGTCAGCGCCAGCAGCGTGAGCACCGTACTGCGCAGCGGGTTGCCCGGCCCGCCCGCTGCCACCAGCAGCTGCCCTGGCCGCAGCGCCCGTGCCCCGGCCTGCAAGGCATAGGCCAGCAAGAAGGCCGCCCCTGCCCAGCGCATCCATTGTCCCCACTCGGGCCGCGCTAGCAACACGCCGCCCATGCCCCACACCCCGGCCTGCAGCAGCACGGCGTCTGACAACGCACACAGCACCACCACCGGCAGCACATGTTCGCGGCGCAAGCCCTGGCGCAGCACAAACGCGTTTTGCGCGCCAATGGCCATGATGAGCATGGCGGTGGAACTGAAGCCGTGGACAAAAGCAGTGGTGGTCATGGCGGCCGATTCTCGGCATCACGCACCAGTCACGCCAGCTATACTTTTTAACGATCCGTCAATTTGGCTAACCACCCATGCAACTCGACTCTGCCCAGCTCAACGCCTTTGCCACGGTGATCGACGAGGGCAGCTTTGAGCGCGCCGCCGCCGTGCTGCATGTCACCCGCTCGGCCGTGTCGCAGCGCGTCAAGCTGCTGGAAGAACGCGTGGGCCAGGTGCTGGTGCGCCGCGCCACGCCCTGCACCCCCACCGATGCCGGGCAGGCCCTGTACCGCCATGCCCGCGAAGTGGCCCTGAGCGAGGCCGACGCGCTGGCCACCATTGGCGGCGGCCAGCGCAGCGCCACGCGCCTGGCCATCGGCGTCAATGCAGACTCGCTGGCCACCTGGTTCCCTGCGGCCATGGCTCAAGCGGCCGAGGGTCAGCCCATCACCTTCGACATCCATGTGGAAGACCAGGACCACTCGGCCAACCTGCTGCGCGAAGGCCGGGTGATGGCCGCCGTGACGGCCGACCCCCAGCCCGTGCAGGGCTGCAAGGTGCTGCCCCTGGGCACCCTGCGCTACCGCGCGCTGGCCAGCCCGGCCTTTGTGCAACGGCACTTTGCAACGGGCGTGACGGCGGCAACCCTAGCGCTGGCGCCCATGCTGGTGTTCAACCGCAAAGACGCATTGCAAGAGCGCTTTGTACGCCGCATCACCCGCCGCGCCCTCACTCCGCCCGTGCACTGGCTGCCCGAGGCGCACGCCTTCGTCAAAGCCACCGAGGCCGGGCTGGGCTGGGGCATGACGCCAGACCCCATGGTCGACAGCCACCTGCGCGCGGGCACGCTGGTCGAGCTGATTCCGGGCAAGCCCGTGGACGTGGCGCTGTACTGGCAATACTGGCGGCTGAACGTGCAGGCCCTGGCCCACATGACCGCCGCCGTACAGGCCCAGGCGCGCAGCGCGCTGCCTGCACGCTGAAGCGTTCAGCTTCCCTGCCGGTTCAAGCCGTCAGGTTCTCGTGGTGGTCGGCCTCGCCGCGCTTCCAGTACGCGGCGATGCGCATGCGCTTGGCGTCCACACCCGGCTTGGAGGCCAGCACGCCACGCAGCGCGGCCATGTCGTGGTGCTCGCCTGCCGCCCAGATGTAGCCGGTGCCTGCGGGCACGGCCAGCGCCTGCGCAGCCTCGGTCAGCGAATTCACCCATTGCACGTCCAGCTGCGCTGCCGATGCCAACGTGCGCTGGTCTTGCGGGTTGCGCAGCTGCACACGCACCACGGCGCGGGTGGCGGCGGGTAGCTCGGCCAAGCGGCGGGCCATGGCGGGCAACGCGGTTTCATCGCCCAGCAGCCAGTGCCAGTCAAACCCCACCGGGATCACCAGGCTGCCGCGCGGCCCCGCAATGCCCGCCCACTGGCCCACCTGCACAGCGGCCGCCCAGTCTGATGCGGGGCCGGCATCGTGCAAGGCCACCTCGATATCGAGCGTGCCCTGCACCGCATCAAAGTGGGCGGGTGTGTAGTCGCGCAGCACCGGGCGGGGTTCGCTGAACTGCGGCCGCCCGTCCACCAGCTGCGGCAGGCTCGCGCGTTCTTGCCCCGGCGCGGGCAAGATGAGTTTCACATGGTCGTCAAACCCGGCGCTCACAAAATCGGCCATGTCGGGGCCTGCCAGCGTCAGCCGCACAAAGCCGGGGCTGATTTGCGTACGGCGCACCACCTGCACATGCCGCCCCTTGAGGGGGTGGCGCACACGCTGCACGACCAAAGGGTCGACCACGTCTGCGGTGGCAGGAGTCGATAGAGTCAAAGAGGGATCAGAATGCTGGGTCACGATTTAAAATTGTTGATTAAGTCAACCAAATATCATGCATTTGGTTGACTTTGTCAACAACAAAACTATGCCCACGAACCGCCCCGCCCAGATTTTTGAAGCCATGCACGACCTGGTGCATGTGTACCGCGCCCGCATGATGGAGGGGGTGGCCTCCATCCACCCCGAGCTGACGCACAACGAGGTGCGCGCCCTCATGTTCGTGGGGCGCCACCCCGGCGCCACGCAAAAAGAACTGGTGCAACACGCCAGCGCCGACAAAGCCCAGATCGCCCGCCTGGTGGCCCTGCTGCTGGACAAAGGCTGGCTGCAATGCGCCCCGCACGAGCACGACAAACGCAGCCGCTGCCTGCACCTGAGCCCCCAGGGCCAGGCCCTGTTCAACGCCGTGCGCCAGGCCCGCAGCACCGTGGCTGCGGACCTGCTCCAGCCCGTGCCCGCCGCAGCGCAGGCCCAGTTGATGGAACTGCTGGAGCAGTTGCGGGGGCAGTTGGAACGCTAGCCCCTACTGCCCGCTGGGCACTTCAGCGCCTCACTCCTCGCCGCGCTGCGCCTCTCCCAAGAACCCGCCACTCTGGTGCGCCCACAGGCGGGCGTAGATGCCGCCCTGGGTCAGCAGTTGGGCGTGGGTGCCTTCTTCGACGATGCGGCCTGCGTCCATTACGATGAGGCGGTCCATCGCTGCGATGGTGGACAGGCGGTGGGCGATGGCGATGACGGTTTTGCCCTGCATCAGGCCGTCCAGGCTTTGCTGGATGGCGGCTTCGACCTCAGAGTCGAGGGCGCTGGTGGCTTCGTCCAGCAGCAGGATGGGCGCGTCTTTGAGCATGACGCGGGCGATGGCCACGCGCTGGCGCTGGCCGCCCGAGAGCTTGACGCCGCGCTCGCCCACATGGGCCTCATAGCCCCGGCGGCCTTGGGGGTCGGTCAGGGTGTCGATGAAGGCGGCGGCCTCGGCGCGTTCGGCGGCGGCGTGCAGGTCGGCCTCGGTGGCGTCGGGGCGACCGTACAGGATGTTGTCGCGCATGGAGCGGTGCAGCAGCGAGGTGTCTTGCGTGACCATGCCGATGGCGTGGCGCAGGCTGTCTTGCGTGACGTGGGCGATGTCCTGCCCGTCGATCAGCACGCGCCCGCCTTGCAGGTCATGAAAGCGCAGCAGCAGGTTGACCAGCGTGGACTTGCCCGCGCCCGAGCGGCCGATGAGGCCGATGCGTTCACCGGGACGGATGGTGAGGTTGAGCGCGTCGATGACGGGGCGCCCTCCCTCTTGATAGGCAAAGCGGGCTTGCTCAAAGCGCACCTCGCCCTGTGTGACCTGCAGGGGCTTGGCGCCGGGGGCGTCCAGCACGGCGCGGGGGCGGGTCAGGGTGTTGATGCCGTCCTGGATGGTGCCCACGCTTTCAAACAGGCGCGTCACTTCCCACATCACCCAATGCGCATGGCCCGCCACGCGCAGGGACATGGCCGTGACGGCGGCCACGGCGCCTGCGCCCACCTGGCCTTGTGTCCACAGCCACAAGGCGGTGCCGCAGGCGCCCAGGATCATGCCCACCACCAGCACTTGGTTAACGATTTCAAACAGGCTGACCAGGCGCATCTGCGCGTAGCCGGTGAGCTTGAAGGCGTCCATGGCGGCGCGGGCAAATTCGGCCTCGCGGTGGGTGTGCGAGAAGAGCTTGACGGTGGCGATGTTGGTGTAGGCGTCGGTGATGCGCCCGGTCATGAGGGCGCGGGCATCGGCCTGGGCACGACTGACCCGGCCCAGGCGCGGCACAAAGTACCAACAGGCCAGGCCGTAGCACACCATCCAGGCACCAAAGGGCAACAACAGCCGCGCATCAAAGCCCCCTGCCAGCAGCAAGATGGTGACGAGGTACACGCCCATGCCCACGACCACGTCGGTGGTGGTGAAGAGCATGTCGCGCACGGCCAGGGCGGTCTGCATGATTTTGGTGGTGATGCGGCCCGCAAACTCGTCGGCATAAAAGGCCATGCTCTGGCCCAGCATCAGGCGGTGAAAGTTCCAGCGCAGGCGCAGCGGCAGGTTGATGGCCAGGGCCTGGTGCTTGACGCTGGTTTGCAGCGCCACCAGCACGATGCTGGCGACCATGGCGGCAGCCACCCACAGCATGGCATTGCCCCGCTGGGCCCACAGCGTGGCGGGCGTGGCGCCGGCAATCCAGTCCACCACGCGGCCCAGCACGGCAAACAGCAGCGCTTCGTACACGGCAATCAGGGCCGACAGGCCCGCCATGGCCAGCACGTAGCCGCGCACACCGCGCGCGCAGGCCCAGACAAAGGCCACAAAGCCCTTGGGCGGCAGGGTGGGCTCGTGGGCCGGGTAGGAAAGAACGCGTTTCTCGAAAAATTTGAACAGCACAGGCAAGGGTCTCCAGAGGCCGCGATGTTAGGGGCGGCGGTATGACATTGCAGCCGCTACGGCATGCGCCATGGCAGCAAGCCCGCACCAACCCCTGCACCTTGCGCCAGCCACGGCTGCACACTCACTACAAAATCAATAGCATCTTGCGCAATCTCCATGCTCCATGGCGGCCAATTTGAGCTGAAATTTTCGGGCTGCAGCGGCATCTGACCAGCACCAGATGCAAGCGCTCGCGCAGGTGAGTGTCCGGGCGAACACCGCACCCGAGCAAGGCGTCGGCACGCCCAATGAACAAGAATGATTCTTGTTTATGAAGATAGAATGACACACCTATGTCCCTGCCCGCCCGCTTCACGCAGTCGCTGCTCAACGAGTTTGAACCGGCGTATGCGCACCTGCTGCGGGTGGCGCGGCGCAGCACCGGCTGTGCGGAAACCGCACGCGATCTGGTGCATGACGCCTGGGTGCGGCTGGCCGAGCAGAAGCGTGGCATGCCTGCCCCGATGGCAGACGCGCCGCAGGGCGCACCGCCCCAGGCGCTGCGCAACCCGACCGCCTACCTGACCACGCTGGCCCAGCACCTGGCCATGGACCAGCACCGCAAAGACCGACTGCAGGCGGACTATCTGTACGACGCTGCCACGCGCCAGCACCAGTCGCCGCGGCGGGTGCCCGATGCGGCCGAGCACCTGATGTACCGCCAGGCCCTGCAGGCGCTGGAGCAGGCGCTGGCCACGCTGCCCGAACGCGCCCGCACGGCCTTTGTGGCGCACCGGGTGCATGGCGAGGCGCAGGCCGACATTGCACTGCGCCTGGGCGTGGCGCTGAACACTGTAGAGCGCGACCTGATGCTGGCCCACGCCTGCGTGGAGGACGCCTTGCACCGCTGGCGCGGATCGCCCCCCGCAGGTGCCGGAGCGACCAGTGCCAACGCTACAGGTCGCGCAATGCACCGGCGGCGCAGCCTGACGGCCCTGCTGGGCCTGGCCGGGCTGGGCTGCAGCGGCACGCTGGCCTGGCAGCTGTGGCAAGCGCAGCGTGCGGATGCCGCCCAGTGGCAAGCCGCACAGCGCAGTGGACGCGGGCAGTTGCCGCGCTATACCTTGCCTGACGGCAGCACGCTGCAATTGGACGCCTTGAGCCACACCTCGGTCACGCTCACCGCCCGCACGCGCACGGTAGCGCTGCACGAGGGCGCCGCATTTTTTGCAGTGACGCGCGATGCCGAACGCCCCTTTGTGGTCGATGCCGGGCCCGTGCGCGTGACGGTGCTGGGCACGCGCTTTGGGGTGGAGCGCCTGCCCGGCACCGGTGGCGTGCTGGTGCAGGTGGAATCGGGCCGTGTGCAGGTGCAGCCCGGCCCAGGCTGGGCTGCCGAAGTCTTGGTTGCTGACGAAGCCCTGCGCATTGCGCCCGATGGGCTGGCGCGGCGCGAGCTGGCCACCGATGCCGTCGCCCCCTGGCGCCGGGGCGAGCTGGTATTTACCGACACGCCCCTGGGCCAGGCGCTGGAGCGGCTGCAGCGCTATTCGCCCGCGCACTTGTCGGCCACGGGTGCGGCAGCCCATTTGCCCGTGAGCGGGCTGGTGCGCATTGCCAACGCGCAGGCCTGGCTGCGCGCACTGCCCCAGGCGCTGCCCGTGCGGCTGCACCCCCAAGGCGACGGCGGCATGCGCGTAGAGATGGCGACAGGCGCCCCTGCCTGAACCCGCCCAAAGCCCTTCGTGGCTTACGCCGCAGCGCACGCGCACAGGCGTTGCGCGGCTTTCTTCAGATTTTTTTCAGGGTTTTGCAACGCCATCCGTCAAACACACAGACGGCTGCAAACCCGTGCGCTGGAGCACAGGCCACCCACGGGCTCAGCCGCAGAGCGGCGCGCCATGGCGCGCCGTCTTTCTCGTTGCACCCCCTCAAGGACTTTCGATGCAGGTTTCCAAGTTTCACGCTTCCCGCCCACGCACGCTGGTGCTGGCCCTGTCGGGCTTGGCGCTGGCCATGCAGGTGCAGGTGGCATCCGCACAGCCAACCCGTTTTGACATTGCCGCCCAGCCGCTGGCCACGGCGCTGGAGCAGCTGGCCCGGCAAGCCCAGCTGCAGTTGGTCTTCTCTCCCTCGCTGGCGCAGGGCCGCCAAGCACCAGCTGTGCAGGGCACACGTGATGTGCAGCAGGCGCTGGATGCGCTGCTGCAAGGCTCGGGGCTGTCTGGCAGGGTGGGCAATGGCACGGTGACGGTGGCGCGCATCGCCGCCGAAACCAAAACCCTGTCGGAGGTCACCGTGGTGTCCAACCAACTGGGAGAGGTGACCGAGCACTCGGGCTCGTACACGCCGGGCGCTATCGCCACGGCCACGCGCTTGGTGCTGACCCCGCGCGAGACGCCCCAGTCCGTCAGCGTGGTCACGCGCCAGAAGATGGACGACTTTCAGCTCACCTCTATCGACCAGGTGATGGCCCACACGCCCGGCGTGAGCACGGTGACCTATGACAGCGAGCGCACCGAGTACTACGCACGCGGCTTTGCCATACAAAACTTTCAGTACGACGGCATTCCGATGATGCGCGACTCGTCTTACTCGGCGGGCAACACGCTCAGCGACATGGTGATGTACGACCGCGTGGAGGTGCTCAAGGGCGCCACCGGTCTGCTCACGGGCAGCGGCACGCCGGGCGCCACCATCAACCTGGTGCGCAAAAAGCCCACGCGCGACTTTCAAGGGCACGTCACGGCCAGCGCGGGCCGCTGGAGCCAGTACCGCAGTGAGCTGGACCTGAGCGGCCCCGTCAACGAAAGCGGCAGCGTGCGCGCACGGGGCGTGGCCGCCTACCAGGACGGCAAAAGCCATCTGGACCACTACCAGCGCCAGACCGGCGTGTTCTACGGTGTGCTGGAGGCCGACCTGGCCCCGCGCACGCTACTGACCCTGGGGATGGATGCGCAAAACAACAGCCCCGAGGGATCGACCTGGGGCGGCATTCCGCTGCTCAACGCGCAGGGCGACTTCAACCGGATGCCACGCGACTTCAACAACGGCGCACGCTGGAGCCATTGGGACCAGTACACCCGCACCGGCTTTGCCACGCTGGAGCACACGTTTGACAACGGCTGGGTGGCCAAGGCGCAGTTCAACCACCAGATCAACGGCTACAACGCCAACCTGGGCGCAGCAGCCAGCGGTTTCCCCGATCCAGCCACCGGCACCGGTGTGAGCATGTGGGCGGGCCAGTACATTGGCCGCACCACCAGCAACGCGGGCGATGTGTATGCCAGCGGCCCGTTTGAGCTGGCGGGGCGCGAGCACGAACTGGTGCTGGGCGGCAGCATCGCCAACCGCCGCTGGAAGAGCAAGGCCTGGTGGGAGGGCAATGGCTACGACCTCGACGTATATGACTACTATCACTGGGCGGGCAATGTGCCAGCCCCTGCCTGGAACGCGACCCCAGAAGACACCGACGACGAAACCACCCGCGAGCGCGGCCTGTACGCCGCCGCGCGCTGGAACCTGGCCAGCGACTGGAAGCTGATCACCGGCGGGCGCTGGTCCCGCTACACCAACCGAGAGGCTGGACAGCGCGAGTCGGGCGTGCTGGTGCCCTACCTGGGCACGGTGGTCAACCTGAACGACACCTATTCGCTGTACGCCAGCTACACCGGCATCTTCACGCCGCAGTCGTTGCAAGACGTTCAAGGCCGCACGCTCGACCCGCTGCGTGGCAAGAACTACGAGCTGGGTGCCAAGATGGCCTTGCTGGACGGGCGCATGAATGCCTCTGTCGCCGTGTTCAAGCTGGAGCAAGACAACTTTGGCGTGGAAAGCGGCGGCAAGACGCCCAGCGGCGGCACGGCCTACCGCGCCGTGCAAGGCATGAAAACGCGCGGCTGGGAGCTGGAGGTGTCGGGCCAGATCACCCCCGCCTGGCAACTGCAGGCAGGCCTGTCGCACAGCGTGTCCCACAACCAGGGCAAGCGGGAGTCCACGCTCACGCCGTCCAACCAATTCAGCCTGTACACCAGCTACAAACTCAGCGGCAGCCTGGCGGGCCTGACACTGGGCGGCGGCACGCGCTGGCAGGACAAGACCTGGGGCGACATCAGCACCCCCAGTGGCGGCACCATGCAGCACACCGTCAAGGGCTACTGGCTGGTGGACCTGATGGCGCGCTACGACTTCAGCAAACAGCTGTCGGCGTCGGTCACGGTGAACAACGTACTGGACAAGAAGTACTACACCATCTTCAGCTGGTACAGCACCTACACCTGGGGGGCGCCGCGCAGTGTCAACCTGAGCATGACGTACCGGTTCTGAGCCCCGTCAGCCCCGCTTGGCCATCGACTGATATTATTTTGATAGCAGGCAGCGCCCGCTCCAATTGCCCTGGCGGCCACTTTGCCTGAATAGGTACGTATCTCAGATGGCTCAGAGGCTTCTCACACCCTCTCCCCTTGCGGGAGAGGGCCGGGGAGAGGGGTGAAACGGGCGCGGCGCTTATGCAGGCCCCCTCTCCCCAACCCTCTCCCACGAGGGGAGAGGGAGCCATACCCCGCGCAACGACTGATGTTCCTCTCTGCGGTATGCACCGAATCAAGCCATTTCGATACTGAATTTACCCAGTGCGAACGGCCCGGGCAGCGGGGTCAGGATCGCGCACAGGTATCGCCACCGGGGTGCTTATCCGCGCTGGCGGGCAGGGTTGCGGCTTGGCGAGAGCCGGGCATAAATAGATAATCGCTAATCATTCTCATTAATTTTCACCCGCTGACCCACACCATGAGCACCGGAACTCTTTCCAACCCTCGCAGACATGTGCTGCTGCGCATTGCGGCCGCCGTGCTGGGGGGCTACGCCTTTTGCTGGGGCTTTGTGGCCCTGGGCATGGCCGGCCTGTTTGCGCTGGGCATGTCGTTCCACGACGCAGAGCACCTGTGCGCCATGCTGGCCTTTTTGCTGTACGTCACGGTGTTTTGCTGGGCCTTTGCGACCCGCAGCTTGGCGCGCGCTTGGGCGGTGCTGGCGGGCGGAGCGGCGCTGATGGCGGGTGCAGCGTCGCTGCTGCAGATGACTTTGGTCTGATCAGGGAGATCACGATGTTTCAAAACGCTCGCCAGGCGCTGACCTGGCTGCACACCTGGTTCGGGCTGGCGCTCGGGTTTGTGTTGATGGTGGTGTTCTTCTTTGGTGCACTGTCGGTGTTCGACCGCGAGATCGACCGCTGGGCCATTCCGCAGTCGCGCTTTGCGCCGCAGCCCATGCCCTCGTTCGACAAGGTGCTGCGCCCAGTGTTTGACAGCATGCAGCCCACGCCCGAGAGCGTGGAGGCCCTGCGCGCCAAAACCGGCCTGCCCATGCCCGAGCGGTTTGAGACCATGCAGCGCATGGGTGCCTACACCACCCACCGCGACCCGGTGCTGAGCCTGTTTACTGCCCACGAGCC
The DNA here is from genome assembly GCF_003663825.1 of Acidovorax sp. 106. Lineage (NCBI taxonomy): Bacteria > Pseudomonadati > Pseudomonadota > Betaproteobacteria > Burkholderiales > Comamonadaceae > Acidovorax > Acidovorax sp. 106. The sequence continues at coordinate 2,018,613 of NZ_RCCC01000001.1, read as the reverse complement.
GCCTGGCATCAAGGACCACGACGACGTGGCCTGGGGCCAGCGCACCATCGACCCACGCACCGGCGCATCGCTGCCTGACGACCGGCTCAAGGTGGGCAGCCAGTTCTTCTACCCGCTGCACTACAGCCTGAACCTGAATTGGTACAACCTGGGCACCTGGATCGTGGGCTTTGCGGCGCTGATGATGCTGGTGGCACTGGTCAGCGGCGTGGTCATGCACCGCAAGTTCTTCCGCGAGTTTTTCACCTTCCGCCCCAAAAAGAGCACGCAGCGCAGCGCGCTCGATCTGCACAACATGACGGGCGTGCTGGCGCTGCCGTTTCACTTCTTCTTTGCCTTCACCGGGCTGGTGATTTTTGCGGGCGTTTACTTCCCGGTGGCGCACACGCAGCTCAACCCGCTGCACGAGCTGCACGAAAAGCTCGAAGCCGCCGAGACGGGCCTGCCGCACGAGCGCGCTGGCGTGCCCGCACCGCTGGCCTCGGTCGATGCGATGGTGGCCGAAGCCCAGCGCCGCTGGGCTGCGCAGGGCATGGCGGGCGATGTGGGCTTTTTGGCGTTGCAGCATGTGGGCGATGCCAATGGCTACGTGAGCGTGTACCGCGCAGGCACCGACCGCATTGCGCTGGTGGGCAACGGCATCCACTTCAAAGCCAGCACGGGCGCGCTGCTGCGCGAAGACCCGCCGCACAGCGCCGTCAACAGCGTCAACGAGTTCCTCACCGGGCTGCACCTGCAGCACTTCAGGCACTGGCTGCTGCGCTGGATGTATGTGCTGGGCGGGCTGATGGGCTGCGTGTGCATTGCCACGGGCTTTGTGTTCTTTGTGGAAAAGCGCAAGAAGCAACACGCCAAGCAAAGCAGCCAGGGCGCCCGCGCGGTGGACGCGCTGGCCACCACCACCGTCACCGGCATGGTGCTGGCCGCGCTGGGCATTTTGATTGCCAACCGATTGCTGCCTGACGCGGTGCCCGCTGGCTGGCCCAACCGTGGCAGCCTGGAGCAATACGCCTTCTGGGCCACCTGGGCGCTGGCGCTGGGCCACGCCTTTTGGCGCAGTGCGCCGGTGGCGCAGGGCCGCATGTCACCCGCGTGGCGCGAGCAGTGCTGGGCCATTGCCGGGCTGGCCGTGTGCGCCGTGGTGCTGAACTGGGTGACTACAGGCGACCACCTCATCAAGACCCTGGGCGCGGGCTACTGGCCCGTGGCGGGCGTGGACCTGTTCATCTTGGCTGGCGCGGCCGTGGCCCTGCTCGCGGCGCGCAAGCTCACCCAGCGTGCGCAAGGCGCACCGGCCACCCCGGCCCGCTCAACAACGATGAGTGCCAACACGACGGAGACCGTCCATGCCTGATGCCGTGATGTTTGCCGCAGCCCTGGCGGCCAGTGTGTTGGGCATGGCCTGGCTGGCCCTGGCCATGGAAACCCACTGGGAGCAGGTGCGCGGCACCGCCCCACTGCCCGCCCGCAGCGCACGCACCGTACGCGCGCTGCGCCTGCTGGGCGCAGCGGGCCTGGCCACCTCGCTGGCGCTGTGCCTGGCGGTGGACCATGCCTCGATGGCCGCGCTGGTGTGGGTGATGGGCTTGGCCGCCAGCGCGCTGGCCGTGGCATTTACGTTGAGCTGGCGCCCGCGCTGGCTCGCGGTGCTGATGCCCTGGGTGCGCTGAGCCCCGGGGTATTCATTCGCTCTAATTTTTATGCTTTTTATGGCTCTAGCGCTTGATGGATAAGCGCTAGCAGCTATATATTCAATAGCACACTACAAACTTCGCCATCACTTGCCCTGCAGCACCCGCAGCGCTTCGGGCAGCGAATCCACCTGGGGCATGAAATGGTCGATGGTGGCGCCCAGCAGCACAGCGCACAGCAGCGCGCCCAAGAGGGGCTTCCAGGTCAGGCGCACGGCGGCCGTGATCCAGCCTTCGCGCTCCACCCCAGTGGCCACGCGCACAGCGGCCACCGAGAAGGCCAGCTCCACAGCCACGGCCAGCAACACATCCCAGCTGAAGAACAGCATGGCCAGTGCACCGGCACCGGCCAGCACGGCGGCGCCAATCAGGAAGATGGCGACCACCGGGATAACCACCACCGCGCCTTCGTCGGCGCTGCCCAGCCCGTCCAGTGCACCACTGGCCAACTCGCCCAGGCTTTTGCCCGCGTCCGCACCATCGGCCACATCGCCCAAGCTGGGGACATCCGGCATGCGCGTGCCACCACTGCGCGGCACGGCACGGGCCAGATCGGCCACGTCCAGCGCCACATCCAGGGCATCCACCCCATCCACGTCAGCGCTCTCTTCCTCGTCGCCCAGCAACCGGGAGGCCCACCAGCGCAGCACCAGCAAATAGATGCCGTACCCCACCGTGAGCGTGATGGCGTAGCGCACCGAAAGCATGTGCACGCCCGCCAGCTTCTGCACCCATGCGGCCAGCAGCATGCCCAGCAGCGTCAGGCTGCCAATACACAGGCCATGCCAGCGCAGGCTGTGACGCTGCTGCAGATCATGGGCGACATCGCGCGCAGTCATGCGCACAGAGGTCCAGCGGCGGCGTGATGGCTTGGGAGGGGAAGAGGGATGAGACGCCATGACAACACGATGGTTTGCAAAATGGCCGCCATATTGCCCGAAGCACTGAACGGGCACCAGAAAAACAAAGGCCCGGCCATGCCGCCGGGCCTAGGGTGGCGGCTACGAAAGCACCACGGCGATCAGAAGCTTTCCCAGTCGCCTTTGTCCGCTGCGGGCTGGGCGGGCGCCTGCCCCATCTTGGGGCTGCTGGCCCTGGCCGCCAACTGGCGCGCAGGTGCAGCCTTGGCGGTGGCCTTGATGGCGGCCGGAACAGCCACAGCGCGTGGAGCAACGCTTTGCACGGCGGCTGCCTGATAGCTGCTGCCAGCCAGCTTGAACACCGCCACCGCCTGCTGCAGTTGCTGCGCCTGGGTGCTCAGGCTGTTGGCTGCGGCCGCGCTCTCTTCCACCAGCGCAGCGTTCTGCTGCGTGACCTGGTCCATCTGCGACACCGCCTCGCCCACCTGGGCCACGCCTTGGCTTTGCTCGTTGCTCGCGGCACTCACCTCCGCAATCAGGTCCGTGACGCGGCGAATGGCCAAGACCACCTCGGTCATGGTCGTGCCCGCCTGGTCCGCCAAGGTGGTTCCCCGCGCTACTTCGGTCACGCTGTTGTCGATCAGTATCTTGATGTCCTTGGCCGCACTGGCGCTGCGCTGGGCCAGGTTGCGGACCTCGCTGGCCACCACGGCAAAACCTCGGCCTTGCTCGCCCGCACGGGCGGCTTCCACAGCAGCGTTCAGCGCCAGGATGTTGGTTTGAAAGGCAATGCCGTCAATGACGCTGATGATGTCCGCGATCTTCTTGGAGCTTTCGTTGATGACCTTCATGGTGTTGACCACCTGGCCCACCACGTCGCCGCCCTGCACCGCCACGGTGGAGGCGTTCACGGCCAGCTGATTGGCTTGGCGGGCGCTGTCTGCGTTTTGCTTGACGGTGCTGGCCAGCTCTTCCATCGACGCTGCCGTTTCTTCCAGCGCACTGGCCTGCTGTTCGGTGCGGCTGGACAGGTCGCTGTTGCCTTGTGCAATCTCGGAGCTGGCCGTGGCAACGCCATCGGCCCCGCTGCGCACGGTGGCCACCACAGAGGCCAGGTTGCTTTGCATGGCCGCGAGCGCTTGCATCAGCTCGCCCACTTCATCCCGCCCTTGCACTGCAATGGGATAAGTCAGATCGCCCCGCGCCGCGGCATTGACGGCCTCTTGCGCTTGCTGCATGGAGCTGCGCACGCTGCTGATGATGGCCCAGCCGAGCGCCACGATCAATCCAATGCTCAGCACAATCGACGCGGTGGAAATCCATTGGAATGTATGGAAGCGCGAGACCTGCGCGTCGTACACGGCCTTGGCTTCATCCACCTGCAGTTGAAACAGAAGGTCTGCAAACTTCTGCATTTCCATCGACAACGGGCTGATCTGTTCCAAGTAGATTTTCTGCGCCGTGTCCCGATCACCTGACTTGAGGGCTGCCACTGCGGGGGTCAACCCCTGGCGAACATAGGCTGCGCGCTTTTCTGCATACCCATCGGCCAAACGCTTTTCCTCAGGGGTGAGCTGCGTGTTCATGTACGCGGCCCAGATCACCGACACTTTCTGCACGTTGGACTCCAGTTCGGCGCTGCGCCTCTGGACGTTGTCTGGCTCGGGATGCAACAGCATGTCCATGACCAGGATGCGATTGCGGGGCACCAAGTAACCCAGATCACCTAATTGTTCGAGAGGCAGCACACGGTCTTGATACACCGTGTTCATGGAGGCATTGGCCTTTTGCAGGGCAAATCGGCTCAGCCCTCCCAAAGCAATTAACAGCATTGCCACACATGCAATCAAGGCCATCAGCCGTGTCGATATCTTTATATTTCGCATCAAAAAATTAATCCCTGTGAATGAAGGGATTAATTTTAAAATGTAACCAAATTGTCACATTTCACAACACGCGATGCCCACCATCGCAGGACAAGAAGGCAGCAAAAAGCACCAAGATGACGACACTTGGTTGAGAGACATCATCACATCGGCCGCCTGCGTGCTGTAGGCGGCCTTTGCGCCATCCGCCTCAGTCCACCACCACCGGCACCCGCTGCGCCAGCGCGGTCAGCAACTCCCAACTCACGGTGCCTGCGGCGCGGGCCACTTCGTCGACGGGCAGCACCTCGCCATTGCTGGCGCGGCCCCACAGCGTGACTTCGCTGCCCAGGCCCACAGGCACACCGGCCTGCTGCAGGGGGGTCAGGTCCACGGTGACCATGTCCATGCTCACGCGGCCCACCAGGCGGGTGCGCACGCCGTTGACCAACACGGGCGTGCCGGTATCGCAGTGGCGGGGGTAGCCGTCGGCATAGCCGCAGGCGGCCACTCCGATGGTGAGCGGCCCCTCGGCCGTGAAGCGCGAGCCGTAGCCCACGGTGTCGCCCGCCTGCAGCTGCTGGGTGGCCAGCAGGCGGGTGGAAAGCGTCATGGTGGGCTGCAGGCCCCAGTGGGCAGAGGTGTGTTCAGGGTGGTCGGGCGCGCTGCCGTACACCACGATGCCCGCGCGCACCCAGTCGGCCCGCACCCCGGCATCGGTGGCATGGCGCAGGATGGCGGCGCTGTTGCTCAGGCTGCGCTCGCCGGGCAGGTCTTGCGTGGCGGTGTTGAAGGCGGCCATCTGGTGGGCGATGCCGCGCGGGCCGTCGGCGTCGCTGAAGTGGGTCATGTACGAGATTTCGTCCACCTGCGGCAGCGCGTTCAGCCGCGCCCAGGCTGCGCGGTAGCGGGCGGGCGTGAAGCCCAGGCGGTTCATGCCCGAGTTCATCTTAAGGAACACGCGGTGCGGCACCTGCGTCTTGTGGGCGGCCAGCCAGTCGATCTGCTCGTCGCAGTGCACGGCGTGCCACAGGCCCAGGCGCGAGCAGATCTCCAGGTCGCGCGGCTCGAACACGCCTTCGAGCAGCAGGATGGGGCCACGCCAGCCCAGGGCGCGCACGCGCTCGGCCTCGGACAGGTCCAGCAGGGCAAAGCCATCGGCGCCACGCAGGCCCTCAAACACGCGCTCAATGCCGTGACCGTAGGCGTTGGCCTTGACCACGGCCCAGACATTGGCGTCTGGCACGGCCTGGCGCACGCGCTGGAGGTTGTGTTGCAAAGCGGCGGTGTGGACGTGGGCTTGTATGGGGCGTGGCATGGGGTTAAACCGGGTGATCAGCCTCGGATTCTGGCACCGCCACCGTTTACCCGCGTGATATAACCGCCGGTCACTTGCCACGGTTTTCCACATTTAACAGGGCATCAGCCCAGCTGATACCCGCACAAGCCCATCGATGAAGCGCGGTTTCTACACGATCATGTCGGCGCAGTTTTTCAGCTCGCTGGCCGACAACGCTCTCTTCGTGGCCGCCGTGGAGCTGCTGCGCACCGATGGCGCCCCCGAGTGGCAACGCGCCGCGCTGGTGCCGATGTTTGCGCTGTTTTATGTGGTGCTGGCACCGTTTGTGGGCGCCTTTGCCGACGCGCTGCCCAAAGGCCGGGTCATGTTCATCAGCAATGCCATCAAGGTGGTGGGCTGCCTGATGATGCTGTTTGGCTCGCACCCGCTCATGGCCTATGCCGTGGTGGGGCTGGGGGCGGCGGCCTACTCGCCCGCCAAGTACGGCATCCTGACCGAGCTGTTGCCCGCGTCGCAATTGGTCAAAGCCAACGGCTGGATCGAGGGGCTGACGATTGCATCGATCATTCTGGGCGTGCTGCTGGGCGGGCAACTGGTGGGGCAGCACCTGTCGGTGATGCTGCTCAGCATCGACATCCCTTTCATCAATACGGGGGTGGACACCCCTGCCGAGTCGGCCATTGCAACGCTGATCCTGGTTTACGTGGTAGCGGCCTGGTTCAACACCCGCATCCCGCACACCGGGGTGGAAATGCGCCCCCTGCGCACCGACCCCTCGCGCAACGTGCTGGCCAACGCGCTGGCGCTGCTACCCGACTTCTGGGCCTGCAACAGCCGCCTGTGGCGCGACAAGCTGGGGCAGATTTCGCTGTCCACCACCACCCTCTTCTGGGGCGCTGGCGGCAACCTCAAGTTCATCGTGCTGGCCTGGGCCGCTGTGGCGCTGGGCTACAACACCACGCAGGCCTCGGCCCTGACCGGGGTGGTGGCCATCGGCACGGCCGTGGGCGCGGTGGTGGCGTCCATGCGCATGCGGCTGGATGCTGCGACCAAGGTGATCCCGCTGGGCATTGCCATGGGGCTGCTGCTCATCCTCATGGTGTTCATCAACAACATCTGGCTGGCCATTCCGTTCCTGATTTTGCTGGGCGGCCTGGGCGGCTACCTTGTGGTGCCCATGAACGCTCTGCTGCAGCACCGGGGCCACAACCTGATGGGCGCCGGGCGCTCGATTGCCGTGCAGAACTTCAACGAGCAGGCCTGCATCCTGGGCCTGGGCGCGTTCTACAGCCTGTCGCTCAAGCTGGGGCTGTCGGTGTTTGGTGCCATCACGGCGTTTGGCCTGGTGGTGGCGGGCACCATGTGGCTGATTCGCCGCTGGCACATCAGCAACTGCACCCGCCACCGTGAAGAGGTGGAGCACCTGCTGCACATTGCACGGCAAGACCACCACCACTGAGCCCCTGTTCCAAGCCACCCATGGTCGCACAGGCGCGGTGGGTGATGCTCCGGGGACCTGCGCCACGCTGCCCAAGCCCTCAATCACTCCTTTTTTGATAGCTGCTAGCGCTTATTGAACAAGCGCTAGAACCCGATTTAATGCCTAGTTTTTTGCCTGTACTGGCGCTGGTGTTCAACGCCTTTGTCTGGGGCGTTTCGTGGTGGCCGTTTCGGCAACTGCACGGCGCCGGGTTGCACCCCTTGTGGGCCACGGCGCTGATGTACGCATTGGCCGTGGGGGGCCTGCTGCTGGTGCGCCCCGGCCTGCTCACGCGCACCTTGCAGCACCCGGCCCTGTGGCTCTTGGCGCTGTCGTCAGGCCTGACCAATGTGGCCTTCAACTGGGCCGTGACGGTGGGTGACGTGGTGCGGGTGGTGCTGCTGTTTTATCTGATGCCCGCCTGGTCGGTGCTGCTGGCCTGGCGCGTGCTGGGCGAGCGCCCCACGCGCATGGCCGTGGTGCGGCTGGTACTTGCGTTTGCGGGCGTGGCCCTGGTGCTGGTGCCTGCAGATGCCTCGATCGAGCGCCTGGTGGGCCACCTGTCGGGGGCCGACCTGCTGGCGCTGGCTGGGGGCTTTTGCTTTGCATTGACCAATGTCACGCTGCGCCGCCTGCACCAGTTGCCCAGCGAATGCCGGATGCTGGCCATGTTTGGCGGCGGCGCCCTCATGGCCACGGCCAGCGCCTGCGCGGGCTTGCTGGCGGGCTTTGTCACCCCCGTGCCAGCGCTGGCCACGGGCTGGGTGACGGTGGCATTGGTGCTGGCTGCGGCCTTTTTGCTGAGCAACTACGCGCTGCAGTTTGGCGCCACGCGGCTGGCGGCGGGCACCACGGCGCTCATCATGCTGTCGGAGGTGGTGTTTGCCAGCGTGTCGTCGGTGCTGCTGACGGACACCGCGCTGGACACGCGCACCGTGCTGGGCGGTGCCATGATCGTGTCGGCCGCGTTGCTGGCCACCGTGCCGTGGAGGCAAAAGCGCTGACGAACAGGCGCAGACAAAAATGGACTGACAGACCCGCGCCGCCGCACACGCAGCTACCATGGGCGCGGTCACCCCCATCACCCCACCGAAGGAGCCCCTACCTATGCCCCCAGACATCTACACCTTCGACGCCCAGGATATTCGCGGCCAGCGCGTGGCGCTGGAACAGTTCAGGGGCCAGGTGCTGCTCATCGTCAACACGGCCAGCGCCTGTGGTTTCACGCCGCAGTTTGCGGGCTTGCAGGCACTGCACCAGCAGTACGCGGGCCAGGGGCTGGTGGTGCTGGGGTTTCCCTGCAACCAGTTTGGCAAGCAAGACCCCGGCAGCAACGAAGAGATTGCAGGCTTTTGCCAGCTGAACTACGGCGTGGACTTTCCCATGATGGCCAAGATCGACGTGAACGGCGAACAAGCCGCGCCGCTGTACCGCTGGCTGACCGAGCAGGCGCCCGGCATTCTGGGCACCAAAGCCATCAAGTGGAACTTCACCAAATTCCTCGTGGGCAAAGACGGGCAGGTAGTGCGCCGCTATGCCCCGCAGGACGCGCCCGCCAAGCTGGCGCAAGACATCGAGGCGGCGCTGCGCGCCTAAAGCCCCGCCACATCATCACTGCTGCGGCGCCTCGGCGGCCCAGCAGGCGCGCTCTTCCTCCACCTGGCGCAGCAGGTCGGCCAGCGTTCTGCCAGGCTCTTGCCGAAAGCGCTCGGGCAGCACCTTGAAGGCCGCAATGCGGTCAATGCGAAAGCCCCGAAAGTCACTGCGCAGCTCGCACCAGGCCGACAAGGTCCACACCTTGCCCCAGTAAAAGCAGCCCAGCGGCCGCAGCCTGCGCAGGCTGGGGCGGCCCTGCACATCGGCGTAGTCGATCTCCACCACGTGGCAGCTTTGCACCGCCTCGCGCAAGGCTTGCAGTGTGGCTTGTGCGCGGGCATCGAGCCCCACCATGGGTGCGTACAGCGCCTGGGCCTCGGCCGCAAGCCGGGCCGCCGGGGGCAGCACCGACAAGATCTTGCCCAGCGCCCCCTCCACCTCGCGCGCAAGGCCTGGGTCCAGCCACACTTGCGCCAGGCGGGCGGCCGCCACCAGCGCATTGGCCTCGCCCTGGCTGAACATGAGCGGGGGCAGCTCAAACCCCGCCCCCAGGCGGTACCCCACACCGGCCTCGCCCTCAATGGGCACGCCCTGGTGCTGCAGGTCGGCCACGTCGCGGTAAATCGTGCGCTGCGACACTTCCAGCCGCTCCGCCAGGAATGCCGCCGTCGATAGCCGCCGCCCCCGGATGAGCTGCACGATCTGGAACAGGCGGTCAGCGCGGCGCATAGAGCCTCCGCGCATTCACTGCCTCAGCACAACGGTAGTGGCCAGCCAGAGGCAAGCCGCCGTTTGGCCGGTCAGAGCAGCAGCAACCCGCCCACGGCAATGGCCACGCCCAACAACATGGGCCACCAAGCGGGGTCGTCCTTTTCAAAGACGAACTCGTAGGGGTTGCGCTCATCGTAGAACACCTTGACCGGTTTGCCCGCCTGGAAGTCGTCCAGCGCCTCCTTGGGGAAAGAGCTGGATTTGTGGATCTTCTGCCCCGATGCCGTCGTGAAATCGAACTCTGCCGTGTAGGTGGTCGAGCCCTTGCGCGACCGCTCGGTGTATTTGCTGATCGGCTCGACCACCGCCGCTACGCCCCGCTTGTGCAAGGACTTGTTTTTGGAATAGTCCTGGTAGCCAAAAATCAGAAATGCCGCTCCGATCCCGACGCAGGCAATCTTCTTGAAGCCGCTGCTCAATTCCATGTTTTTCCCTCTCTCTTGTTGTGGCAGACCGCCATGGAGGGGCATGGGTGGCACAAGCGCAGCGCGGATGGCAGCGGCCCACCACGGCCCAGCCAGCGGTCGGCCGCCATTGTCCACGCATGGCATAGGGGTACAACGGTGACAGCACCGCAAGAGCCACCTTAGAAAAGGCATAGCCTTGAGTGTTCCGCATGGCGATTACGCTCTTTCCCATTAGCTTTTCAGCTATATTTTTCATAGCAAAAACACACATTGATAGCCGCAACAACGCCTGGCCTGCAGTTGTAACGAATGTTGTCTGACAACAAGCCCCTGGGAACACATCCAACGCTCCCAGGGGGCGAAAGGCACGAAAGCGCTTAACGGGGAACGGCCCCGGACTCATAAACCCCAATGTGAATGGCTACCTGATACGGGCCGCTGTAGGCCTCGAAGTCGGTACCAAAGCGGCGTTGTACCTGGGGGTTGGCTGCAAAGTAGTGCCATACCGCCGTCCAGGCGTCGATCACCAACTGGGGCATGTGGCCATCGGATTCGAACACCAGGTAGGTGCCAGCCTCGATGTCCACCGCGCTCGCGCCGGGCATGGCTTGGTGGTCAGCGGGGGCAGCAACCCCTGCCAGCACGTCAAATTCACCGTGCTGGTCTGAGGCGTAGTGGCTGTACACCCCGAACACGCGGCCATCGTCGCCTGGAGGGGGCAGCTTGTGCTCCCAGCTTTCGCTGAAAAAGCGATCCCACAGCGCGCCGATGCGCGCGGTGGCGGGGTCGGCTTCGGCCGGGTTGGAGGTACGGGTGCGAATGCCCACCGCGCGGAATGCAGGCACAGACACCGCCCAAGGCGTGATGGCACACAACATGCAAACTCCTGTATGTTTAAACAGGGTTTGGATACTGCCTTGGGGCTACTGACACCGTTATGTCAGCAGGGTGGCAGGCGCCCCCGGCCTGCCGTGCTGAGCCCTGACACGCCCCGGCGCGGGCCAGGGTCGGTGCATCAGGTCAATCAATCAATCAGTCAGTCGGCAGCGCCGCCGTCTGCCTGCGGGGCCACCTTGGCCGCCGCCAGCTTGCGGGCGCGCTCCAGCTGCTGGCCGGTGCTGCGCGGGTCCATGCCGTACATGTCGGCAAACTGCTCCAGCGTGCTGCCGCTGGCCTCAAAGGCGCGCAGCAGGGCTTCGGCCTTGGCGTTGCGGGCGGCCCATTCGGCAAAGGCTTCTTCGAGGATGGCATTGGCAGCATCGTCGCGGCCCACCACCAGCTCGGTGTAGGCCTCGCGGGTCAGGCCCGAAGCCTCGAACGCGGCGATCATGCGGTTGCGCAGCTTGGGCAGCAGGTCTTCGGTGGGGCGGCCCTTTTGGTTCTTGCGGCGGCGGTACACCTCCAGCAGGGCGTGGTGCACATGCTCGGGCGCCATGGCTTCCACGGGCTGGCCTTGCAGGTCGTGGCGCTGCTCGCCAGCGGCCACGGTTTGCAGGTAGCGGGTCGAGCGGGTGTGGATGCCCAGGGCCACCTTGAGCGCTTCGCGCTCGAACGCATCGGGGTGGGCCGCCAGCAGGTCTTGGAAGATGCCGCGCTTGAGGGGGCGGAACACCGCGCCAAACAGGTGCGGGTACAGGCCAGCCAACTGCTCCAGCGCAGGGTGCACGCGCTGCGGGGCAGGCACCTGGGCCGCAGCGGGCGCACCGTCGGGCTTGCGGCCCGCACGGTCCTTGCCGCCACGGCGACCCCGGTTGCCACGATCGCGCGTGGCACGCGCTGCGTTGTCGGCTTGGCCAGGGTGGTCGGCAGTAGGGGCCAATGCGGCCCCTTCTGGGGTCGTTGCAACGGAGGGCTCGGCAGTCGCAGCTGCGCCTGCACTGGCTGCCCCAGCATGGGCTGCCCCAGCATCAGCGGGCAGGTGGGCGGCAACGACTTCAGGCACGGATTCGGTCATGGCGGTCAATGTCCTCGGGGGACGAGGGGAACAACAAACCCTCCATCATGCCACTGATGGACTCCAGAGCCTGCTTGAAGGGCCTGTCTGAAGGGGCTGTTGTGCGGCTTTTCGGGCGACAACGGCAGGGCTGTGGGGGAGTGCCAGCCGCCAGAGGCTGGCGGAATTTGCGGCTCCGGCGGCGAGATGCGCTCGGCCAGTTGCCGTCGTTCGCGATCCCGCTCGCGCACGCCCTGCCACCGCTATGTGGTGGGGCGTGCGACCAGCGCCTCATCCAGCACCTCCACCCAGTGCCGCACAGGCGTTCCGGTACCGCTTTGCAGGTGGGTGATGCAGCCAATGTTGGCCGACAGGATCACATCGGGCGGCTGCTCGCCAAAGGCTTCGGCCAGCACGCCCAGTTTGCGGTCGCGCAGCTGGTGCGACAGGTCCGGCTGCAGCACCGAGTACGTACCCGCCGAGCCGCAGCACAGGTGCGCCTCGTTGCGCGCCGTGCGCAGTTTGAAGCCCAGCTGGTTCAGGTGCGCTTCCACCCCGCCGCGCAGTTTTTGGCCGTGCTGCAGGGTGCAGGGTGGGTGGTAGGCGTACAGGGTGTCGGGTTGGCGCGTGGCGTCCACGCGGCCCTGCAGCTTGGCGGCCAGCTCGGGCAGCATGGCGGGCAGCAGTTCCGACAAATCGCGCGTGAGGGCGCTGATGCGCTGGGCCTTGGCTGCGTATTGCGCATCGTCCTTCAAGGTGTGGGCGTATTCCTTCACCGTCACGCCGCAGCCCGAGGCGTTCATCACGATGGACTCCACCCCGCCCTGCTCCACGAGCGGCCACCAGGCGTCGATGTTGGCGCGCATCTGGACCTTGCCGCCTTCCTGGTCGTTGAGGTGGAACTTGACCGCGCCGCAGCACCCGGCCTGGGCCACCACCACGGTTTGCACGCCCACAGCATCGAGCACGCGGGCGGTGGCGGTGTTGATGTTCGGCATCATGCTGGGCTGCACGCAGCCCGCCAGCAGGATCACCTTGCGGGCGTGCTCGCGCGTGGGCCAGGCACCGGCGCTGCGCGGCGTGGTCACCTTTTCCTTGAGCACCGTGGGCAGGACACCGCGCAGGGCCTGTCCCACCTTCATGGCTGGGGCGAACAGGGGCGATGGCAGCCCCTCCTTCAGCGCCCAGCGCAGGGCCTTTTCACCCACGGGGCGGGGCACTTTTTCGTCCACGATCTTGCGGCCAATGTCCACCAGGTGGCCATATTGCACGCCGCTGGGGCAGGTGCTTTCGCAGTTGCGGCAGGTCAGGCAGCGGTCCAGGTGGCGCTGTGTGGCGCGGGTCGGTTCAGCGCCTTCGAGCACCTGCTTGATAAGGTAGATGCGGCCACGCGGGCCATCCAGCTCGTCGCCCAGCAGCTGGTACGTGGGGCAGGTGGCGGTGCAAAAGCCGCAGTGCACGCATTTGCGCAAAATGGCTTCGGCCTCCAAGCCATCAGCGCGGGCGGCGTATTCAGGGGCGAGTTGGGTCTGCATAGTGCATGCCTGGGGTAAAAATCAAAAAAGGGGTGGCGTTGGCACGCGCTTTTCTCGCGGTGTTATCGCGTTGTGTTATCGGGTTTCGTGCGGGTCCGGCTGGGGGCCAGATGGGGCCGGGGGCGGCACAGCCCTGGGGCTGGCGCGCAACCCTTTGAGCAGCTGCCGTAGGCGCACACGGTCGGCCCACAGCGGCGGCAGTGACAGCGTGAGCAACACCAGCGCCAGCGGCACCACAAAGATGAAGCCCACATGCTTGAACCCGGCCGCCCCCACCAACCCACCGACGAGGAACAAGCCCATCAGCCCCGCCAGCAGCCACAGCCGCTCGCGGTTGGCGTGCACATGGCGATCGGGCGTGGTGCCACTGCGGTTCCAGTACAGCATCTTGCCCATCTCGATGCCCAGGTCGGTCACCACGCCCGTCATGTGGGTGGTGCGGATCTGGGCCGACGACATCTTGGTGACCACCGCGTTCTGCAGCCCCATCAGGTAGGCCAGCAGCAGCACCGTGAGCGGCACCGAAAACGGCGTGCGCCAACCCAAGGTGATGGCGCCCATGAGGCCAAACAGCAGCAACAGCAGGGCTTCGAGCAGCAGCGGCAGCGCATAGGTGCCGCGCAGGCGGTGGTGGCGCGCCCAGTTGACCAGGATGGCCGTGCTGCCAGCGCCGGACATGAACGCCCACAGCGCGCCCACAGCGCCCAGCACCAGCTTCATGTTGCCCAGCACCAGGTTGTCGGCCAGCGACGAGAGAAAGCCCGTCATGTGCGAGGTATACATGTGCACCACCAGAAAGCCCCCCGCATTCACCGCCCCGGCGTTGAACGCCAGCAGCAGGCCCAACACCCGATTGGTGGTGACGGTGCGGTGGTGGCCCGTGAGGTGGCGCAGGCGGCGCATGGGCGGCGGCCTTACCAGTCGGCGGCCATGCGGCCGGGGTTGAAGATGCCTGCGGGGTCGAACGCCTGCTTGAGCCGAGCATGGATCTGCGCCAGCGCGGCAGACTTCGGATCAAATTGGCCGCTAGCGCTCAAGGGATGAGCGCTAGCAGCTACAAATAAAGTAGCACTTCCACCCATCGCTTGGGCCGCCGCGCGCAGGGCATCGCCCGCATTGGCCGGGGCCTGCACCCAGCGCAGCGCGCCGTGCCATTCGACCAATGGCTGGGCAGCAGCGGGCAGGGTCAGCACCGGTGCCGTGGCAGGCAGCGACAAGCGCCACAACGCCAGGCCAGGCTGCTGGGCGCGTGCAGCAAACCAGGGCAGGGTGTGATTGCGGCAGGCGACCCAATCTGGCGCCGTGGTGGCGTTGTCCAGCCGCGTGCCGCCCATGGCTTTGCACGCGGCCTCTACGGCCGCCACAGCGCCACACAGGCGCACATACAGGGTGCCCAAGCCCGCGTCTGCGTTCTGCACCCAGCAGCTGGCGTTCAGCGGCAGGGGCTGGCCGCCCCAGGCGTGCAGCTTGCGCAGCGCATCGGCCTGGTTGCATTCAAAGCGCAGCGTGGCCTCGGCCGGGGCCACAGGCAGCACCTTGAGGCTGACCTCCGTCAGCAGCCCCAGCGTGCCCCAGGCCCCCGCCATCAGGCGCGAGACGTCGTACCCGGCCACGTTCTTCATCACCTGCCCGCCAAAGGTAAGTGACTCGGCCCGCCCGTTGATAAGACCCACGCCCAGCACATAGTCGCGCACCGCGCCCACGCTGGCCCGTGCGGGCCCTGACAGGCCCGCAGCCACCATGCCGCCTACGGTGGCGCCAGGGGCAAAGTGCGGGGGTTCAAAGGGCAGGCATTGGCCTTTGTCGGCCAGCGCAGCCTCCAGCTCGGCCAGGGGCGTGCCCGCACGGGCCGTCACCACCAGCTCGCTCGGCTCGTAGCTGGTGATGCCCCTGAGGGTGCGGGTATCGAGCACCTCGCCATGCAGCGCCCGGCCATGAAAATCTTTGGTGCCCCCACCCCGGATGCGCAAGGGGGTGTGGTCTGCGGCAGCGGCGCGCACGCGCTCGGCAATCTGGGCAAGGGCTTGGTCCATGGCCTGCATCGTAGCGGGTGCGGCTTGGCACGGGCGCCCCGCGTGGCGTGAATTTTTTGAACAGGGCCCGTGCAGGTTCTTTGCGATGGGCACCCGCCGGGCATGGGCAAACGCACCGGTGCGCCCATAAAAAAAGGGCCCACCGACAGGGTGGGCCCAACTCTTGAGGAGACTCTCGCTAGAAAAACATTGGGGCGGCGGCGGCACCACCAGATACCGCTACCGGTGGTCCCCCAATCAACGGTTGTAGGCCGTTTCGCCGTGGGACGTGATGTCCAGACCTTCGCGTTCGTCTTCTTCCGACACGCGCAGGCCCACCACCAGGTCCACCACCTTGAAGGCAATGAACGACACCACGCCAGACCACACGATGGTCAGCAGCACGGCCTTGGTTTGCGTCCACACCTGGGCGGCGATGGAGTAGTCGGCAGAAGTGACCATGGAAGCCGTGACCCAGTCGGCCACGTAGCCGGGGCCACCCAGGGCGGGGGAGTTGAACACGCCCGTCAGCAGCGCACCCACGATACCGCCCACACCGTGCACGCCGAATACGTCCAGCGAGTCGTCAGCGCCCAGCATCTTCTTGAGGCCATGCACACCCCACAGGCAAGCAAAGCCGCCCACCAGGCCGATGACCAAGGCGCCGCCGATACCGACGTTGCCCGCTGCAGGCGTGACCGCCACCAGGCCAGCCACTGCACCCGAGGCCGCACCCAGCATGGAGGCCTTGCCGCGCATCAGCGCTTCACCCGTGCACCAGGCCAGCACCGCAGCAGCCGTAGCCACCAGCGTGTTGATGAAGGCCAGGGCGGCAAAGCCGTTGGCTTCCAGGGCAGAGCCTGCGTTGAAACCGAACCAGCCCACCCACAGCAGGGAAGCACCCACCATGGTCAGCGTCAGGCTGTGAGGGGCCATGGCTTCCTTGCCGTAGCCAATGCGCTTGCCCACCATGAAGGCACCCACCAAGCCAGCGACCGCTGCGTTGATGTGCACCACGGTGCCGCCCGCAAAGTCCAGCGCACCCCACTGCCAGATTTGACCGGCCTTGCCGTTCATTGAGTCCACGACGTCCTTGGCGGTGTAGGCGTCAGGGCCCATCCAGAACCACACCATGTGAGCGATGGGCAGGTAGCTGAAAGTGAACCACAGCACCATGAACAGCAGCACGGCGGAGAACTTGATGCGCTCGGCAAAGGCACCCACGATCAGTGCGCAAGTGATGCCAGCGAACGTGGCCTGGAAGGCTGCGAACGTGATTTCAGGAATCACAACGCCCTTGCTGAACGTGGCGGCATTGGCAAAGGTGCCAGCGGCGTTGTCCCAGATACCCTTCATGAACAGGCGATCAAAGCCGCCGATGAAGGCACCACCTTCGGTGAAGGCCAGGCTGTAGCCATAGATGAACCACAGCACCGTGATGAGCGAGAACGTGACCATGATCTGCATGAGCACGGACAGCATGTTCTTGCTGCGCACCAAGCCACCATAGAACAGGGCCAGGCCAGGCAGCACCATCAGGATCACCAAGATGGTGGAGACCATCATCCAGGCCGTGTCGCCCTTGTTGGGCACAGGGGCTGCGGGTGCAGCGGCGTCAGCGGCGGGGGCTGCTGCAGCGGCCGCAGCAGGTGCGGCTGCGGCGGCAGGGGCCGGAGCGGCTTCAGCAGGGGCTGCGGCCGGGGCGGTGGCGGCAGCGGGTTCGGCGGCAGGTGCCTGGGCCAGCGACAAGGTGCCGGCGGACAACAGGCTCAATCCCAGAACGAAAGAAGCAAGCAGTTTTTTCATGGCGTTTTTCTCTGTGTGATGCGGCGGGCCCTTACAGGGCTTCCTTGCCGGTTTCGCCCGTGCGGATGCGCACCACCTGCTCCAGGTGGGTCACGAAGATCTTGCCGTCACCAATCTTGCCGGTGCGGGCAGCGCCTTCGATGGCTTCGATCACACGGTCCACCAGGTCGTCGGCCACAGCGGCTTCGATCTTGACCTTGGGAAGAAAGTCCACGACGTACTCAGCGCCACGGTACAGCTCGGTGTGGCCCTTTTGGCGCCCAAAGCCCTTGACCTCGGTCACCGTAATGCCTTGCACCCCCATGTCCGACAGGGCTTCACGCACCTCGTCGAGCTTGAAGGGTTTGATGATGGCTGTCACCATTTTCATGTTCATGTCCTCCGCCAACGGGCACGCACGGTGCCCGTTGAGATTTACAGGGTTTTGGTAAGCGTGACGATCACGCGCGACTTGTTGACCGGACCAAAGACGTCCTTCTTGTTGGCCCCCACCACCGCAGCGCCCAGCGACAGGCCGCTGCCAAAATCATAGGCGCCGCCGACGCTGTAGTCCATGTAGTTAGGCACGCCCGTGTCCTTGATGTCGCTGGCAAAGCGGGTGAAACCCACCGATGCCTTCAAAGTGACCTTGGGCATCACTTCCTGGGCAAACGCGAAGTTCAGGTAGCCGGTGTTGGTGCCCTTGCGGCCCGTGCCCAGCTTGTTGCCTGCAAAGCCAAAGTAGTCCTTGGAGATGGTGTGCGAATACTTGGCGGTCAGCGGGCCGTAGGTGGCGGCGCCGTACAGCTCGGTGGTGTTGCCCAGCGAGTTACCGGGGTAGGCGTAGGTCAGTGCGCCCACGTCCAGGTCCACCGCGCCGGCCTTGAATTTGTAGCCACCGTAGAAATCCATCTCCAGCGAGTTGCTTGTGAGCCAATCCACGCTGGAATTCCAGTTACCCACGTAAAAGCCGGTTTCGCCAAAGGTATAGTCAAAACCACCTTGCAGCGCGGGCTTGACGGCCTTGACCTTGCTGGTGTCCTGGTCCTGACCACGGAACTTGTAGTTGGTGGTCAGGCTGACATTGCCAGTGAGTTGCGCGCTGGCCAACAGGGGCAGCGCAGCGGCGAGGGCAACGCCCAGGGTCTTGATGGAAGTGCGAATCATGTTTCCTCCGGTTGGACAAAGTAGGGACAAGGGCTTTAAGCACGGACCGTGCCACCGCCTGCTGCATTCCAAAATTGAATGCACCGCAATGCGCGCTGATCGGCTGCGCAAAGCGGTGCAAGCTTTTTTTGACGACGCACCCGACTGGTGCAATCACAAGCCGTTACATCCCATCGCTTTAGCAAGCGCACCCATCTGGGGAGAAAGTTACATATGAGTCTTGCCTTGGTGCAAAGCCGCGCCCTTCTGGGGCTGCAGGCCCCCGCCGTCACCGTCGAGGTGCATTTGGCCAACGGCCTGCCCAGCTTCACGCTGGTGGGCCTGGCCGATGTGGAGGTGAAAGAGGCCCGCGAGCGCGTGCGCTCGGCTTTGCAGAACGCGGGGCTGGAGTTTCCGCACAACAAACGCATCACCGTCAATTTGGCGCCCGCCGATTTGCCCAAGGATTCAGGCCGGTTTGACCTGCCCATCGCCCTGGGCATCCTGGCCGCCAGCGGGCAGGTGGATGCACAGCGCCTGCAGGGCTATGAATTTGCGGGTGAGCTGTCGCTGTCAGGCGAATTGCGCCCGGTGCGCGGCGCACTGGCCACCAGCCTGGCGCTGGCCGCGCAGCAGATCAGCGTGCAGATGGTGCTGCCCCCAGGCAGCGCCGAAGAAGCCGCCCTGGTGCCCGACGCGCAAGTGGTGCGCGCCCGCCATCTGCTGGACGTAGTGCGCGCCTTTTTGCCCCCCGGCAGCAGCGCTGGTGGTGATGCCGAGGTGGACAACGACGGCTGGAGCCCCCTGCAACCCACGCCACTGGGTGCCGCCGCCGCGGGCCCGGACATGGCCGACGTGAAAGGCCAGGCCGCCGCCAAGCGCGCACTGGAGATTGCCGCAGCCGGCGGGCACAGCGTGCTGATGCTGGGGCCCCCGGGCTCAGGCAAGTCGATGCTGGCCCAGCGCTTTGCCGGGCTGCTGCCGCCCATGACGGTGACCGAAGCCCTGGAAAGCGCCGCTGTGGCCAGCCTGGCCGGGCGCTTTGACCCCAGCCGCTGGGGCGTGCGCCCCACGGGCCAGCCGCACCACACGGCATCAGCGGTGGCGCTGGTGGGTGGAGGCTCGCCACCGAAGCCCGGCGAAATCTCCTTGGCCCACCAAGGCGTCTTGTTTTTAGACGAGCTGCCCGAGTTCCCCCGCGCCGCGCTCGAAGCCCTGCGCGAGCCGCTGGAGACGGGGCACATCACCATATCCAGGGCGGCACAGCGAGCGGATTTTCCGGCGCGCTTTCAGCTTGTGGCCGCGATGAACCCCTGCCCCTGCGGCTTTCTCGGCTCCAGCCAGCGCACCTGCCGCTGCACCCCCGACCAGGTCTCGCGCTACCAGGGCAAGCTCAGCGGCCCGCTGCTCGACCGCATTGACCTGCATGTGGAAGTGCCCGCCCTGCCTGCTGACCAGTTGCTCAAGGCCCCGCCGGGCGAAGACACCGCCGCCATCCGCGAGCGCGTGGTGCAAGCCAGGGGCCGCGCCATGGCCCGCCAGGGCAGCACCAACCAGGCACTGCAGGGCCAGGCCATTGACGAACACCTGCACCTGGATGACACCGCCGCCAAGTTCCTCAACACCACGGCCGCGCGCCTGGGTTGGTCCGCCCGCAGCACGCACCGAGCGCTGAAAGTGGCGCGCACCATTGCCGACCTGGCCGGGGCTGAGCGCACTGAGGTGAGCCATGTGGCCGAGGCGGTGCAGTACCGGCGCGGGCTGCACGCGCCGGGCTGAGGAACGGCAAGCACAGCCCCAAGGCACGCTTTACAGGAACATGCCGCCCGATGCTTCCACGCGCTGCGCATTCACCCAGCGTGTGGCGGGCTGCAGCAGGGCGGCCACCAGCGGGCCAATATCGTCGGGCACACCCACGCGGCCCAGGGCCGTTTGCGCGGCCACAAAGGCGTTGAGCTGAGCGTTGTCGCGCACGGCGCCGCCTCCAAAGTCGGTCTCAATGGCGCCCGGGGCCACCACATTCACAGCAATGCCGCGCGGGCCCAGCTCCTTGGCCAGGTAGCGGCTGAGCACCTCAATAGCGCCCTTCATGGCCGCATAGGCGGCGTAGCCCGGCAGCGCGAAGCGGGCCAGACCCGAGGACAAGTTCAGGATGCGCCCGCCGTCGTTCATCAGCGGCAGCAGGCGCTGGATGAGGAAAAAAACGCCCTTGAGGTGCACGTTCACCAGCGCATCGAACTGCGCTTCGGTCGTCTCGGTGATGGGGGCGTGCACGCCCATGCCCGCGTTGTTCACCAAAAAGTCAAAGCGCTCGCGCTGCCAGTGGGTCTGCAGCGCCTGCGTCAGTTGGGTGGCAAAGGCTTCAAAGCTGCGCACATCGCCCACGTCCAGCGGCAGGGCTACGGCGCGGCGGCCCAGGGCTTGGATCTCGTCCACCACGGCCTGGGCTTCGGCGGCCTGCTGGCGGTAGGTCAGCACCACGTCAATGCCCGTGCGGGCGGCGGCCAGTGCGGCGCTGCGGCCCAGGCCCCGGCTGCCGCCGGTGATGAGCACGATGGGGGTAGAAGGCAATGCGGAAGAAGTGGCGGTGGTGGTGTAGTTGGAGGTGGTGGTCATGCTGCAGTCCTGGGGTTGGGAGCCCAGTCACACCATGTGCTGGGCTAGAACGCACTTTATTGGCAGCGTTAGAACGAATAAATAGCGCAAAATCAGAATCATTGTTTTCAGAAAACGAACAATGAACCCCTTAGACCGCATGCAGATCTTTGCCCGCGTGGCGCAGCTGAGCAGCTTCACCCAGGCCGCGCAGGTGCTGGGTATCCCCAAAGCCAGCGCCTCCCTGGCCGTGCAGCAACTGGAGGCCCAGCTGGGCACGCGCCTGCTGCACCGCACCACGCGGCGCGTGCAGCTCACGCAAGACGGGCAAGCGTATTTCGAGCGCTGCAAGGATGTGCTGGACGACGTGGACGAGTTGCAAACCATGTTCCACCAACCCAACGGCACCGCCCTGCGCGGCCGGGTGCGCATCGACATGTCCACCGGCATTGCCCGCCACATGGTGCTGCCGCGCCTGCCCGAGCTGCTGCAGCGCCACCCGCAACTCGAAGTGGAAGTGAGCAGCACCGACCGCCGCGTGGACCTGGTGCGCGAGGGCTTTGACTGCGTGATCCGCGTGGGCCCGGTGGCCGAACCGGGCCTGGTGGCCCGCCCCCTGGGCCAGGTGCGCGTGGCCACCTGCGCCAGCCCCGCCTACCTCGCGCGCCTGGGCACGCCCCGCACGCTGCAAGACCTGGCCACCCACGAGCTGGTGCACTACGTGAGCACGCTGGGCACACGATCGGCCGGGTTTGAGGTGCAAGAAGGCGGCGCCACCCGCTTTTTGCCCATGGGCGGGCGCGTGACGGTGAACAGCGCCGAGGCCTATCTGGGCGCCTGCCTGGCCGGGCTGGGGCTGATCCAGGTGCCGCTGTTGGGTGCGCAAGAATTGGTAGAGCAAGGCCTACTGGTGCCCGTGCTGGCGCAGCACCCGCCGCCGCCCATGCCCGTCACGCTGCTGTATGCCCACCGCCGCCATCTGCCCCAGCGCGTGCGCGTGGTGATGGACTGGCTGGCTGCCGTAGTGCAGACCAAGCTGGACTGAAGTGTCCCAGTTCCGCGCGCTTTTAGCTATATTTTTAATAGCTGCTTGCGCCGTATCAAAAAGGCCTAGCGGCCATTTTCATTAGAATCTGCCGCACAGGCGCCTGACCATTGACTCAAGACCATTCCGCGTCCCAACCCGATCGCACCCTACCCATGTCCCGCCGCATTCGCCAACTGCCCCCGCCTCCCCTGCCTGCAGACTCAGCGCCCACTCCCTTGGATTCCGCTCCCGCGCCATCGGTGGACATGGTGGACACGCGCTTCCTGCGCACCCTGGTGGGCTACAACACTCGGCGCGCGTCGCTGTCGATCATTGCGGTGTTCATGGAACGCATGGCCGTTTACGACCTCAAGGTGGTGGACTTTTCGGTGCTCTCCCTGGCTGCGCACAACCCGGGCATTACCTCGCGCCAGCTGTGCGCCACGCTCAACGTGCTGCCGCCCAACCTGGTGGGCCTGATTGCCGCGCTGGAGCGGCGCGGCCTGATCGAGCGCCGGCCCCACCCGAGCGACGGGCGCGCCATGGGCGTGCACCTCACGGCCGCAGGGGCGGACCTGACCGCGCAGGCCGAGGACACCGCCGCGCAGCTGGAAGAAGACGCCACTGCCCGCCTGACGGCCACCGAGCGCAAGACACTGATACGGCTGCTGCAAAAGGTCTACCTGCCCAGCGGGACCTAGAGCGGCTCACCAAACTCCCCTGGCGTCGTTGTTTCGCCTTGTCGTACTACTCGCACTGCCTGCGGCGTAACGCCAGCCAGGGCCGCTGCGCTGAGTTCTGTGAGCCACTCTTTGTGGCCTGTTTACGATCTCGCAGGGGATAGTGAACAAGCTCTTTAGCTGAGCGCCGACGCAAGCCGGTGAGCCGCAGCACGGGCCACGGACGGTCGGCTCTACCCGCTCATCCCATAAAAAAAAGGGGCGCCCAGCGCCCCTTTTTGCTGCCTGCGGTTCGGACCCTCTCTCAGGCACTCTGTGCGGCCTGCGCCGCCATGGCCTGGGCCAGGCCGCCCCACTGGGCGCAAAAGAGCCCCGGGTCCATCGTCTTCACGTTGCGCATGATGGGCTTGAAGCCCATGTGCGCCAGCACGTCGCGCTCCAGGTCCACGCCGGGGGCGATCTCTGTCAGCTCCAGCCCCTCGGTGGTCAGGTGGAACACGGCGCGCTCGGTGACGAACAGCACGTTTTGCTCGCGCTGGGCGGCATCCAGCCCGTTGAAGGTGATCTGCTCGACCTTCTCGATGAACTTGCGCGAGCGGCCCTCTTTGACGATGGTGAGCTGGCCATCGGCCACCTTCACCTCCAGCCCGCCTGCGGTGAAGGTGCCGCAGAACACCAGCTTCTTGGTCGAGCGGGTGATGTTTACAAAGCCGCCGCAGCCCACCGGGCGGCCGTTGAATTTGCTCACATTCACGTTGCCATGGTTGTCGGCCTGCGCCAGGCCCAGGAAGCTGGCGTCCAGCCCGCCACCGTCATAGAAGTCGAACTGCAGCGACTGCTCGATGATCGCGTCGGCGTTGTAGGCCACGCCAAAGTCGCCCAGCTGCGCCGGAATGCCGCCCGTGATGCCGCTTTCAATGCTCAGCGTCAACTGGTCTGACACCCCCTCCTCGGCGGCCACCGATGGCACGCCCGCCGGAATGCCGATGCCTAAGTTGGTGATGGCGCCGGGCTTGAGTTCCATCGCCGTGCGCCGCGCAATCACCTTGCGCTCGTCCAGCGGCATGGGCTCCAGCGAATTCACGGGCACCCGCACGTCGCCGCTGAAGGCCGGGTTGAACTGCGTGGCAATGGTCTGCATGTGGTTCTCAGGCTGGCTGACCACGACGTAGTCCACCGACACGCCGGGCACCTTCACGGCCTTGGGGTGCAGGCTGCCGGCTTTGACGACGCGCTCCACCTGCACGATGACGATGCCGCCGCAGGCCTTGGCAGCGTGCGCAATGTTGATTTGCTCGAGCAGCATGCCTTCCTTGTCGAGCGTGATGTTGCCGTTCTCGTCGGCCAGCGTGCCGCGGATGATGGCCACGTCGATCTTGGGCGTGGGGTAGAACAGCCATTCTTCGCCGTTGAACTCAACGAGTTTGACCAGGTCTTCGGTGGACTTGCTGTTGAGCTTTCCGCCTTCAATGCGCGGGTCCACAAACGTGCCCAGGCCCACCTTGGTGAGCAAGCCAGGGCTGCGGCTGGCGATGTGGCGCGTGAGGTGCGACAGGCTGCCCTGCGGGAAGTTGTACGCCTCCACCTCGCCGTCGAACACCATCTTCATCATCTCGGCGCCGGTCTGGCCAAAGTGGCCCGCCACGGTGCGCTTGATCATGCCGGGGTGGGCAAAGTGGACCATGCCCGCGTCCTTGCTGTTGCCAACGGCGCCGCAAGCCCAGGTGGTCACGTTGCACGGGTGGCCGGTGTCCAGAAAGTTCTTTTCCACGCCCTTGAGCACTTCTTCAGGCAGGCTGGTCACGGCCAGGCCACCCAGGAAGATGGTCGCGTTGTCGGGAATGAGGGCGCCAGCTTGGGCGGCAGTGATGATCTGCATGGTGACCTTTGATTGAATACTATGATTTCGATAGCTGCTAGCGCTTATTCCATAAGCGATAGCGCCCTATTTCTCTTGAATATCAGGCGTCAGGGTTTTCGATGAGCAAGGCAATACCCTGCCCGCCGCCAATGCAGGCACTGGCGATGCCGTAACGCAGCCCACGGCGGCGCAGTTCGCGCGCCAGGGTCACCGTCAGGCGCACGCCGGTGGCGGCCAGCGGGTGGCCCAGGGCAATGGCGCCGCCGTTCACGTTGAGCTTGTTCAGGTCCAGCCCCAGCTCGCGCCCCACCGCCAGGGTCTGCGCGCCTTGGGCTTCGTTGATTTCAAACAGGCCAATGTCTTCGAGCGTGAGGCCGGTGCGCGCCAGCAGCGCGCGGATGGCGGGGGCCGGGCCAATGCCCATGAACTCGGGCGCCACGCCCACCGCAGCCACGCCACGCAGGCGCGCCAGGGGCTTGAGGCCGTGCTGCTGCACATAGCCGTCGCTGGCCACCACCGCGCCCACAGCGCCATCGACCAGGGCCGAGCTGTTGCCTGCCGTCTGCACACCGCCCGGATACACGCTGCGCAGCGTGGCCAGCGTCTCCACCGGCGAGGGGCGTGGGTGGGTGTCGCGGTCCAGCTGCGCCACCTTGCGCGCCAGCGTGATGCCGCGGCTGGCGTAGCCTTCCAGCTCAAACTTCTCGCTGACCACGGGCACGATCTCGCCCGCCAGAAAACCGTCGGCCTGTGCCTTGACGGCGCGGTCGAACGATTGCGAGGCATAGGCGTCCACGTCCGCGCGGGTGATGCCGTATTTTTTGGCCAGGTTCTCGGCCGTCTCAATCATCGTCACCGGGCCTGCGGTGTCGATCAGCGCCTCCATCAGGAAGTCCTTGAACTCCACCGGCGCGCCCAGCTTGAAACCGGTGCGGTGCGTGTAGGCCGCAATCGGGTTGCGCGTCATGGACTCGGTGCCCACGACCAGCGCCACGTCGGTGTAGCCCAGGGCAATCTGGTCGGCCGCCTGGCGGAACAGCTCAAAGCCCGTGCCGCAAATGCGTTGCACCAGGATGGCGGGCACGGCCTGCGGCACGCCCGCATACAGCCCGATGTGGCGTGGCAGCACGAAGGCGTCAAAGTCTGCCTGCGCCATGGAGCCGGTGATGACCGAGCCCACATCGGCGGCGGGCACGCCGCTGCGCGCAAGCACGGCGCGCGCGACCTTGATGCCCATGTCGGTGGGCGATACATGGCCCAGGGGGCCGCAGTAATCGACCATGGGCGTGCGCACGCCGTCCACCAGCCAGGCGTTCAGGGGGGCAGAGAAAGAGCTTGTCGAAGCGGTCGTCATGGTCAGGCCTTGGAAGTGGTTTTGCTGTCGGTCACACGCAGCACGGTGGCATAGCCCGTGTCGCCCGCCGCGCAGCCGGTGAACAGCCCCACGCCGCCGCCGCGCAACGCCAGTTCTTCAATCAGTTCGATGATGGCGCGCATGCCGGTAGGCGCCTGGGGGTGGCCCCAGATGATGGAGCTGCCGTAGTTGTTCATGCGCTCCCAGGCAAAGCCGGTGTCGCGCGCCAGGGCGATGTCGTTCACGGCGAAGGGGTTGTGCGTCTTGATGGCCGCCACGTCGCCAATGGACAAGCCCGCGTTTTTGAGGGCATTGAACGCTGCAGGCGATGGCGCCATGGGCATGAAGCCCGCCTCCACGCGCGACATGCCAAAGCCCAGGATCTCGACCTCTATGCCCGGATCGGTGGACACAGCACGGGCGCGTTCGCGCGTGGTGACGATAGCGCCCGCATTGCCATCGGCCGGATGCGTCTGCCCGCCGAAGGTGACGGTGCCGCCCTCTTTGACGGGCTTGAGCTTGGCCAGCCCTTCGGCAGTCGTAGGGAAGATGCCTTCGTCAGTGCTGAGCGTGCCGGTCTGCTTGCGGAACTTGGAGTCGGTGACGGGCACGTCAGCCATGTAGCGCTTTTGGAAAGCGCGGTCATCGGCCAGCGCCTGCTGGTACTGCGTGTAGCGGTGCAGCTTGAGTGCGTGCTGCTCTTCGGTGCTTATCCGATAGCGCGCCGCCACGTTCTCGCCAGTTTGCAGCATGGGGTTCTTGGCATACGGGTCGTGGCCCATGTTGTCGAGCACCCATTGTTCGGTGATGCCGTAGCCGCCTGTGCCGCTGGAGTCGGGGTAATACACGACAGGGCCGTTGGACTGGCGGTCGGCCATCACCAGCAGCGCGCTGGTGGCGGTGCCGCAGGCCACCTCTTGCGCGGCCATTTGCAGCGCACGCACGCTGGTGGCGCAGGCCTGCTGCACGGTGGGGCCGGCCACGCGGTCAATGCCCATCATGCCGGCGACCCAGGGCAGCCCGTAGAAACTGCCCTTTTGCGGATTGGTGATGCCGAGGATGGCCAGGTCCACCGCCGACAGGTCATAGCCGCGTGCGGCCAGCGCCTGCTTGCCCACGGTGGCGGCCAAAGGCAGGGCATTGAGGTTGGCGAGCGACCCTTGCCATTTGGCGAACGGGGACGACCAGTAGATACCGTAGGGGATAAAGGCGTTCATGGCAGTCTCTTGGCGACAGAGGTGCCGCCGTTTAGTTATTTATCATAATCAAATGGGGCCTCTCAAAGACTAGGGAAAGCCCCTAGCAAACAGGCCTCCCACTGCCTTGTTTTGGTTATTTTTGATAACCATAATTTGACCCATCTCAAAGATCAGCACCATGACCTCATCCACCGATATTTCCCTGGACATTTGCGGCGAGCGCGAGAACATCGCGGTCATCCGCCTCACCCGCCCGGCCAAGCGCAACGCGCTCAACGACGGCCTGATCCTGGCGCTGCGCGACGTGATGGACAACCTGCCCGCCACGGTGGGCGCCGCCGTGATCGATGGCGAAGGCGATCACTTCTGCTCGGGGCTGGACTTGTCTGAGCTCAAAGAGCGCGATGCCGGCCAGGGCCTGCACCACTCACGCATGTGGCATGCGGCGCTCGAACGCGTGCAGTTTGGCCCCGTGCCCGTGGTGGCAGCGCTGCATGGCGCCGTGGTGGGTGGCGGGCTGGAGCTGGCCAGCGCCTGCCACATTCGCGTAGCGGACGAGACCACCTTCTACGCGCTGCCCGAAGGCTCACGCGGCATCTTCGTGGGCGGCGGCGGCGCGGTGCGCATTCCGCGCCTGATCGGCACCGCCCGCATGACCGACATGATGATGACTGGCCGTGTCTACAACGCAGTGGACGGCGAACGCGTCGGTTTTGCGCAGTACCTGGTACCCACCGGCACCGCGTTTGACAAGGCGTTTGAGCTGGCCCAGCGCATTGCCGAAAACGCACCGCTGACCAACTACGCGCTGATGCACGCGCTGCCCCGCATTGCCGAGCAGCCCGCCGACCAGGGCCTGATGGCCGAAGCCATGATGGCCGCCATTGCCCAAAGTGCCCCCGAGGCCAAGGCCCGTGTGCGCGCCTTCCTGGACGGCAAGGCCGCCAAGGTCAAGAAACAAGACTGAGCCTCGTTCACTGAGCGCCAGCCACTGCACCGAGACAAGCATCCATGACGGCAAACCCACCCTCCCCCCGCTTTCGCCCGCTGCGCTTTGGCGTGACCGAGGTCACCACCCGCGCCGGCGCCAACGGCGTGGTCTATGTGCGCGCCACCCAGGACCTGCAGCCCCACCCCGCGCGGCTGACCGACCGCCTGGCGCACTGGGCGCAAGTCAGCCCCGACCGCACGTGGATGGCGCAGCGCGTGAAAAACAGCGACGGCAGCCTGGGTGAGTGGCACCACATCAGCTACCGCGAGGCGTGGCAGTCCGCGCGCCGCATTGCCCAGGCGCTGCTGGCGCGCAACCTGAGTGCGGACCGCCCCGTGGTCATGCTCAGCGAAAACGACCTGGAACATGCCCTGCTGGCGCTGGGCTGCCTGGTGGCGGGCGTGCCGCAGTGCACCGTCTCGCCCGCCTACTCCACCATCAGCAAGGACTACGACAAGCTGCGCCACGCGGTCGACACGCTCACGCCCGGCCTGGTGTTTGCCAGCAGCGGCGACCGCTTTGCCGCCGCTATCGAGGCCACCGTGGGCGCCGATGTGGAAGTGGCGCTGATCGAGGGCACGCTGCCAGGCCGAAGCACCACACCCTTCAGCGCGCTGCTGGGCACCGAAGCCACACCCGCCGTGGATGCTGTGCACGCCGCCATCACGGGTGACACCATTGCCAAGTTCATGTTCACCTCGGGCTCGACCAAGGCGCCCAAGGCCGTGATCATCACGCACGGCATGTGGGCCGCCAACCTGCAGCAGATGAACCAGTCCATGCCCGTGCTGGCCGAGGAAGACCTGGTGCTGGTGGACTGGCTGCCGTGGAACCACACGTTTGGCGGCAACCACAACTTCGGCACCATCATTTACAACGGCGGCACGCTCTACCTGGACGAAGGCCGCCCCACGCCTGCCGGCATGGCCGAGACCATTCGCAACCTGCGCGAGATTGCGCCCACGGTGTACTTCAACGTGCCCACGGGCTTTGAGGTGATTGCCCACACCATGAAGACGGACGAGCAGCTGCGCAAGAACCTGCTCAGCCGCGTGAAGATGTTTTTCTTCGCCGCCGCCGCGCTGTCGCAGCCCATCTGGGACTCTCTGTTTGAAAGCGCCGAGCGCGAGGTGGGCGAGCGCATCGTGATGAACACCGGCCTGGGCATGACCGAAGGCTGCCCCTTTTGCCTGGCGGTGAACAGCCCCCACGTGCAGGCGGGCGATATCGGCGTGCCCACCCCCGGCTTGGAACTCAAGCTGGTGCCCATCGACGGCAAGATCGAGGTGCGCTACCGCGGCCCCAACATCACGCAAGGCTACTGGCGCAACGCCGAAGCCACCCGCGAGGCCTTTGACGAAGAGGGCTTTTACTGCTCGGGCGACGCTGTGAAATGGATCGACGAAAACGACCTGCACAAGGGCCTGAAGTTTGACGGCCGCATTGCCGAAGACTTCAAGCTCAGCACTGGCACGTTCGTGAGCGTGGGCCCCATGCGCGCCAAGCTCATCGCCGCCTGCGCGCCCTATGTGCAAGACGCCGTCATCACCGGCATCAACCTCAAGGAAGTGGGCGCCCTGCTGATTCCTACCCCGAGCATCCGCGCCCTGGGCGGCCTGCCCGACAGCGCACCGCTGCAGCAGGTGCTGCAAAGTGCGCCCGTGCAACAGCACTTTCAGAAGGTGATCAACCAGCTGGCTGCGCAGTCCACCGGCAGCGCCAGCCGGGTAGCACGCGCCCACCTGATGGCCGAGCCCCCCTCGCTGGACAAGGGCGAGATCACCGACAAGGGCTCCATCAACCAGCGCGCCGTGCTCAAGCACCGCGCCGACCTGGTGAATGCGCTGCATGACGGCAGCCTGCCATTCACCCTCGTTCCCCAGCATTGAGACCAAAGACAAGGACACATTCCATGCAGATTCAAGGACAAGCCGCCCTCGTCACCGGCGGCGCATCGGGCCTCGGCGAGGCCACCGCGCGCGAGCTGGCCCGCCTGGGCGCCAAGGTCGCCGTGCTCGACCGCAATGCCGAACTGGCCGCCAAGGTGGCCGCAGCCCTCAACGAAGAGTTTGGCAACGGCTGCGCCGTGGCCTGCCCCTGCGACATCACCGACCCCGCCAGCGTCACCGCAGCCATTGAGCAGGCCGCTGCAGCCCACGGCCCGGCGCGCATCCTCATGAACGTGGCGGGCATCGGCAGTGCCAAGCGCGTGGTGCAGCGCGACGGCAGCGCCGCGCCGCTGGAAGACTTTGTGCGCGTGGTGCAGATCAACCTGATCGGCACCTACAACGTGAGCCGCCTGTTTGCCGCCGCCTGCGCCAAGCTGCCCGTGCTGGACAACGGCGAGCGCGGCGTGATGATGTTCACCGCCTCGGTCGCAGCCTTTGATGGCCAGGTGGGCCAGCAGGCCTACAGCGCCTCCAAGGCGGGCCTGGCCGGCATGACGCTGCCCATGGCACGCGACTTGGCGCAGCACGCCATCCGCGTGTGCACCGTCGCCCCCGGCCTGTTTGCCACGCCGCTGATGCAAGAGCTGCCCGAGGCCGTGCAGCAGTCCCTCGCTGCTAGCATCCCGTTCCCGCCGCGCCTGGGCAAACCCCAAGAGTTTGCGGAGCTGGCCTGCCATATCGTGACCAACGGCCACCTCAATGGCGAGGTGATCCGCCTCGACGGCGCCCTGCGCATGGCGCCACGCTGAGCGCAAGCCGCCGCCCCTTTTCGATTTTTTCGCACGTCATTGCACCAAGACACACAACAGGAGACAACCATGACGACACGCCGCCAATTTGTGCAAGCCTTTGGCTCTGCCGCCGCCCTCGGGGCGCTGTACCCCTTGTCTGCTTCGGCCCAGCCGGTCGAGCAGGTCAAAGTGCTGTTCGGCTTTCCGGCCGGCAGCTCGGGCGACACCGTGGCCCGCCGCGTGGCCGAGAAGTTCCTCGGCACCGCGTATGCCAAGAACGCAGGGGTGGTAGAGAACAAGCCCGGCGCGGGCGGGCGCATTGCGCTGGAGGCGCTGAAGGCCGCCCCGGCAGACGGCAGCGTGCTGGCCGTGGCACAGGTCTCGGCCATTGCCAACTACCCGCACATCTACAGCAAGATGAACTACACGGACAAGGACTTTGCCCCCGTGTCCATCGGCGCCATCATGCACCACGGCCTGGCCGTGGGGCCCCTGGTGCCCGCCAGCGTGAAGACGGTGAAGGACTTCCTGGCCTGGGCCAAGGCCAACCCCAAGGAGGCCAGCTACGGCTCGCCCGGCGCAGGCTCCACGCCCCACTTTTTGGGCGCGCTGCTGGGCATCAACAGCGGGGTGGAACTGCGCCACGTGCCCTACCGTGGCTCCATCCCCGGCGTGACGGACGTGGTGGGCGGCCAAATCGCCGCCATGGTCACACCGCACGGCGACTTCATTGCCAACTACAAGGCGGGCAAGATCCGCATCCTGGCCACCTCGGGCCCCAAGCGCTCCATGTACGTGCCCGATGTGCCCACGTTTGCCGAACAGGGCTTCCCTGAGCTGACCACCGAAGAGTGGTTCGGCTTCTACGCCCCCGCCGCCACGCCCAAGCCCATCATTGCCGCCGCCAATGCAGCCATCAACGCAGCGCTGAAAGAAAAATCGGTGATCGACAGCCTGGCCATCGTCGGCCTGATTCCGCAAGGCTCCACCCCTGAAGAAATGGCCCGCTGGCAAAAGGCCGAGTACGACACCTGGGGCCCGCTGATCAAGAAGATCGGATTCACGGCAGAGTCTTGACTCCCCCCTGAGGCGCTGGCGCGCCTTCCCCCCTGAGGGGGGACGCCACCCGTGGCCTGGCAAAGCCAGCTCCACGGTGGCGCTAGCCTGGGCCGCGCCAGTGCTTGCGGTTGGGGGCACAACGCAGGGCGCAGCGCACTCCCTGCAGCGGTCCACCCCCTACCCGTTCGGGCTGAGCTTGCCGAAGCCAGGGCACGCCACCCAGTCCGTTCGGGCTGAGCGGGTCGAAGCCAAGGCGTCGCAGGTGCAGCCCTTCGGCAAGCTCAGGGCGAACGGCTTGGTGAAGTAAGTTCAAACAAAAACAGCCCCTAGCGCTTATCCATCAAGCGCAAGCAGCTATCAAATCAAGAGCAAACCATGCAAGCACGCCAGTCCCTCGCTGATATCCAGTTCCTGCTGAACGAGGTGCTGCAGGCGCCCGCGCAGTGGCAGGCGCTGGCGCCGTTTGCAGAGGCCGATGCCGAGCTGACCGCGCAGGTGCTGGAAGAAGCCGCCAAGTTTGTGGACACCGCCATCGCCCCGCTGCAGCGCGTGGGTGACGAGGTGGGCTGCCGCTTCAGCGCTGGCGCAGTCACCACCCCGCCCGGCTTTCGTGATGCGTACCAAGCCTTTTGGCAAGGCGGCTGGCCCGCGCTGGCCTGCGCCCCTGAAGACGGCGGCCAGGGCCTGCCCGCCGTGCTGGAAGGCGTGCTGTACGAATGGCTGGCCGGAGCCAACCACGGCTTCACCATGGCGCCCGGCCTGCTGCACGGCGCCTACGAATGCATCAAGCACCATGCCAGCGACGCACTCAAGGCCCAATACCTGGAGAAAGTCGCCACCGGCGAATGGCTGGCCACCATGTGCCTGACCGAAGCCCACGCGGGCAGCGACCTGGGCCAGGTGCGCACACGCGGTGTGCCCCAGCCCGATGGCAGCGTGCGGGTCAACGGCAGCAAAATCTTTATCTCGGGCGGTGAGCACGACCTGACGGACAACATCGTGCACTTGGTACTGGCCCGTTTGCCCGATGCTCCTGCGGGGCCCAAGGGCCTGTCGCTGTTCCTGGTGCCCAAGGTGCTTCCCCATGGCAATGACGATAGCGACGGCCACCGCGCCGGACCGCCCCAAGCAAGGCCAGCCCCCTCGGGGGGCAGCGAACCACACGCAGTGGGGAGCGTGGGGGCGCTGAATGCTGTGGTGTGCGAGCGCATCGAAGAAAAAATGGGCCTGCACGGCAGCTCCACCTGTGTGATGCGCTTTGACGACGCTACCGGCTGGCTGGTGGGCGAACCGAACAAGGGGCTGAATGCGATGTTCGTGATGATGAACGCCGCCCGCCTGCACGTGGGCCTGCAAGGCATTGGCCTGCTGGAAGCCGCCTGGCAAAAGGCCAGCGCCTACGCGGCCGAGCGCCGCCAGATGCGCGCCCCCGGCGCGAGCGATACCAGCCTCATTCAAGACCACCCCGCCATCCGCCGCACGCTGCAAACCCAGCGCGCCTGGATCGACGGCGGCCGCGTGCTGGCCTACCACACCGCCTTGCAGCTCGATGTGGCCAAGCACAGCACCAATGCCGACGAGCGCGCCGCCGCCCAGCGCTGGTGCGCCTTGGTCACGCCCGTGCTCAAAGCCGCTTTTACCGACCAGGGCTTTCACGGCGCCAGCGCCTGCCTGCAGGTGTTTGGTGGCCACGGCTACGTGAGCGAATGGGGCATTGAGCAGATCGTGCGCGACGCCCGCGTGGCCATGATCTACGAGGGCACGAACGAAATCCAGGCCATCGACCTGCTGGTGCGCAAGGTGCTGGCCGATGGCGGCGCGAGCATGCAGGCCCTGCTGGCCACCCTGCCCGCCACGCCCCGCCGCAACGCCCTGGCGCAAACCACGCACGACCTGGTGGCCGCAGTGGCAGCGCACGCTGACCAGCCCGAGCTGCCCTACTGGGTGGCCGACGACTACCTGCGCGCCACCGCGCTGGTGCTGCTGGAATGGGCCTGGGGCCGCATCACCGCCACACGGGGTAGCGCCACCGCGCGCTGGCAAGACCCGGCCCACGCCCTGCGCACCTGGGTGCTGCCCGAGTTCGACATGCGCCTGGCCATCGTGCGCCAGCGCCTGGGCGACGCGGCCACGCTTCAAGAGAAATTGGCATCTATCGCTTGATGGATAAGCGCAAGCAGCTATTGATTCAATAGCAAGACCAAGCCACACCCTTCCCCACCCACAGCGTGTTGAGGCCACGCTGCGGGCGACCTTGCGCCTCGAAAAAACCAACCGGAGACAACCGCATGAGCACCCCAAAAAACCGTGCCTTTGACGCTGCGCAGCCATCCACCGGCCGCCACCACCCACACCACCACACCCTGGCGCTCTCGGCCATCGCCGTCGCCCTGCTGGCGGGGTGCGGCGGCTCAGACGCAGGCTTGCCGCAGCTCACGGCCGCGCAGCCCGCCACCCTGCAGTCGTGCGCCACGCTGGCCAGCAGCCTGGCGCTGCCCGACACGCGCATCACATCGTCTGAACTGGTGGCCGAGGGTGGCCTCACGGCCACGGGCGTCACCACGCCCATCCCCGCGCACTGCCTCGTCAAAGGCAAGATGAAAGAGCGCACCGGCCCAGTGGACGGCGCGGCGTATGCCATCGGCTTTGAGATCCGCATGCCCGTCAACTGGAACGGCCGCTTCCTCTACCAGGCCAACGGCGGGCTCGATGGCTCGGTGGTCACCGCGCTGGGCTCCGTCAGCGGCGGCGCACCGGTGGCACCGGCACTGGTACAAGGCTTTGCCGTACTCAGCTCTGACGCAGGCCACGGCGCGCCCACGCCCTTCTTTGGGCTGGACCCGCAGGCCCGGCTGGACTACGGCTACCAGGCCGTGGGCACCCTCACGCCCATGGCCAAGAACCTGATCAAGAGCGCCTACGGCAAGGCGCCCGACCGCTCGTACCTGGCGGGCTGCTCCAACGGCGGGCGCCACGCCATGGTGGGCGCATCGCGCTATGCCGAGCAGTACGACGGCATCCTGGCGGGCAACCCCGGTTTTCACCTGCCCAAGGCCGCCACCACCCAGTTGTGGAAGGCCCAGCAATACGCCAAGGTGGCAGGCAAGGACGCCAGCGGCCAGCCCGACCTGACCACCGCCGTGACGCCCGCCGAGTTCAAGCTCATCAGCAGCAAGATCGTGGAGAAGTGCGACGCGCTGGACGGCGTGGCCGACGGCCAGGTCAACGACGTGGCAGCGTGCCAGACCGCCTTCAACCTGCAGACCGACGTGCCCACCTGCACCGGCTCGCGCGATGGATCGTGCATCTCTGCCGAACAAAAGGGCGTGCTCTCCAGCATCTTTGCAGGCCCCAAGAACAGCAAGGGCGAAGCGCTGTACACCGGCACCTGGTTTGACCCCGGCATTGCGGGCAGCAACTTCGCGTCGTGGCACTTTGGCTCGCCCGCCACGCGCGACGCGGGTGCCGTGGCCTTCATCTTCACCACACCGCCCAGCACCGTGGCCGCCTTCAGCGCCACCACCGGCCTGCAGTACGCGCTGAACTTCAGCATGGAGACGGACTACCCCAAGATGTTTGCCACCAACGCCACGTACACCGAGTCGCCTTGGTCCTATATGACACCGCCCAATGAGGCCGACCTGAGCCCCCTGAAGAACCGTGGCGCCAAGATGATCGTCTTCCACGGCGTGGCCGACGGCGTGTTCTCACCCGTAGACACCGCCCAATGGATGGACAAGCTGCAGGCCAACCACGGCAACGACGCCGCATCCTTTGCCCGCCTGTTCCTCATCCCCGGCATGAACCACTGCTCCGGCGGCCCCGCCACCGACCAGTTCGACATGCTGGCCCCGCTGGTGGCCTGGGTGGAACAAGGCAAGGCACCCGACAGCGTGACCGCCAAGGCACGCGGCGCAGGAGCCAATGTGGTCAACACTGAAGTGCCCAGCACCTGGTCTGCCAACCGCACCCGCCCGCTGTGCGTGTACCCCAAGGTGGCACGCTACAACGGCACGGGCGATGTAGAGAGCGCCAGCAGCTTTAGCTGCAAGTAAGCCCGGCGGCGCAGCGCGGTTAGCACACACCTACGCGCCAAGCACCACGCACCGCGCTCGCCCCACAACAAAAGGCCCTGGACTGGCACGCCCGTCCAGGGCCTTTGACTTTGGTCCTGCCCGCAGCGCCGGTCTGCCCAGGGTGAGGTTGATGAATAATGACGCCAGCTATGGATTCAATAGCAACCAAGCATCTGTTTTCATACGCATCCGCAGCATTCATCTCGTCCCTCTGCGGGCGCACTGAGCACCAGACTGCCGCAAGACTACCGCCGGATGACCGCCGAACTCCTCACCCAGCCGACCCCAACAACCGCATGAACCACTCCAATCAGCGCACGCCTTTATTGCCTTTGATGGGCCAGCCTGCCGCCACGTCTTCCAGCCGCAGCGCCGTGGGTGGCACCCTGGCCCTGTCGGGCATAGCGCTCAGCCTGCTGGCCATGGCCGCCCCGGCCCACGCTACGTTGCCCCAACTCTCGGCGGCGCAGCCCGCCACCTTGCAATCGTGTACTGACCTGGCCAGCCGCCTGAAGCTGCCCGACACACGCATCACATCGTCAGAGCTGGTGAAAGAAGGCAACCTCACCATCAAGGAGATGACCACGCCCGTGCCCGCGCACTGCCTTGTCAAAGGCAAGATGAAAGAGCGCACCAGCCCGGTGGACGGTGCCGCGTATGCCCTGGGCTTTGAAGTCCGAATGCCCGTCCACTGGAACGGCCGCTTTCTGTACCAGGCCAACGGCGGGCTAGACGGAGAAGTCGTCCCGGCCCTGGGCGCTGTCAGCGGTGGTGCCCCTGTGGCCCCTGCGCTGGTACAAGGCTTTGCCGTGCTCAGCTCTGACGCGGGCCACCCCACGCCCAGCCCCTTCTTTGGCGTAGACCCACAGGCCCGGCTGGACTACGGCTACCAGGCCGTGGGTACCCTCACGCCCATGGCCAAGAGCCTGATCAAAAGCGCCTATGGCAAAGGCCCTGACCGCTCGTACCTGGCCGGTTGCTCCAACGGCGGCCGCCACGCCATGGTGGGCGCATCGCGCTATGCAGACCAGTACGACGGCATTCTGGCGGGCAACCCCGGCGTGTATCTGCCCAAGGCGGCAGCCACCCAGTTGTGGAAGGCGCAGCAATACGCCAAGGTGGCCAGCAAAGACGCCAACGGCCAGCCCAACCTCAAATCTGCTGTCACCCCGGCAGAGTTCAAACTCATCAGCAGCAAGATCGTCGAGAAATGCGATGCGCTGGATGGCGTGGCCGACGGCCAGGTCAACGACGTTGCCGCCTGCCAGGGCGCCTTCAACCTGCAGCGCGACGTGCCCACCTGCACCGGCGCGCGCGATGGATCGTGCATCTCTGCAGATCAAAAAAGTGTGCTGTCCACCATCTTCGCCGGGCCCAAAAACAGCAAGGGCGAGGCGCTGTACCCCGGCACTTGGTGGGACCCCGGCGTGATGGGCAGCAACTTTGCCTGGTGGCACTTTGATGCGCCCCCAACGCGCAACGCAGGCTCGGTGGCCTTCATCTTCACCACACCACCCATCTCTGTGGCCGACTTCCGCGCCAAGACGGGCATGCAGTACGCGATGGAGTTTGACCTGGAAACCGACTTCCCCCGCATCTTCGCCACCACCGCGCTGTACCCCGAATCGCCCTGGGACTACATGACGCCACCCAACGCCACAGACCTGAGTGGCCTGAAGAACCGCGGCGGCAAGATGATCGTCTACCACGGCACGGCAGACTCGGTGTTCTCGCCCATCGACACCGCCCAGTGGATGGACCAGCTGCAAGCCCACCACGGCAACCAGGCAAACACCTTTGCGCGCCTGTTCATGGTGCCCGGCATGAACCACTGCTCCGGCGGCCCCGCCACCGACCAGTTCGACATGCTGGCCCCGCTGGTCGCCTGGGTGGAACAAGGCAAGGCGCCCGACACGGTGACGGCCAACGCCCGCGGCGCTGGGGCCAATGTGGTGAACACCGAACTGCCTACCAGCTGGTCCGCCAACCGCACTAGGCCGCTGTGCGTGTACCCGAAGGTTGCGCGCTACAACGGCACGGGGGATGTGGAGAGTGCTAGCAGTTTTAGCTGCAAGTGATGGCGGCTTGAAAGTGCGAAGCCCGGCTTGTGCCGGGCTTTTTTTGTATTAAACATGACTGGACGTACCCCTAGGCAGCCGCATCTAGATCGCCGGACTTGGAGCGCCATGATTTCTGCTGCTCTTAAGGTCGGATTGCCAAAACTGCTTCCCGAAAGACAGATTCTCCTCGTTAATATTCTTAGGGTGAAGATTTCAGTGCTTCCATCTTGCATAGAAGGATGTGGCGCACCGTCGAAAACGCGAGGTGAGAAAGCTCACCAAAAGAATGTTTCCCGGCTCGCCGCGCAGTGACCAATCCCTCATGGGTATACGCAGATCGAACTGCGTAGATCGCCGTAACTTTGCGATTGCACTCTTCCTCGCTGCTAAAAATCCCAGGCTTGGGCGCTAAGGCACTGTTTGGCCCGCAAAACTCCAAAACTAACCTTCTAACGGCGTTTGTGATTGATTCATTCTTGGCGGACCGAAGCACACTGCGGATACGCTCCAGATCCACCGCGCTATCTGCTTGGTACTCTGCCTCCGCATAGCTGACCAATTTGTCCACCGCCTCGCAAGTTCTTGCGCTGGAGACTGTCTGTGTCGCAAGCATCTCCAAGACGGATACAACTCGCAGAAATGAAGACACCCAGCTAGTTGAACGGGTCGCTTCAACATACATTGCGATCGCCAGCATGAGATCTTGATCAGCGGTCAAAGCGAAAGGAGTAACGCCGTCTTGCTGCAACCTACTGACGAACTCGTGGGCAGATCCTAAAAACTTCGGAACCATTGCTGACGTACCGTCGAGCACCACGTACTCATGCTCTGGATAGACGCTTGCACCGGTTGTTGGGATTACCTTCGGCTTGATTGCTTGTATTGGCCAGCCATGTTGGACGCACCTTTTGTCACCCTCTATAAGAGAAAAAGGGGCTTCGACAGGCTCGTGTAGCTCCAGAGGAAAAGAGAGCGCGTGCCGATCAACCAACGAACGATATGCCAACGCAGTCTGCAACTGCGCAAAGAACTGCCGTGCAGAATCCGAATCTTGTATTCCCCTAGCCTCGATGACAACCTCACCGTCTGCAAAGGAAGCGGTACAGGCTTTATCGAGAAATAAGAACTCGCGGGAATGCGGCGGTTCGGCATATCCGAATTGCAGTGCTAGGCGACAGGGCACGCGCAGCGTGAACTCAACAGGCGGAGTACCGCGTGAAATAGGATTCATGGCGTTCATGGTAGCAATGCGGCATAGCTGCAAGCGCACCTTAGATCATTGAACAGCGATGCACCACAGCCATCAAGACTTGGAGAGTGTGGTACCTGTAAACGCTCAAACATCATCCT
The DNA here is from genome assembly GCF_003663825.1 of Acidovorax sp. 106. NCBI lineage: Bacteria > Pseudomonadati > Pseudomonadota > Betaproteobacteria > Burkholderiales > Comamonadaceae > Acidovorax > Acidovorax sp. 106. The sequence continues at coordinate 1,979,300 of NZ_RCCC01000001.1, read as the reverse complement.
GCTGCAACCATAGCAAGCGCTACAGCTACGCGTAAGTAAAGGATGCCAATGAGTGGACAGACCCCGACGCGCCACCGAGGCTCAGCCCCGAAGGCCCACGCAGTTCTCAGCCAGCCGAGCGCATTCTAAGACGAGCGAACACGCCAAGCCATTGGCCTGCAACTCTTGGCATGAGCCCGCGAATAAGCGAAGCTGTACACCCACCACCACAGGTGCTGCGCCTTACACATGCGTTCCAGCGCCAGGCGCCCGCTCCGCCGCCTCCTGCCTCAGCCGAGCCTCTTCCTTCGCCTTCTTCCCCTGGTCGTGATGCCACTTGATGGCGTAGAACATGCACGTGCCAAACACGATCACCTTGAAGGTGATGAAAACGACTGGGACCCAATCCATGGTTTGATTTTTCCTGGCGGTTGATTGGCACTTGCTACGGTGAAGTGCGCCGCTTCCAAACGCTGTGTTGGCGGCTGCAGTTCAAGCAACGCCGCATCTGGCGCCTGCAGGACTTGGCCCAGGGTCTGAAAGCTGGGGACGATGTTACCCAGCCCACAGCCCGGGCGAACGCATCAGCTGGGCGCAAATGTGCCCATAGCAGATGGGCGCCGCCTGGGGGCACCGCCTTGATAGCCCTGCCACCAGGCGCTGCCGGGTGCTCAGAACGGCAGGCCGACGTAGTTCTCGGCCAGCGAGCCCTGCGCCCTCTCGGACGAGAACAGATACGCCAGGTCCGTGTCTTGCAGCTTCTGGTCATACGCCAGCGAATCGGGGAAGGTGTGCAGCATGGTCGTCATCCACCATGAGAAGCGCTGGGCCTTCCACACGCGGGCAAGGGCCTTTTCGGAGTATTTGTCCAGGCCGGTGCTGTCGCCGTTTTGGTAGTGCGCCACCATGGCGTGGTACAGGTAGTAGATGTCAGACGCCGCGCTGTTCAGGCCCCGTGCGCCAGTGGGCGGCACGATGTGGGCGGCGTCGCCCGCCAGGAACAGGTTGCCGTAGCGCATGGGCTCGGCCACGAAGGAGCGCAGTGGCGCGATGGACTTTTCGATGGAGGGGCCGGTGATGAGCTGAGCGGCCACCTCGGCGGGCAGGCGGCGTTTCAGCTCGGCCCAGAAGGCTTCGTCGGACCAGTCTTCCACGTTGTCGGTCAGCGGCACCTGAATGTAGTAGCGGCTCAGCACCTGCGAGCGCAGTGAGCACAGCGCAAAGCCGCGTTCGTGCTTGGCGTAGATCAGCTCGGGCGAGACGGGCTTGGTGCGCGAGAGCACGCCCAGCCAGCCGAAGGGATACACCTTCTCGTATTCCTTGAGCACATCGCGGGGGATGGACTTGCGGCTGACGCCGTGGAAGCCGTCGGCGCCGATGACAAAGTCGCAGTCAATGCGCACCACCTCGTCGCCCTTGCGGTAGGTCACGTACGGGTTGGCGCTTTTCAGGTCGTGCGGCTGCACGTCTTCGGCGTTGTGGATGACGATGCCCTTCATGCGGTCGCGTGCTTCGTACAGGTCGCGCGTCAGCTCGGTCTGGCCGTAGACGACCACCGAGCTGCCGCCGCTGTACTTGTGCAAATCGACCCGGTCCATTTGGCCGTCGTGGGCGATGATGAAGCCGTCGTGGATCTCGCCCTCGCGGTCCATGCGCTCGCCGCACTGGGCCTCGCGCATGAGTGCGGCAAAGCCGTGCTCCAGCACGCCGGCGCGGATGCGGCCCAGCACGTATTCGCGGCTTTGGCGCTCCAGCACCACGGTTTCAATGCCTTTGAGGTGCAGCAGTTGCGAGAGCATCAGCCCCGAGGGGCCGCCGCCGATGATGCAGACTTGGGTTTTCATGTTGTCTCCAGATGTGGTTGATTCATTCATGACGTCGGTCAAAACGACCACCCAAAGATACGTGGCACAGTGCCTGCGTTGAATGGACGGATGAATCCAGAACATGCACTTTTCGAACATCGGCACCATCCAGTCGTACAGCCTGTTTGGCGAGTCGCAGCACCTGCCCGATGTGCTGCACTGCGAGACGATTGCCGAGCGGTCGGTGCTGCACGACTGGGAGCTGGCACCGCACCGCCATGCACGGCTGCACCAGGTGTTGCTGGTGGAATCGGGCGGCGGCACGGCGCACCTGGACGATGCGCGCTACCCGCTGCGGCCCGGCACGCTTATCAACGTGCCGCCGGGACATGTGCATGCGTTTCGGTTTCAGCAGCACACGCAGGGCTGGGTGACCACGCTGGCCGATGAGCTGATGGACGAGATTTTTGTGCGCGTGGGCGATGTGCGGCGCGACCTAGCGCAGCCCGCCGTGCTGCCCGCCAATGCCTATGTGAGCCAGACAGTGGCGCAGATATGGCAAGAGTTCTCAGGCCGCGCCAAGGCCCGCGCCCTGGTGCTGCGGGGGCTGAGCGCCACGCTGCTGGGCTGGGTGGCGCGGGCCATGGAAGAGCACCACCCGAGCGAACCGCACCCCGCCGAATCCAGCCTAGTGCAGCGGCTGGAGGCGCTGATTGAGGCGCACTTTTTGGAGCACTGGCAGGTGGCCGACTACGCCCGTGCGCTGGCGGTGTCGCCCACCCACCTGAGCCGCGTGGCACGTGCAGCCACGGGCGTATCAGCCCAGCGGCTGGTGGAGGCCCGCCTGATGCGCGAGGCGCGGCGCAACCTGGCCTACACGCACCTGGGCGTTGCCACCATTGCCTACACACTGGGCTATGCCGACCCGGCGTATTTCACCCGAGCCTTTACCCGCGATGCGGGGGTGTCGCCGCGCGCGTTTCGGGCGCAGGTGTCGGGGGCAGGGGTCAGGCGCTTCGCGCCTCGTCAGCGGGGCTGAATGAAGCTGCTGGAGCGGGTGCGCTGCTGCTGCGCGTCTACCAGCGACTGCACCTGCAAGGCCATGGGTGTGATGGTGGACACGCCCCGGCCAGGGTCTGCGCCGCCGGTGGAGCGGTACGGCTGCACCACCGCCACGGCCACCGTGCGCTCTTCGCCTGATGCGATGACCACGGGCTCTTGCGGCGGCATGCGCAGTGGCGTTTCGCCCGCCAGGGCAATGCGGTAGGCGTGGGCCTGTGTGTCGTAGTTTTGGATGTGCACGCGGTAGATGTTCTCTACATCGCCGTTGCGCAGCTGGCGCGCCATCACGCCCCGGTCGCGCACCACCTCGACCTGCAGGGGCACGCGCCAAGCCACCGTAGCCACCACGGCCAGAGCCGTCAGCCCCAGCAGCGCAAAGTACACCCGCACCCGGCGCTGGCGCAGGGTGTGGCGCCAGTCGGCCCACTGCTGCGAGGCAAAGCGGATGAGCCCTTGGGGCTGGCGCGCCTTGTTCATTACGCGGTCGCACGCATCAATGCACAGGCCGCAGCTGATGCATTCGTACTGCAGGCCATTGCGGATGTCGATGCCTGCGGGGCACACCTCAACGCACAGGTTGCAGTCCAGGCAATCGCCCCGGCGGAATGGTTGCGCGGCACTGGCTGCGGGCACCGCTGCACGCGCCGCTGTCGGTGCCGCAACGTTCGCTACCGTGTGGGCCGTGCTGCGGCGCGGCTCGCCACGGGGCACGTCATACACCACCGACTGCGTTTGCGGCGTGGCCATCACGCCCTGAAAGCGTGCATAGGGGCACATGTGCTGGCAGACCTTTTCGCGCAGAAAACCCGCCTGGGCAAAGGCAAATGCGGCGTAGCCCAGCATCAACGTGGACTCGGCCCCGCCCAGCTGGCCCTGCCAGGTGCGCTGCCACAGTGCTGGCGCGCTGGAGAAGTACGCCGTAAGCGTCCAGCCCAATGCCAGTGACACCGCCGCCCACAGCGCCCAGGTGAGCAACCGCCGCGCCCACACCGCACCCTGCGCGCCACTGGCCTGCCTGCGTTGGCGTTGGCCGGGGGTGCCCTGCACCCGCTGCTCGATCCAGATGAACAGCGCCGTGTACACCGATTGCGGGCACACAAAGCCGCAGAAGATGCGGCCACCCACGGCAGAGGTCACGCACAAACCCAGCGCCCCACCGATTAGCAGCAGCGTAAGCAGCAACAAATCCTGCGGACCGAACAACGCACCGAACAAATGCACCTGCTGGCGCACCAGGTCAAAGCTGACCAGCGGCCGCCCCTGCCACTGCGCCCAGCACAGGCCAAAGAACAGCATCTGCGTGATGCCGATGGACCACCATCGGGCGCGGTTGAAGCGCCCCGCAATGGCACGGATGCCAAACTGCAGCGTGGATTGGGGAGGGTAAAAATGGATGGGCTGGGCGCGTGGCGCGGCGGCGGATGACATGGCTGGCTCCTGCGGCCAGCGGGGTGCCAATGCACCCCCACACAGGCCGCCTTGTGTGCCAACTAGTAGGCCTGTGTTGGGCTACGAAAAACAGCGGCAGAGGCCGCGGTTGGGGGGCATAGCAGCAGCGAGATCAGCCGCTTGGGTGCTACCGCATCACCCCTGCCCAGCCCCCATTCCCCGCACCAACCCGCCCAGCACATGCGTGGCCCGCGTGATTTCGTGTGCCGGGGCTGCGGCAAAGTTCAGACGGATGCAATGCGCAAAGCGCTGATCCGCAGAAAACAGCTGGCCGGGCATGAGGCTCACGCCCGCTTGCAGCGCCTGGCGCATGAGGGCCAGGGCGTCGATGTGGGGGGCCAGCTCTAGCCACAGAAAGTAGCCGCCCTGCGGGCGCGTGACGCGGGTGCCTAAGGGGAAGGATTCGGCGATGGCGTCGATCATCACGTCGCGTTGCAGGGCCAGGGTTTGGCGCAGTCGGCGCAGGTGCAGGTCGTAGCCGCCTTGGGCCAAGTAATCGGACAGCGCGGCCTGCGGCGGCACGGATGCCGAGAGGCTGCTCATGACCTTGAGGCGCTCGATGGCGCGCGTCCAGCGCCCAGCGGCCACCCAACCCACGCGGTAGCCGGGGGCCAAGGTTTTGGAAAACGATGCGCAGTGAATGACCCAGCCTTCAGGGTCAAACGCCTTGATGGGGCGCGGCTTGTGGGTGCCTGCGTACAGGTCGCCGTACACATCGTCTTCGATGAGAGGTACTTGATAGCGCGCCAGCAGGGCAGCCAGGGCTTGCTTGCGGCCTTCGGGCATCAGCGCGCCCAGCGGGTTTTGAAAATTGGGCATGAACCAGCAGGCTTTGGCGTCGCCGCTGGCCAGGGCGGATTCGAGCGCGGCCAGGTCCACCCCTTCGCTGGCGCTGGTGGGCAGCTGCAGGGCGCGCAGCTTCAAGCGCTCAATGGCCTGCAACGGTGCGTAGAAAGTGGGGGCCTCCAGCAGCACGAGGTCGCCCGGTGAGGTGACAGCCTGCAGGCTGAGGTTGAGCGCGTCCATGGCGCCGTTGGTGATGACGATTTCGTCGACCTCGGCACGCACGCCGTCTACCGCGTAGCGCTGGGCAATTTGCTGGCGCAGGCGCAGGTGGCCAGTGGTGAGGTCTTCGATGAGTTTGTGCGGTGGCAGGCGGCGCAGGGCCGTGCCCATGCAGCGGGTCAAGCGATCGAGCGGGAACAGGGCCGGGTCGGGGAAGGCCGAGCCCAGCGGCACCACGTCTTTGCGGCGCGAGAGGTTCAGGATCTCCACCACCAGGTCGTTGATGGCCACGGTGTGGGAGGTGAGCGAGGGGCGCGAGGTGCCCGGGCCTTGCAGTGGCTCTTGCAGGCGCGGCAGCACGTAGTAGCCCGAGCGGGGGCGCGCCTGGATCACGCCGCGCGATTCGAGCAGGTAGTAGGCCTGGAAAACGGTGGACTGGCTGATCTTGCGCCGCTCGCTACACAGCCGCACGGAGGGCAGCTTGTCGCCCACGCGCAGCGAGCCCGAGCGGATCAGGGCGTGGATTTCGTCAGCGAGTTGCTCGTATTGCGTCATGGGGAAGAAGCGTACGCCCAGCGCCCACGGGGTGTGGCGCGGCCTGCTGGTGGCATTTTAGGAGCCCACTGCGCAGCGGCGCGCCCCAGCGCGGCGCACGCTCACAGCAGCGTTTCAGGCGCGGCAATGAGCGACTGGTACAGCACGCCCAGCGCCAGCCGCACAGGCTCGGTCTGTTGCAGCAGGGGGCTGTCACCCAGCCATTCATCAGCGCGAAAAAAGGCTTGATCGACCCGCACGCGGGCCGGGCAGGTGTTGTGCAGGTGGGGTAGCAAGGTGCCGGGCTCCAGGTGCACGCCGTCTTCCTCGCTTTGCAGCACCGCCCAGCCAGCGAAACCTGGCGTGGGTATGGGCGTGGGTATGGGCGTGGGTATGGGCGTGGGTATGGGCGTGGATGCGGGCATGTGCACGGGCACGATGAGCGAGACACCGTCGGCCTGCGCGTTGGCCACGGACTGCACCCAGCCACTGAGGCGCAGGCCGCGACCGCCCTCCTGCGCAGTGAGCGCGGGGGCGTCCAGTGACAGGGGCGCGGTGGCGGCGCGCTGAAAGCTCAGCAGGTCGGGCAGCAGGTGCTCGCACAGCGCCACATTGAACGTCTGCACCAAAAACTCGATGGCAGTGCGCTGGCACCAAAACAGCACCCCAGCCGAAAGCGACTGTGCGCACAGCGAGCGCATGAGCGGCACCAGGTCTTCAGGCCCACCCCCCAAGCCGCCCATGTGGGTGGGAACGGCGCAGCGCAGGTAGTCGACGGGGATGGCCGCACGCAGCGCCTGGGGACTGGAAGCATGGGAGGCAAGCGAGGCACCCCGCACAGGTGGCGGCAGGGAGTGGGATGGGCAAGAAGGCATGCATCCATGGTGCGTCCAACACACTGGGTCGGGCCATGGCAGTGGTGCACAAAACAGACCGTATCAGCGCGGGCTGGGTAGCCCGCTGCGGCATGCAAGCTTGCTGGGCTGTCCCAATGCAGAAGGTCCACTGCCATGCACAAAGCGTGCTGACATACCGCTGTCAGCAGCAGGTGCGCACCATGCGGACTTCCAATTTTTTCCCAAGGAGCCTTTCATGAACAACGCCATCACCTGGTTTGAAATTCCCACACCGCACATCGACCGCGCCCAGGCCTTTTACGAAGTCGTGCTGGGCCAGAGCATGCGGCGCGAGGTGATGGGGCCGCAGTGCGAGCTGGCGGTGTTTGCGTACGACAAAGCCACAGGCGTAGGCGGCGCGCTGATGACGGGCACGGCCGCTGCGCAGCCCAACGGGCAAGGCACGGTGGTGTACCTGGATGCATCACCCTCGCTGGACGCTGCACTGGAGCGTGTGATTGCGCAGGGTGGCAAGATCGCATTGCCGCGCCAGGCGCTACCCCCGGGCATGGGCTTTTTTGCGCACATCCATGACCTGGATGGCAACCGCGTGGGGCTGCACGCGTCAAACTGACCTTTGAAAGGACAACGCCATGGAAACCCAGGAACTGCATCGCGGCCGGCTGATCGATCACGTCCAGCTGGTGGTGCGCAATCTCGCGGCCAGCCAGGCCTTTTACGCGGCGGCCTTCAAGGCCCTGAACGTGCCCATGGGCGGTGCCACCGCAGAGTATTTCTGGGCAGACGAGCTGTTTGTCTCGACCGCCGACAGCGTGGCTGCGCAGGGCCACCTCACGGGCCGAGTGCATCTGGCCTTCCAGGCGCAGGACCGGAACATGGTGCATGCGTTTTACGAGGCCGCCTTGGCCCACGGCGGGCAGGACAACGGGGCACCGGGGGAGAGGCCGTACCACCCCGGCTACTACGCGGCGTTTGTGCTGGACCCGGACGGCAACAACATCGAGGCCGTGTTCCATGGCGAGGCCAAGCGCAGCGCGCCGTCTGTGGAAATCACCTTCTAAAACGATAAAAAGAGACTGGCCCAAGCTGCGGCCAATGCGGCCAATGCGACCAATGCGGCTGAAGCGCGCTCACACCCCCAGGGTGGTTTTTCGGATTTCGGCATTGCCCACCACATCGGCCATGCGGCCCTGGTGGGCGATCTGGCCTTGCTCGATGAGGTAGGCGCGGTCGGCAACGGCCTCAGCAAAAGGCAGGTTCTGCTCGCTCAGCAGCACGCTCACGCCCTGCGCCTTGAGGGATCGGATGGTGCGGGCCATTTGCTGCACGATGAGGGGGGCGACCCCCTCGGAGGGCTCGTCCAGCAGCACCAGCAATGGCTGGCCCATGAGCGTGCGGGCCACGGTGAGCATTTGCTGCTCGCCCCCGCTCATGCGCCCGCCGGGGCGCTGGGGCATTTCGCCCAGGTTGGGGAAGAGTGCAAACAGCTTCTCGGGCGTCCACTCGGGGGCGGGTGCGCCATCAGGCCAGCGGCGGGGGCGCTGGCGGCCCACTTCCAGGTTGTCCATCACAGACAGGTCGGTGAAGATGCGGCGCTCTTCCGGCACATAGCCCAGGCCCAGGCGGGCAATGTCGTGCGGCTCGCGCCGCGCAATGTCTTGCCCCAAAAACTGCACGCCACCGCGTCGCGCCACCATGCCCATGAGGGCCTTGAGCGTGGTGGACTTGCCCGCGCCGTTGCGGCCCATCAGGGCCACGACCTCGCCACGCCCCACCTGCAGCGACGCATCAAACAGGATTTGCGCAGCGCCGTACCAGGCGTTGAGGCCTTGCACCTGCAGCAGTGGCGCCATTGCGTTTTCTGTCATGCGGCCGTCCCCACATCAAAGCCCGCGCCCAGGTAGGCCTGCTGCACGCGCGCATCGGCCTGGATCTGCTCGGGCGTGCCCTCGGCCAGCAAGCGGCCCCGCACCAGCACCAGCACGCGGTCGGCCTGGCCAAACACCACATCCATACTGTGCTCGGTGAACAGAACGCCCATGCGGCGCTCGCGGGCGATTTGTCGGGTCAGGGCCATCAGGGCCTGGCGCTCGGCCGGGGCCATGCCTGCGGTGGGCTCGTCCATCAACAGCAGGCGCGGGCTGTGGGCCAGTGCCATGGCCAGCTCCACGCGCTTCACATCACCATAGGCCAACGCGCTGCAGGGGCGGTCGGCCTGGGCGTGCATGCCCACCTGCGCCAGCAGGGCCAGGGCATCGGCAGGGCGGTGCATGCCCGCGGGGCGCCAAAAGCGGTAAATGCGGCGGTCGGCTGAGAGCAAGGCCATCTGCACGTTCTCCAGCACGGTCAGCGATGCAAAGGTCTCGGCAATCTGAAAGGTGCGGCCCACGCCTTTGCGCCAGATGGTGCGGGGCGGCAGGCCGGTGATGTCGGCATCACCCAGTTGCACCCGCCCCGCATCAGGCCGCAGTTGGCCGCCCACCATGTTGAAAGTGGTGGACTTACCCGCGCCATTGGGACCGATGAGGGCGAGCATTTCGCCCGCAGCCAGGTCAAAGCTGACCTGATCGACCGCCTGCACGCCGCCAAAGGCGCGGCACAGGCCGGTGACCTGGAGCAGGGGCGGCGCTGTCTTATCCACGCGAGCCCCCTTGGCCACCAGAACCTGCATTGGCACCTGCATTGGCACCTGCATTGGCACCTGCATTGGCACCTGCATTGGCACCTGCATTGCGGGCCTGCCAGCGCTGCGCCAATTGCTGACCAAACCCTGCGATGCCCTGCGGGAACAGTAGCACCAGCGCCAGCATGGTGCCGCCCAGCACGGCGCGCCAGTAGTCAGTGTTGCGGGCCACGGTGTCGTGCAGCCAGGTGAACACGGCGGCACCCACCAGCGGGCCCGAAAGCGTTTGCACACCGCCCAGCAGCACCATCACCAGCCCATCGACCGATTTGCCCACCGACAGCCCTTCGGGCGAGATGCTGCCTTTGGAGAACACATACAGCGCCCCAGCGAGCCCCGCCATCACCCCGGCCACCACAAACGCCGCCCACTGCAGGCGGCGCACGTCTACCCCCAGCGCATCAGCGCGCAGGGCCGAGTCGCGCGCGGCGCGCAGCGCCAGGCCAAACGGGGCCAGCAGCATGCGGCGCAGCAGCAGCACGGCAGCGGTCACCACGACCAGCGTGAGGGCGTAGTACACCAGCGGATGCGCCAGCCACGCAGCGGGCCACACGCCCGTGAGGCCGTTGCTGCCACCTGTGACGGCGTCCCACTGGTAGCACAGCGCCCAGGTGATCTGCGCAAAGGCCAGCGTGAGCATGGTGAGGTACACGCCCGACAGACGCACGCACAGCCAGCCGTACAGCAGCGCACCCAAGCCTGCGGCCAGCGGGGCCAGCAGCAGCACCAGCTCCATCGGCACTCCAGCACTGCGCACCAGCAGGGCCGCAGCGTAGGCTCCCAGCCCAAAGTAGGCCGCATGGCCAAACGAGTGCAGGCCCGCAGGGCCCATGATGAAGTGCAGGCTGCTGGCAAACAGGGCGGCCACCAGCACATCGACCAGCAACACGGGCAGGTAGGGCCACACACCTGCTGCCAGGGGCACCAGTGCCAGCAGCGCGATCACGGCCCAGCCCAGGCGGCGCAGGCCCGCGCTGGCCGGGCGCAGAGGGGCCTCGGCATGGGCCAGCGCGCGCACGGTGGCTTGCGGGCGGCCCAGCAGGCCCCAGGGGCGCCACACCAGCACCACGGCCATCACCACAAATTCGACCACCAAGGTCATCTTGGACAGCGACAGGCTCACGCCCGCCACCTCGACCAGCCCGATCCAGATGCACAGGGCTTTGAGTTCGGTAATCACCACCGCCGCCACCATCGCACCGGTGATGGAGCCCATGCCGCCCACCACCACCACGACAAACGCCGCGCCAATGGTGAGCAGGTCCATCTCCAGGTGGGCAGGCTCGCGCGGCAACTGCAGGGCGCCGGCCAAGCCAGCCAGCAGTGCCCCCAGTGCAAACACCGAGGTGAACAGCCAGGCTTGGTTGACGCCCAGGGCGCTGACCATTTCGCGGTCTTGCGTGGCGGCGCGCACCAGCGTGCCCCAGCGGGTGCGGTGCAGCAGCAGCCACAACAGGCCCAGCACCACAGGGCCAACGGCCATTAGGAACAGGTCGTACACCGGGAACTGGCGACCCAGGATGGGCACGGCGCCTTCCAGCCCCGGCGCGCGGGGGCCAAACAGCTCTTCAGGCCCCCAGGCCCACAACACCGCATCCTTGATGACCAGCACCAGCGCAAACGTGGCCAGCAGCTGGAACAGCTCGGGCGCACGGTAAATGCGCCGCAGCAGCGCCACCTCGACCACCGCCCCCAGCAGGCCGGTGGCTACGGGCGCCAGCAGCAGCGCGGGCCAAAAGCCCAGCGTGGGGGCAAGCCTCTCGACCAGCGTGTAGGCCAAGTAGATGCCGAGCATGAAGAACGAGCCATGCGCAAAATTGACGATGCGCATGACCCCGAAGATGAGCGACAGCCCCGCCGCCACCAGAAACAGCGACGAGGCTGAGGCCAGCCCGTTGAGCAGTTGAACGACCAGGCCGGAGAAGCTCACAAAGATAGGGTCCGTGGCAAGGCGAGTCGATGGGAGGGATCAGGTCGGTGAGAAGTCGCTCAGACAGCGTCCAGTGGCATCAATCCGCCGGGCGCAGCTTCTTGACTTCATCGGCGCTGGGCTGAAAGCGTGCACCGTCGGCGTAGCGAAAGTCCACCATCACGCCCTTGCCACCGTCGTTGCGGGTTTTGCCCACATAGGCGCCCATGGTGGACTGGTTGTCCTCCGGACGGTAGCGGATGCGGCCAAAGGGTGAGGTCACTTCCAACCCCTTGAAGGCAGCGATGAGCTTTTCGGTATCGGCCCCGCCTGCCTTGCGCATGCCAGCGGCCAGCGACTGCACGGCCGAATAGCCCACCACCGAGCCCAGGCGCGGATGGTCTTTGAACTTGGCCTGGTAGGCCTTCAAAAAGGCCTGGTGCTCCGGCGTGGTGATGCCGTACCAGGGGTAGCCGGTCACGGTCCAGCCGTTGGGGGCTTCGTTCTTCAGCGGGTCCAGGTACTCGGGCTCGCCCGTGAGCAGGCTGACCACTTCGCGCCCCTGGAACAGACCACGCGTGTTGCCCTCCCGCACAAAGCGGGCCAAATCGGCACCGAAAAGCACGTTGAACACGGCGTCGGGCTTGGCGTCGCCCAGAGCCTGCACCACGCTGCCCGCATCCACCTTGCCCAGCGGCGGGGCCTGTTCAGCCACAAACTCCACGTCGGGCTGGGCCTGCTTGAGCAGCCGCTTGAACGTGGCAGCCGCAGACTGGCCGTATTCGTAGTTGGGGTAGACGATGGCCCAGCGTTTCTTTTTGAGCGCAGCCGCCTCCGGCACCAGCATGGCCACCTGCATGTAGGTGGAGGCACGCAGGCGGTAGGTGTAGCGGTTGCCGTTTTCCCACACGATCTTGTCGGTGAGCGGCTCAGCGGCCAGGAAGAACACCTTTTTCTGGCGCGCAAAGTCCGTCAGCGCCAGGCCGATGTGCGACAGAAAGCTGCCCATGAGCACGTCCACCTTCTCGCGGGTGAGCAGCTCGTCGGCAGCGCGCACTGCGTCGCCGGGGTTGGCGTTGTCATCGCGCACGATCAACTCGATCTTGCGGCCCTGGATGCCGCCTGCGGCGTTGACCTCTTCCACGGCCAGCTCCATGCCCTTCTTGTAGGGCTCCAGAAACGCAGGTTGGGCCTTGTAGCTGTTGATTTCGCCGATTTTGATGGGGCCCTGCGCCAGCGCAGAGCCTGCCAACAGGCCCAACCCGACCAGGGGTGCCCAGGTTCGGAGCAAAGCGGTGCATAAGGGCATGACTTTTCTTTCGTTTGAATCAAAGGCTTGAGGGCCGACAATGTACCCGCGCGCCCAATTGCCTGACAATAGGCGGGTTTGCCTGCTAGCCAAAGGCGCTTCGGCCCTCAGAACCTGTTCTTGTTGTGTACGCGCCAGCCAAGCTCTGTTGTTCCGCCAATGCTCGGTGTCTGGCGGCCGCTCCCTGATTCTCATCTCTGCAAGAAACCATGAGTGCTTTTCTCGAAGAACGCGTTCTGACGGTCCACCACTGGACCGACCGCCTGTTCAGCTTCACCACCACCCGCGACCCCGCCCTGCGGTTCTCTAACGGCCATTTCACCATGATTGGCCTGAAGGTGGATGGTAAAAACCTGCTGCGCGCCTACTCTATCGCTAGCCCCAACTGGGAAGAGCATCTGGAGTTTCTATCGATCAAGGTGCCAGACGGCCCGCTGACCTCCAAGCTGCAAAACATCCAGGTGGGCGACACCATCATTGTGGGCAAGAAGCCCACCGGCACGCTGCTGATCGACTACCTGCTGCCCGGCAAGAACCTGTACCTGATCGGCACCGGCACGGGCCTGGCTCCCTGGCTGTCCATCGTGCGCGACCCCGAGACCTACGAACGCTTCGAGAAAGTGATCGTGGTGCACGGCGTGCGTGAAGTGAACGAGCTGGCCTACCAAGACCTGTTCGAAAAAGAGTTGCCCAACCACGAACTGCTGGGCGACATCGTGCGGGACAAGCTGATCTACTACCCCACCGTGACGCGCGAGCCCTTCCGCAACCAGGGTCGTATCACGGACCTGATCGATAACGGCACCTTCCCCGCCAACATCGGCCTGCCGCCGCTGGACCCGATCAACGACCGCGTGATGCTGTGCGGCAGCCCCGCCATGCTGAACGACCTGAAGGCCATGCTGGAAAAGCGTGACTTTGAAGAAGGCAACACCAGCACCCCTGGCGACTTTGTGGTGGAACGGGCCTTCGTCGAGAAGTAAGAACCTGTTCAAGGTCTTCTCGGGGTCGCACAAGCGCCTTGCCGGGATGGGATGCAAGGCGCGGTGCGCCGCCAATAGCCCGGCTATTGGCAAGCGCCGCAACGCCGCAGACCGCCCGGCAAGCTACTTGCCCGCAAGGGTTGGAGTGAAATCGGGCGATTGGATGCCCCGCCTGCTTGCATGGGCACGAGCCCATGCGGCGCATCCGAGGCACCCACTCATCCCGATTGCACTCCAATGCGATCCCCGAAAAGACCTTGAACAGGTTCTAAGCCAAGCGCTGCAGCCGAAACAAAGGGAGCCCGAGGGCTCCCTTTTTTCATGCCAACCCACGCGGGTGACGCCACACGCTCACTGCTGCATGGCCACGTAGCCGGGCTGCGACACCGTCTGGTACTGCGGCTGGGGTTGCTGCGCTTGCGGCATGGCGCGTTCATCGGCCACCCGGAAGCCCTTGCCCTGCAGCACCACGGGGGTGCCCACCGCAGGGGGTTGTGCGCGGGTGAAAACGCGGCTGGAGCCGTCTTCCATGCGCACACGCACCTGGTAGGTGGTTTGGGTGCGGGTGCGCTTTTCAATCTGGTGCCCGGCGTAACCGCCGCCCACGGCACCCAGCACAGTGGCGGCGGTACGGCCGTTGCCCTTGCCGATCTGGTTGCCTACCACTGCGCCCAAAACGCCTCCAGCCACCGCACCCACGCCCGTGGCGGGGGCGGCCTGTTCAATGGCCTGTACCGATTCGACCTGGCCGCATGTCTTGCAGATGCTGGCCGAACGCTGGGCCACAGGAATGCCCGCATTGCCCTGAGGGACGTTCGCAGAAGGCTCGGGCCAAGCGCCACCCTGTGGCGCCGCCACCGGGCGTGGCTGGCCGCCCATCGGTGCAGCAGCGGCGGGAGCGGCAAACCCGGACGCCTGAAGGCCCTGCCCGCCCTGCCCAGCGGGCAGTGGCTGCAGCGATGAGCCCAGCGCTGGCGCAGTCAACCCCCCAGGTGCTGCGGCCAAGGCGGCAGGCTGTGCGCTGGAAGCGGCCGCCTCTGCACCGGGGGTGCCGGTGTGCTGCACCACCAGCACCGTTGCCAGCGCCACTACGCAAGCGCCCAGGCCGCCAATGGCCACCCACATCCACTTGAGAGCGCCAGGGGCCCTATTGGCACCTGCCACACCGGGCAGAGTCATGGGGGTAGCGGGTTGCACGGAGAGTGTGTTTGCTTTGTGCATCGTTTTCCTTTTCTTTTGATGGCCCGGGCCAGATGTGCCCTGCCGTACTTGCATGTGCCTAAGGTACACAGCCTGGGCGCTGAATGCAGGCACTGGCCGGTAAGCGTTGTAAGAAGCTGTTCAAAGCAGTGGATGCGACTCGCCGCCTTCCAACTCCTGCCAGGCCCGTGCGCAAGCCGCAGACAGCAGCAGCACCGCGGACGAGAAGTAAATCCACATCAACACCACCACCAACGAACCAGCGGCCCCGTAGGCTGACACGACGGCGGCCTGCGACAGGTACAGCGCCAGCCCGTGGCGCCCTACCGTGAACAGCACGGCCCCGCACAGCGCGCCGCGCACTAGGTAACGCAGCTGGGGTTTGGGCCCCGTGCTCATGCGCAGCAGCCCGGCAAACAGGGCCGCGCAAATGGCAAAACCTGCCGTTTCATTGAGCAGCTGCAAGGCAGGCGCCACCAAGCGCCACGTCTGCGCCCAAGCCGCCAGCACATTGAGCAGCGCCGACACAGCCAGCGACACCAGCAGCAAGAAGCCAAAGGCCATCACATAGGCCACGCCACGCAAGCGCAGCGACACCCCTTGCCACCAGGGCGCCTCAGCGCCCGACCCCGGCCGCTCCAAAGCCCACAGCCGGTGCAGCGCCGCCTGCAGCTCGCCAAACACCCCGGTGGCGCCAAACAACAGCACCCCCAGGGCCAGCGCCGACGCCATCACACCCTGCGCAGGTTGCTGCGCGCTGGCCAGCGCCTGCTGCACCACGGCCGCGCCCTGCGCACCCAGCACTGTGCCGATTTGCGCGACCAAGCTGTGCTCCAGCTGGTCACGGTCTAACCACCAGCCCAGCAGCGCTACCAAAAACACCAGCAAAGGGGCCAAGCTCAGCACGCCGTAGAACGACATTGCCGCACTCATGCGTGCGCCGTCGGCCCCCGACCACAATCCCACCACCCTGCGCGCCCAACCCAGCCAAGAGCGGACATGCGTGGAAGACATTGCCCCGGCGGTGTGGAGGCTGCCCTGACCGGGCTCATGAGGAGTCATCGGGCAAGGGTATGCCAGCGCACTCAGCGCAGCTATCAGCACAACGCGAGGCCACGCGTCAGCCAAAGCTGACAAGCACGTCGCGTCGCAGCGTCGCCCCCCGCCCTTGCCGGGGCCGTAAACTCACCCCCCAGTTCAGTTGGGGGAAGACAGGAGATTTATGCAAGTTCGCTGTGCACTGGTCGGCATGCCCGGCTCGGGCAAATCCACCGTAGGCAAGCAGCTCGCCCAGCGGCTCGGTGTTCCCTTCATTGACCTGGACCACCAACTCGAATTGGTGCTGAAAACCAGCATCCGCAATTTTTTTGAGACCGAGGGGGAGGACCGCTTTCGGGACCTGGAGGCCCAGGTGCTGGCCGACACCACCGCCCAGCCCGGCGGCATGGTGCTGTCTACCGGCGGCGGCGCCGTCCTGCGCCCCGAGAACCGCGAGGTGCTGCGCCAGTTTGGCAACGTGCTGTACCTGCGCGCCTCCCCAGAAGAAATCTTCAAACGCGTCAAGCACGACCGCACCCGCCCCCTGCTGCAGGTGGGCAACCCCCTGCACCGCCTGCGCGAGCTGTACGCCCAGCGCGACACCCTGTACCGCGACACCGCCACCTATGTCATCGAGACTGGCCGACCCACCGTGCACACCCTGGTCAACATGATCATGATGCAGCTGGAGATGGCCCAAGGGGCCCAGGAGCCACAAGTGCCGCATGGCACGCCAGATGCCCCAACCCTGCCGGGCATGCCGCACGCAGACGGGACCTGAATCGGTTACTACAAAAACAATAGCTGCCAGCGCTTTATTGGTAAGCGCTAGCAGCTATTTTCTTATGAAATATTCGCGGCAAATGGCCTGCCCCTACCGCGCTTGCAACTGCCCCTCAAACACACAGGCCGCGCCCCGGTAGGCGCCACAACCCGTCTCTGACACCCAAGCCTGTCGCCCATTGGCATCCACGCGCACACGCACCTCGCAGGCGGCAGCGTCGGGTTCAGGCCGGTAGGGCTTGAGCACCAAGGTGCCTTGCTGCCACTGCCCCAGACTGTCCAGGCCCCCGCTGCACTGCGGTGAGCCCACCGTGAGCGCAGCAGCCACGGTGCCGCGCTCCGCATCCAACACAATGAGCCGCAACCGCAGTTGCCCCACCAGGGCCGGGCCATCCCACTGTGCCGCCAGCCGGCTGGCTGGTAAGGCCGCGCTGGCGGCCGGAGCGGGCACCGGGGCCTGGGCCCAGCAGGCGGGTAAGGCGGACAGCACCGAGGCGAACAGCACGCAAACGCTGCGCAATGGCTTTTCAAGCCCTGCCATGGCATTGCCCTCGTAGGGACCGGACGCCTTAAACAATCCGCATCCCCGAAGACGTGATGCGCAGGCGGCTCGCATCCACCTTCAAAAACCCCTCAATCATCTGCTTGCCCAACTGGCGCATCTGGGCCTCCAGGGCCGGATCAGGCTGCTTTTGCAACTGCACCTGGGTGGTAGCCATCAGCATGCCCAACATCACCATCACGTCGTACATGCGTTGTTTGTCGGCATTGCTCACCCTGGCGAAGTCGCGCTGGCTCGCCAGCCCGTTCCTGAACTGGTGGGCCAGTGGCTTCACATAACCGTTGCTCAGAGTTTGGTTGTTGTAGGCCATGTAGGCACCCGCCAGAAACGATGCCATCCCTGAGGCCACATCGTTGGTGGGTACGCCCAACTGCCGCGCCACCTGGGGGTAACTGTTGTGCAGCGCCAGGAAACCCTGTCGCATCTGCGCACGCTGCCCGGGCGGGAAATAGCCCACCAGCATGTCCAGCCCCGCTACGCTGGTAGAGCGTGTGAAACGGGCATTCGCTTGCGCAGGCTTGGACACCTCGGTGCCTATACCACCACGGCCTGCCCGTGCGGCGCGCTGCACTTCCTCGTTGAGCAAGTAGTGACCCGCACCGATGGACAAATTCATCGCCCCATCAGCACTCATCCAAGCGTTGGCAGGGGACATGGAGGTCAACACCATCGCGGCAGCGATGCACAGGTGCTGGAGGACTTTCATGGGCGGAGCAGATTGAAGACAAGCGAATCGACCGAATGGTGAGCGGGGCCATTGCGTGAATACACGCCAGCACCGGTGCGCAGATTGGGGTGCATCGTATCGACCGCCGCGATGAAAAGCTGCCACAAGCACGGCCCGTTTCCTTTGTTGCAACTCGTGATGATTGCGCGCCGTAGAACGCTTGCGGGCAGTCCCTGGGTCAGGCGACCGGCTGCAACTGGATGCAGTCCCGTGCAGAATCAAGGCCCACCCCACACACCACCCCAGGGAGCCCCATGAACCCCACCGCACTGGCGCGCCTGCGCACCGTTCTGGAACGCGATGTCGCCCAAGGCCTGCTGCCCGGTGCGGTGGCGCTGGTGCAGCACCGGGGCCACACGGTGCTGCACGAAGCCGTGGGGCGGCAGCGCCCTGGCGCCGACAGCCCCGCCATGGCGCTGGACACCGTGTTCCGCATTTATTCCATGACCAAACCCATCGCCTCGCTGGCGGCGCTGATGCTGATGGAGGAAGGCCGCTTGCTGCTGGCGCACCCGGTATCGCACTACCTGCCCGCGTTCAAGGGGCAGCAGGTGTACCAGCCCGCGACCGGCGCCATGGCCCCGGCCACGCGCGAGGCCACGGTGCACGACCTGCTGCGCCACACCGCAGGCCTGGGCTATGCGTGGGATACGGGGCCGATTGCAGAGCAGTACCGCAATGCCCGCGTGGGCTCGCGCAGGCACAGCAACCAAGAGCTGGCAGCGGCCCTCGGCCCGCTGCCGCTGCTGCACCCACCGGGCAGTTGCTGGGAATACAGCCGCGCCACCGATGTGCTGGGCGCGGTGATCGAGCAGATCGAAAGCGCCCCGCTGGGCCAGGTGCTGATGCGGCGCATTCTGGAGCCCCTGGGCATGCACGACACCGGATTTTCGGTACCCGCCGCAAGCCGCCATCGCCTGGCCGAGCCCTTTGCCCACGACCCGCAGACCGGTGCAGGCGTCACCCTGATCGATGTGGACACACCACCCCGCTTTGAATCGGCCGGGGGCGGCCTGGTCTCCACCGCTGGCGACTACGCCCGCTTCTTGCAGTTGATGCTGGGCCGGGGCACGCAGCACACCAGCGCAGGCCCCGTGCGCCTGACCAGCCGCGCCACGGTGGACTTCATGACCGCCGACCACATCGGCGCCCTGCCCCGCGCAGGCGGCATCCTGCCCGAGGGCTACGGCTTTGGCCTGGGCGTGGCGGTGCGCACCGCCACCGGCAACGCCACCCGCCCCGGCAGCGCCGGGCACTACAGCTGGAGCGGCATGGGCGGCACTTTCTTCTTTGTGGACCCGGCCGAGGACCTGTTCGCCATCCTGCTCACGCAGGCACCGGGGCAACTGCAGTACCTGTGCGAGTTGTTCCCCACGCTGGTGTACGCCGCGCTGTAGCCCGCAAGGCACGGCCAACCCCCGCAGCACTTTGCGCTGCCAGGGCCCCTGCATCGCACATTTGCCACCACGGCGGGCCACCACTTTGGCACCCGCCCCAGGGCGGTCTGGCCTAGCATTCATACCATCCGGTGCCCCTGCGCACCCAGGGGGTTGCCACACGCAGGCCCGGGGGGCAGGGGTGTCAACCCACACCACACTGCACACCCTGCAAGGCCTGCCATGACCCGCAAACTCGTCACCTTCCACTTCGACCAACTGGGCGAGCCCCGCGAATCCAGCCCGCCTGCCGATCGCGTCATTGAGGGCGACATCGTCTGCCGCAACTGGGACATCGACAGCGCCAAGGACGGCAAGGTGCGCGCGGGTGTTTTTGAATCCACGCCCGGCACCAACCGCTCCATCAAAGGGGAGACCTGGGAGTTTTGCTACATCCTCAGCGGCGTGGCCGAGATCACCGAAGACGGCCACGCCCCCATCACCTACCGCGCGGGCGACTGCTTCATCATGAAGCCCGGCTACCTGGGCACCTGGCGCACGCTGGAGACGGTGCGCAAGGTGTGGGTGGCGGCTTGACGCCGTGCACGCATTGCGCCTGCGTGATCTTCAATTAAATTGGCCTCTAGCGCATATTTAATAAGCGCTGACAGCTCTTATTTTCATAGCAATTACACCCACATCACACAACGCGCCAAGGACTCAGGGCGCTTTGCAGGCAGAGGCCCCGGCCAACGTGGGCTCCATCGCCAGCCCGGTGCGCTTGGACGCATCTTCCTTGAAGATCATGAGGTAGCAACGCTCGGTGTGGGGTTCAAAGTCCACCAGGTACTTCTGGCCCGCCGCCGGCACAATGCTGACGCGTGCGTCGCAACGGAACACGACGTTGTTGCGCTGCTCGTTGTAATACACACTGATTTTCACCCGGCGCCCCGCAGGGATGGGGGCATATCCATCACCATCGTTCGCGGGCTTGTACAGCGCACCATCCACGCACAAAAGCTTGTCGCCAACGCCCTGCATGTTCAGGCGGGCAGCGGGCGCGCCGGGTGCGGGCCGGTACTCGGGCAGCGAGGCACAGCCCGCCAGCCACACCGCTGCCAACACCATCGCCACATGACAACTGCGCCTCATGGGGTCACCCCTTTCTTCACTTCAGGCCCCAGTCGGGCCAGCACCTCTTTGGTGTTTATCAGGCCTTGCGCGGGCGCGTTAAAGAACAAGATGTACGCATAGGCGCGGGCGGGCGAAGTGAACGTAACCGGCAGGTTGCTACTGGTGCGCTTGTCCAACGCTGCCGCCAGCAGCGTGGGGTACAGGGCGAAATAGGCCTTGTTTTCGCGCTGGGCGATTTCGGCGCACCGGTACACGAGGTAACGGCCCACAGCCTCGTTCTCGGTCAATAAATTGCCATGAAAACTGACCTTGATGAGCTCTCCCGGCCCTTTGACCTCCCGGTAGCCAAAGGTGCCCGTTCCAATCAACGCATTGGACGAACCCTGATAACCCGTGGCACAACCTGCCAGCAGCGTTACCGCCACTGCCGCCGCAGCCGTTCCAGCCAGTGGCCTGGCATATCGCTTGAACACAATAGTTCCCTCCGTAGATTGATGGCCCACTTCCGCATCTGACGTGCCTACACGGCGACTTTCCTGCAATCGCCGGTTCGGGGCCGCGCGTAGTGGACCACGGAGGACCGATGGAATCGGGGTTCTAACGGTTACGGTTGTTTGGGTTTGTAAATGGCCGGTGCCGCATCCACCGCCCGCTGCATCGGCGCATGCTGCGCCATCAGCCCAACGATCCAGTCAATGAAGACGCGCAGCTTGGCGCTGACATGGCGGTGCGGCGGATAGGCCACGGACATCGGCATCGCCTCCATTTGCCAATCGGTAAACAAAGGCTTCAAGGCGCCAGTCTCCGCATGCGCCCGTGCCATGTAGTCGGGCAGCCACAGCACCCCCAGGCCCGCCAGGCCTGCAGCCAGGTAGGCATTGCCGTCATCCACCGCACACACATAGCGCCCCTGGGCCTGCACTTGTTCCTGACCTCGGCGCATGGCAAACGGCAGGGGCTTGCCGGTGCGGGCCCACACAAAGCCCACCGTGAGGTGGTGCGGCCCCTGCAGCTCGGAAGGGTGCTGTGGCGCACCGCAGCGCTGCAGGTAGCTGGGGGCGGCATAGACGCTCAAGACCAGATCGCCCACATGGCGCGCGATGAGCGAGGGGTTGGTGATGGTGCCGCCACGCACCACGCAATCGACCTTGTCACTCACCAGATCCACCACACGGTCGCTGACGCCCAGGTCCAGCTGGATATCAGGGTATTGGGCATGGAAGGCGGGCAGTGCGGGGATGAGAACGAGGCTGGCCAGCGGGCTGGGCACATCCACCCGCAGCCGCCCCCGGGGTGCGGCCACGGCGCTGGAGAGGCTGGCGTCCGCCTCCTCCAGGTCGGCCAGCAGGCGCACCACCCGCTGGTAGTAAGCGGCGCCATCGGCGGTGAGCTGCACGCTGCGCGTGGTGCGGTGCAGCAGCTTCACGCGCAGGCGGGCTTCGAGTTGCTGCACCAGCTGGGTCACGGTGGTGCGGCCCATGCCCAAGGTGTGGGCGGCTTTGGTGAAGCTGCCCGATTCCACAACGCGGGCAAAGGCCTGCAGGGCGTCAAAACGGTCCATGGCGGCGGGGGCAAGACGCACACGGCGCCGCCCATTGTTGATTGTTTGGAAATGAAGAACAGTGCTGCGCAGATTAGCCTGTTTATCAGAACAGCGCTCGCTTCTACAGTGCCTGCATCACCACCCATCCCCGCATGAATGAAAGGACTCTCCATGCCCACCCGTGATGTCGTGTTTCCCGCAGGCCGCCAGGCGCTGTACGAGCGCAACCGCTATTCGCCCGCCGTGCGTGCCAATGGCTTTCTGTTTGTCTCTGGCCAGGTGGGCAGCCGCGGAGACGGCTCGCCCGAGCCCGATGTGGCCGCCCAGGTGCGCCTGGCGTTCAGCAACCTCAACGCCGTGCTGCAGGCGGCAGGCTGCACGTTTGACGACGTGGTCGACGTGACGATGTTCGTGGTGAACCCCGAGGCGAACTTCGACACCGTCTGGAGCATCGTGCCCGAGTTCTGGGGCGAGGCGCCCTACCCCACGCTCACCGGCATCGGGGTGACGTGGCTGTATGGGTTTCAGTTCGAGATCAAGGTGATTGCCAAGCTGCCGCAAGCCTGAACGCCGGATGGAGTGATCCCACACGGCAGAAAAAAGGCTCCTGCGCAGGAGCCTTTTAAGGTCATAACAACGTCTAGCGTTTACCCAATAAGCGCTGATAGCTATTTATTTCATAGCATCACATGTTCGGGGCCAACAACCGCTCCAGCACCTTCTCGTCCATGCCCCGGCGCTGCGCCATGTCGTGCAGCTGGTCTTCGCCGATCTTGCCGACGTTGAAGTACACCGCATCGGGGTGGCCGATGTAGAAGCCGCTCACGCTGGCGGCGGGCATCATGGCCAGGCTTTCGGTGAGCGACATGCCGATCTCGCCAGCCTGCAGCACGCGGAACAGGTCGGTCTTGGCGCTGTGGTCAGGACAGGCGGGGTAGCCGGGCGCGGGGCGGATGCCGTGGTACTTCTCGGCAATCATGTCGTCGTTGCTCAGCTGCTCGCCCGCTGCGTAGCCCCACAGGTCGGTGCGCACGCGGTGGTGCAGGGCTTCGGCGAACGCCTCTGCCAAGCGATCGGCCAGGCTCTTGAACATGATGGCGGAGTAGTCGTCCAGCTGGTCGATGAAGGCCTTTTCCTTCTTCTCGATCCCTAGGCCTGCCGTCACCGCGAACATGCCAGCGTAGTCAGCAATGCCGCTCTCCTTGGGCGCCACAAAGTCGGCCAGGCAGCGGCTGGGGCGCGTCACTCCGTCGATGGTGTGCTTTTCGGCCTGCTGGCGCAGGCCGTACCAAGTCATGGCCACCTCGGTGCGGGTGTCGTCGGTGTAGAACTCGATGTCGTCATCGTTCACGCTGTTGGCGGGCAGCAAGGCCATCACGCCGCTGGCCGTGAGCCACCGGCCTTCGATGATCTTCTTGAGCATGGCCTGCCCATCGGCAAACACACGCGTGGCTTCCACGCCCACGATCTCGTCCGTGAGGATGGCGGGGTACGGCCCGGCCAAGTCCCAAGTCTGGAAGAACGGGCCCCAGTCGATGTACTTGGCCAGCTCGGCCAGATCGAAGTTCTTGAACACGCGGCGGCCCAGCGCGCGTGGCACGGCGCTCTGGTAGGCAGACCAGTCCACCGGCGTCTTGTTGGCGCGGATCTTGGCCAGGGGCCACAGGGGCGTGGCCTTCTTGTTGGCGTGCTGGGTGCGGACTTTTTCGTAGTCGGCGTTCAGTTCCTGAACGTAGTTCTGCACGCCATCGCCCAGCAGGCTTTGCGCCACGCTCACGCTCCGCGAGGCGTCGGGCACATAGACCACGGGGCCTTCGTAGTGCGGCGCGATCTTGACGGCGGTGTGCACGCGGCTGGTGGTGGCGCCGCCGATGAGCAGCGGGATTTTCTTGATGCGGAAGTGGTCGTCCTTCTGCATTTCACCAGCCACGTACTGCATCTCTTCGAGGCTGGGGGTGATGAGGCCCGACAGGCCCACGATGTCTGCCCCCTCGACCTTGGCGCGCGCCAAAATTTCGTGGCAAGGCACCATCACGCCCATGTTCACCACTTCAAAGTTGTTGCACTGGAGCACGACGGTGACGATGTTCTTGCCGATGTCGTGCACGTCGCCCTTGACGGTGGCGATGATGATCTTGCCCTTGCTGCGCACATCGCGCCCGGCCAGTTCGTCCTGGCGCTTTTCTTCTTCGATGTAGGGGATCAGGTGGGCCACGGCGGACTTCATCACCCGCGCGCTTTTCACCACCTGGGGCAAGAACATCTTGCCCGCGCCAAACAGGTCGCCCACCACGTTCATACCGTCCATGAGCGGGCCTTCGATCACGTGCAGCGGGCGCCCACCCTTGGCCAGGATGGCACGGTAGGCCTCTTCCGTGTCTTCGGTGATGAAGTCGGTGATGCCGTGCACCAGCGCGTGCGACAGGCGCTCGCCCACGGTCTTGGGCTGCTCGGGCGTGCCGCGCCATTCGAGCTTTTTGCTTTCGTCCTTGGCGCCGCTTTTGGCGGTTTCGGCAATCTCGACCAAGCGCTCACCCGCGTCGGGGCGGCGGTTGAGCACCACGTCTTCCACGCGCTCGCGCAGCGTGGGCTCCAAGTCGTCGTACACACCCACCATGCCTGCATTGACGATGCCCATGTCCATGCCCGCCTGGATGGCGTGGTACAGGAAAACGGTGTGGATGGCCTCGCGCACCGGGTCGTTGCCGCGGAAGCTGAACGACACGTTCGACACGCCGCCCGACACCTTGGCGCCCGGCAGGTTCTGCTTGATCCAGCGCGTGGCTTCGATGAAATCGACGGCGTAGTTGTTGTGCTCTTCAATGCCGGTGGCTACGGCAAAGATGTTGGGGTCGAAGATGATGTCTTCGGGCGGGAAGCCGACTTCATCGACCAGGATGCGGTAGGCGCGCTCGCAGATTTCGATCTTGCGCTCGTAGGTGTCGGCCTGGCCCACTTCGTCAAACGCCATGACCACGGCGGCGGCACCATAGCGGCGCACCAAGCGCGCCTCGTGCTTGAACTTGTCCACGCCCTCCTTCATGGAGATGGAGTTGACGATGCCCTTGCCCTGCACGCAGCGCAGGCCGGCCTCGATCACCTCCCACTTGGAGCTGTCCACCATGATGGGCACGCGCGCGATGTCGGGCTCGGACGCGATGAGCTGCAGAAAGCGCACCATGGCGGCCTTGCTGTCGAGCATGGCCTCGTCCATGTTGATGTCGATGACCTGGGCGCCGTTTTCCACCTGCTGGCGCGCCACGGCCAGGGCCTCTTCGTACTGGCCATTCAGGATCATGCGCGCGAACGCCTTGGAGCCGGTGACGTTGGTGCGCTCACCCACGTTGACGAACAACGTGCCCTCGCCAATGGAGACGGGCTCCAGGCCAGAGAGTTTCATGGGGGGGACGGAAATAGCGGACATAGGGCTCACCTGTGCAGAAACACGGAAAAACAGGTGAGCGTCGTTACAGTGGGGCTGCGCCATAGCGCACAGGGCCCAAGCCTGACGGCAACCGGCCACCTGTGGGTGGGGCCTGGCCTGCCGCTGCAACGCTCCTTGGGCGAAGCGGAGATTTTAAGGGGAAGCGCACGTTGCTGCGCCACCTGATGGCGTTGTGCTGCCAGATAGTCTTGCTACTTGGAACATCGCCGTCCAACAAGGACGGCCCAGCCCTTTCAATGAGAAATCATCCAGGGCCGCTTGCTCGGAAACGCTTTGGCGCCATTGGGCGCCGTCACCGTGGCCTTGCGGCTGGCCGACGACGAGCAGCAGCCGCAACCCGCCGGGTGCTTGAGGCGCGCGTAGTCGCCCGAGCGCTGCGGCTCGTGCCGCGCACGTTCATTCGTGGCGATGGCGCTGCGGGCGGACGCACTCATCAGAGCCAGGCGCGGCGCCGTGGCAAACACGCGCGGCGATGCCGCCCCGCAGTCGGGGCAGGCTGCGGGCTCATTGCGGTCGGCCAGCGTGCGAAAGGCATCGAAGCCGCCGCACTGGGCACAGGCATAGTCGTAGGTGGGCATGGGCGGCTCCTTGCACAGCAGTGGCAATGGCAATGACGTTCAGCGGTCAGACCAGGTCGGGCGACAACGGCATGGCGATGGAGCCATCCAGGTGCTTGATCGGCCCCGCAGCACTCGGGTTGATGTCGAAGTCAAAAATCTGCGTGGGCAGCCACAGCGTGGCGCAGGCGTTGGGCACGTCCACCACGCCGCTGATGTGGCCCTGCACGGGCGCGGTGCCCAGGATGGAGTAAGCCTGTGCGCCGGAGTAGCCAAACTTCTTCAGATACTCGATGGCGTTCAGGCAGGCCTGGCGGTAGGCCACATTCACGTCCAGGTAGTACTGCTTGCCCGCCTCGTCCACGCTGATGCCTTCAAAGATCAGGTAGTCGTTGTAGGTGGGCGTGATGGGGCTGGGCTTGAAGATGGGGTTCTTGATGCCGTACTTGGCCATGCCGCCCTTGATGAGGGTGACCTTCATGTGCACCCAGCCTGCCATCTCGATGGCACCGCAGAAGGTGATTTCGCCATCTCCCTGGCTGAAGTGCAGGTCGCCCACGCTTAGGCCTGCGCCGTCCACATACACCGGGAAGAACACCTTGGAGCCCCGCGACAAGTCCTTGATGTCGCAGTTGCCGCCGTGCTCGCGCGGGGGCACGGTGCGTGCGCCCTCGGCTGCCGCCTTGGCCTTGGCCTCACCCGTCAGGCGACCCATGTGGGCGGTGCCAGCCGATGGCGGGTTGGCCAGCCCCGCCGTGGGCGCGGTGTCGATCAGCGCTTGCTCGCGGGCGTTCCACTGCTCCAGCATCTTGCGGTCGGGCAGGCAGCCAATCAGGCCTGGGTGGATGAGCCCGGCGTACTTCACACCGGGCACATGGCGCGAGCTGGTGAACATGCCGTGAAAGTCCCAGATCGACTTTTGCGCCTGCGGGAAATGCTCGGTCAAAAAACCGCCGCCATTGTTCTTGCTGAAAAAGCCGTTGAAGCCCCACAGGCTGTCTTGCTTGGCGCCAATGTCCAGCAGGTCCACCACCAGCAGGTCGCCCGGCTCAGCACCTTTCACGCCCACGGGGCCGCTGAGGTAGTGCACCGTGGTCAGGTCAATGTCGCGCACGTCGTCAGCGCTGTCGTTGTTTTTGATGAAGCCGCCCGTCCAGTCAAACGTCTCCAGCACAAACTCATCGCCCGGGTTGACCCAGCAGGCCATGGGAATGTCGGGGTGCCAGCGGTTGTGGATGTTTTCGTTCTCGGTGGGCGACTTGCTCAGATCGACCTTGATCAGGGTTTCAGCCATGGCGTGCTCCTTGGAAGGGGTGGGTGGAAAAATGAAAACTTGAGATAAAAGCTCCAGGGCCTGCAAGGCAAGCTGCCTGTGAAACGGTCACGGCCAACGCCAGTGCCCCCGCGCAAGGGCCGCCCCGCCGCGCTGGGGGCGTCCCCCTCCCGCAGCGCGCAGCGATGCGAGAGAGGGGGAAGGCGCCGAAGGCGACTCAGGGGGTGTTTCATGTCATACCGACAGATAGGCTTTGATGCGCTGCTGGTCGGTGTCGGCCCGGGCCGTCTCATGCACCAGGCGGCCGCCCTCGATGACAAACAACCGATCGGCCACATCCATGGCAAACGAGAGCACCTGCTCGCTCACCACGATGGTGATCTGGCGCAGCTTGCGGATCTCGTTGAGCGCCTTGGCGATGTCTTTGATGATGGAAGGCTGGATACCCTCCGTAGGCTCGTCGAGCAGCAGCACCTTGGGGTCAGTGACCAGGGCGCGGGCAATGGCCAGTTGCTGCTGCTGCCCGCCCGACAGGTTGCCGCCCTTGCGCCGGCGCATGTCCCACAGCACGGGGAACAGCGCATAGATGTCTTCTGGAATCTGCCGTGTCTTAGAGTTCTCCAGGCCCGTCTCAATGTTTTCCTCGACCGTGAGGGTCGGAAAAATCATCCGGCCCTGCGGCACGTAGGCGATGCCCTTGGCCACACGGCGAAAGCTCTCGTCCTTCGTCACGTCCTGGCCTGCCACGGTGATCTGGCCGCTCTTGGCGGGCATCACGCCCATGAGGCTTTTGAACAGCGTGGTTTTGCCCATGCCATTGCGGCCCATGATGGCCACGGTTTCGTTGGCCCGGCCTTCAAACGAGATGCCGTGCAGCGCCTCGCTCTGGCCGTAGGCCACAAACAGATCTTTGACTTCCAGCATGCGGTGCTCCTGTGGGGTTCAATGGGGTATGGAAGTCAATGGCCTAGGTACACGTCGATGACCTTGGGGTCGGCCTGCACCTTCTCCATAGGGCCTTCGGCCAGGATCTTTCCCTGGTGCATCACGGTGACCTTGTGGGCAATGCGCTTGACGAACTCCATGTCGTGCTCGATGACGATCACCGCGCGGTTCTTGCAGATGCGCTGCAGAAGTTCGGCTGTGAGTTCGCGCTCGCGGGCGCTCATGCCAGCGATGGGTTCGTCGAGCATCAGCAGCTCGGGCTCCTGCATCAGCAGCATGCCAATCTCCAGCCACTGCTTTTGCCCATGGCTGAGCAGGCCCGCCTCGGTGTCGAGCTTGTCGCCCAGGCCGATGTCTTCGGCCACCACCTGCACACGGGCCTTGACTTCGTCGGTGCACTTGAAAGCCAACGCCCCCAGCACCGAGCGGCCTGCGGGGTACGACACCTCCAGGTTCTGGAAGACCGAGAGGTTCTCGTAAATGGAGGGCGTCTGGAACTTGCGGCCAATGCCCAGCCGCACGCGCTGGTGCTCGGCCATGCGGGTCAGTTCTTCGTTCTTGAACTTGATGCTGCCGCCGGTGGCGCGCGTCTTGCCGCAGATCAGGTCGAGCAGCGTGGTCTTGCCCGCGCCGTTGGGGCCGATGATCACGCGCAGCTCGTTCTTGTCGATGTACAGCGTCAGGGCGTCGATGGCCTTGAAGCCGTCGAACGACACCGTGAGGTCTTCCACAGCGAGGGCGAAGTCGGTATTGCTCATGGGGCGTGCTCCGTGGGGTGGCGTGTCAGGCACCCTGGCGGCTCACGCCGTCGGGCAGGGCAGCAGGTGCGGGCGCTACGCTGGCAGCTGCTGCAGAAGTGGCGGTAGCGGCTGGCGTTGCGTCAGCCACCGGCCGGGGCTGCACCGAGGCCTGGCGCAGCGCCTCGCGGCGGCCCTTCCACCAGGGCACGACATGGCTCTCCCACAAGCCAGCCAACCCCATGGGGAAAGCCATAGTCACGCCGATGAACAGGCCCGCCATCAAGAACAACCAGGCCTCGGGAAAGCTCTCCGAGAAAAACGTCTTGCCCGCATTCACCAGCAGCGTGCCGTACACCGCACCCACCAGGCTCATGCGCCCACCCACGGCGGCGTAGATCACCATCTCGATGGAGGGCACGATGCCTACGAAGCTGGGTGACATGAACCCCACCTGCAGCGAGAACAGTGCCCCGCCAATGCCCGACAGCGCAGCGGCCAGGCAGAAGGTGAAGATCTTGAAATTGGCCACGTCGTAGCCCGAAAACCGCACGCGGTCTTCCTTGTCGCGCATGGCCAGCAGCAGCGTGCCCACCTTGCCGGTCTGGATCCAGCGGCACAGCACGATGGAGCCGATGAGCAGCACCACGCACACGTAGTACAGGATGTACTTGGCGCTGTCGGTGCGCGTGTCCCAGCCCCACAGGGTCTTCAGATCGGTCATGCCGTTGACGCCGCCGGTGTAGCCCTGCTGGCCAATGATGAGCACCGTGAGGATCAGCGCCACCGCCTGCGTGATGATGGCGAAGTACACACCGCCTACGCGGCGCTTGAACATGGCAAAGCTGACGACCCAAGCCAGCAACGTGGGCACCACAATGACGGCGGCCAGCGAGAACGGCAGGCTCTTGAACGGGACCCAGAAGCTGGGCAGCTCGGTGATTTGGTTCCAGTCCATGAAGTCCGGAATGCCGGGCGTGGACTGGATCTTGGTGCTGATGGGGTCAGACGCTTCCAGCTTCAAAAACATGGCCATGGCGTAACCGCCCAGGCCAAAGAAAACCCCCTGCCCCAGGCTGAGCACGCCGCCATAGCCCCACACCATCACCAGGCCAATGGCCACAAAGGCATAGGTGAGGTACTTGCCCACCAGGTTGAGGCGAAAGATGTCGAGCGCGAGTGGAAGCACCACGGCCAGCAGCACGGTGAGCAGCACCAGGCTGGCGAGCTGGTAGCGCAATATCCAGGCTTTGAGGGCATTCATGCAGAGACTCCGGTGGGCTCGAAAGGAATGGACAGTTGAGCGAATTTCATCGGCGAACTTTGGAGGCGAACAGGCCCTGTGGACGCACCATCAGGATCAGCACGATCAGCGACAGCGTGATCACCTTGGCCATGGAGCCCGCCAGGAAAAACTCGGTGATGGACTGCGTCTGCGCAATGCCAAAGGCTGAAACCACAGTGCCCAGCAAGCTCGCCGCGCCACCAAAGGTGACGACCAGGAACGCGTCGACGATGTAGAGCGAGCCACTGGTGGGCCCGGTGGAGCCAATAGTGGTGAAGGCAGCACCCGCCACGCCCGCAATGCCGCAGCCAATGGCGAAGGTGAGGCGGTCGGTCTTTTTGGTGTCGATGCCCGTCGCGTTGGCCATGACGCGGTTGCTCACCGTGGCCCGCACACGCAGGCCCCAGCGGCTTTTGTGCAGGGCCAGCAGCACGCCCCCGGTCACTACAGCGGTGAGGCCCAACACAAACAAGCCATTGATGGGAATGTCCAGCCCCGGCGCAGGCGCCCAAGAGCCCATCAGCCACTCGGGCAGCGTGGGGCTGACTTCCTTGGGGCCGATGAAGGTGCGAAAGCACTGCTGCAGCGCCAGACTGATGCCCCAGGTGGCCAGCAGCGTATCGAGCGGGCGTTTGTACAGGTGGCGGATCAGTCCCCACTCCACCAGCCAGCCCGCCGCAAAGGCAAAGCCAAAGGCCGCGATGATGGCCAGAGGAAAGTAGTACGGCGCCATCTGCGGCGCATGGTTGGCCGCCAGCGTAGAGCCCAGGTAGATGGTGTAGGCGCCAATCGTCATGAACTCGCCATGCGCCATGTTGATCACGCCCATCTGCCCAAAGATGATCGCCAGCCCCAGGCCCATGAGCAGCAGCACGGCAAACAGGCTCAGGCCCGCAAAGCCCTGCATCAGGCCAATGTTGAGCATTTCGGAAAAAGTCATGTTGCAGCTCCTGCGTGGGCAGCGTTGGAAAACGAACAGCGGTGCCATAGGGCGGCCTCTTGCGAGGGACACCGAGGAAGGGCCGCCCCGCACCGAGGGTGTCGTCCCCCTCCCGCGCAGCGAGAGAGGGGGAAGGCGCGAAGCGCCTCAGGGGGTGACTTCTCACTGCTTACTGGTATCCCTTGGGGAACGGATCCGGCTTGATGAGCTGCGGCGACTCGGACACCACCTTGAACGAAGCGTCCGGCATGCCCATGGCGATGCGCGACTTGCTCCACAGGTGGTGGTTGGCATCCACCTTCACGTAGCCTTCGGGCGCCGTGGTCAGCTCAATGCCGGGCGACGCAGCCACCACCTTGTCCACGTCAAAGCTTTTGGCCTTTTCCACGGCGGCCTTCCACAGCCAGGGGCCCAGGTAACCCGCCTGCGTTACGTCGCCAATCACGGCGTCCTTGCCATACTTGGCTTTGAAGGCGGCCACAAACTTCTTGTTGTTCTCGTTGTCGAGCGACTGGAAGTACTTCATCGACGAATAGAACCCCGCGAAGTTTTCACCACCCACGCCGGTCATTTCGTCCTCGGTGACGGACAGCGTGACCAGCAATTGCTTGTCGCCCGTGATGCCTGCGGCCTTGAGCGCCTTGTAAAACGCCACGTTTGAGCCACCCACCACCGCCACAAAAATGCAGTCGGGCTTTTGCACCTTGATCTTGTTCATCAGCGAGCCGAAGTTGGTGCTGCCCAGCGGGTAGTACTCCTCGCCCACCACTTTGCCCTTCTGGAAGTTCTCGATGTGCTTGCGCGCAATCTTCATCGAGGTGCGGGGCCAGATGTAGTCCGAGCCGATGAGGAAGAAGGTCTTGGCCTTCTTCTCGGTCTTGGCCCACTCCAGGCTGTACAAAATTTGCTGCGTGGCCTCCTGGCCGGTGTAGATCACGTTCTTGGACTGCTCCAGGCCTTCATAGAAGGTGGGGTAGTAGAGCAGGCCGTTTTCTTTCTCGAACACGGGCAGTACGGCCTTGCGTGAGGCGCTGGTCCAGCAGCCGAACACGGCGGCGCAGTGGTCGTTGATGAGCAGCTTCTTGGATTTTTCGGCAAACGTGGGCCAGTCAGAGGCTCCGTCTTCCTTGATCACCTTGATCTTGCGGCCCAGCACGCCGCCCATGGCGTTGATCTGGTCAATGGCCAGTTGCTCGGCCTGGATGGAGCCCGTTTCAGAAATGGCCATGGTGCCGGTGGCCGAGTGCAGTTGGCCCACGGTGACTTCGGTATCGGTCACCGCCAGCTTGGTCGTGTTGACCTGAGCAGTGGGCTGCGCAAACGACCAGGCCGGCAGGCCCGCCACAGATGCTGCGCCCAGCGCCTGCAACATGCGGCGGCGGCCAGTTTCGACAGCTACAGGGCCGCCGTAGCGGGGATCGGTGGGGTGGCTCATGGTGACGCTCCTTGCGGGATCAGGGTGAATGAAGGGACAGGAACCAGGCGCGGTGTTGCGCTGTGGAATGAAGGTTAGGGACAACCCGCAGTGCCGCCCATACGTCAATTAACGTAGCCCCGCCTACGCACTGCGCGGCTACGCTGCCCACGCCACCCAGCCGGCCACTCACGGCACCACATCCGCCCCCCCCACACCCCTCACCCTGCGCCTAGAACGCTTCTTGCTTGAAGCCCAGCCATGGCACCACAGCCCTCCGCCGCCACCCCCAGCGCTCCGCAAACCATCTTCCGGTTCCGGCGCGAATACAACGCATGGGTGGCCGACGAGACCATGGAGGACTACGCGCTGCGCTACACGCCCAAGGCGTTTCGGCGCTGGAGCGAGTTCCGCGTGGCCAACACGGCATTTGGCTCGCTGTCGTTCCTGGCGCTCGAAGCCATAGGCGGCGCCATTGCGCTGAACTACGGCTTCAGCAATGCGATGTGGGCCATCCTCACGGTGGGGCTGCTGATTTTTTTGACGGGGCTGCCCATTGCCTACTACGCCGCACGCTATGGGCTGGACATGGACCTGCTCACCCGCGGTGCGGGTTTTGGCTACCTGGGCTCCACCATCACGTCGCTGATCTATGCGGTGTTCACCTTCATCTTCTTTGCGCTGGAGGCGGCCATCATGGCGCTGGCGCTGCAGATGGTGGTGGACTGGCCGCTGGAGTGGTGCTACATCGCGTCTTCGCTGGTCATCCTGCCTTTGGCCATGCGCGGCATCACATTGATCTCGCGCCTGCAGGCCTGGACGCAGCCGCTGTGGCTGTTCTTGCTGCTGCTGCCCTTTGTGTGGATTGCCCTGGCCCAGCCGCAGCTGTACCGCGACTTTGCGGGGCTGTCGGGCCTCAAGAGCGGCAGCAGCCAGTTCGACCCGCTCATGTTTGGTGCAGCGGCGGCGGTGATTTTTTCGCTGGTGGTGCAGATTGGCGAGCAGGTGGACTTTTTGCGCTTTCTGCCCGAGCGCACTGCCGCCAACCGCCTGCGCTGGTGGGGTGCCGTGCTGGTGGCCGGCCCCGGGTGGATCGTCATGGGCATGCTCAAAATGGCGGGCGGGGCCTTTCTGGCGTTTGCCGCGCTGCAGTTCGAGGTGGGCACACAACGGGCTGCCGAGCCCACACAAATGTTTCTGGCGGGCTTTCAGCAGGTG
The DNA here is from genome assembly GCF_003663825.1 of Acidovorax sp. 106. Classification (NCBI taxonomy): domain Bacteria; kingdom Pseudomonadati; phylum Pseudomonadota; class Betaproteobacteria; order Burkholderiales; family Comamonadaceae; genus Acidovorax; species Acidovorax sp. 106. Next base: position 1,945,548 of record NZ_RCCC01000001.1, on the reverse strand, counting down.
ATGCAGGCCCTGGGCTTGCCGGGGCTGGCAGTGGCGGTCACGGTGGTGTTTGTGGTGGTGTCGCAGATCAAGATCAACATCACCAATGCGTATGCGGGCTCGCTGGCCTGGTCCAATTTTTTTGCCCGCATCACCCGCAGCCACCCTGGCCGCGTGGTGTGGCTGGTGTTCAACGTGCTGATTGCCACGCTGCTCATGACGCTGGGCGTGTTTGGCGCACTCGAAAAAGTGCTGGCGGTGTACAGCAACGTGGCCATTGCCTGGGTGGGTGCGCTGGTGGCCGACTTGGTCATCAACAAGCCGCTGGGCCTCTCACCGAAGGGCATCGAGTTTCGGCGCGCGCACCTGTACGACTTCAACCCCGTGGGCCTGGGCGCCATGGTGCTGGCGGCCACGGTGGCTTGCTGCGCCTATGCGGGGCTGCTGGGCGAAGAGGCGGCCGCGTTTTCGCCCTTCATTGCGCTGGTGCTGTCGATTGCGCTGGCGCCCCTGTTGGCCTGGCTGACCCAGGGCCGCTACTACCTGGCGCGCACACCGGGCAACGAGTGGAAGCCCGGCGAGATCGTGCGCTGCGCGGTGTGCGAAAACCAATTTGAGTCGGAAGACATGGCGCGCTGCCCCGCCTACGCCGCGCCCATCTGCTCGCTGTGCTGCTCGCTTGAATCGCGCTGCCACGACCGTTGCAAGACGGGCTCGCGCGCGGCAGACCAGTTGCGCAGCGTGGTGGAAGCCTTGCTGCCCCGGCGCTGGGCCATCAAGGTGAACTTTCGCGTGGGGCAGTACGCCATGGTGCTGGTGTCGCTGTGCGCGGCCATGGCGTTTTTGGTGGGCGTGGTGTATGTGCAAGAGGGCCTGCAAAGCCCCGCGCATGCCACCCTGCTGCAGATGCCCTTCCTCAAGGTATTTGCCCTGCTGGCCTTGCTGGCGGCCGTGTGCGCGTGGTGGGTGGTGCTGAGCACTGACAGCCGCCGCATGGCGCAAGATGAGTCCGAGCGGCAGACTCAGCTGCTGCTGCAAGAAATCGAAGCTCACAAGCGCACCGACGCCGAGCTGCAGGCAGCCAAGGACCAAGCCGAATCAGCCAGCCAGGCCAAGACACGCTATGTGGCGGGCATGACGCACGAGCTGCGCTCACCGCTCAACAGCATCCTGGGTTACACGCAAATCTTGCTCAAACACCCGCAGGCCGAAGGCTGGCTGCGCGAAACGCTATCGACCATGCAGCACAGTGGCCTGCACATGCATGCGCTGATCGATGGATCGCTGGAGCTGGCCCGCATCGAGGCGGGGCGCCTGCGGCTGGACCTGGCGCCCCTGCCCCTGCCCGACCTGATCGAAAACATCGAGGCCATGCTGCGCCCGCAGGCGCAAGCCAAGGGCCTGCGCTTTGTGGTGGAAACGCTGGGCACCATGCCGGCCTGGATTCGCGCCGACGCCAAGCGGCTGCGGCAGATTTTGATCAACCTGCTGTCCAATGCGGTGCGCTTTACCGAACGCGGCGAGGTGCGCCTGCGCATGGACTTTCGCCAGCATGTCTCGCGCATCGAAATTGTCGACACCGGCATTGGCATTGAGCCGCAGGACCTGGAGCGCATCTTTGTGCCGTTTGAGCGCGGCAGCGCCGGTCGCCGCGCCAGCGAGGCGGGTACCGGCCTGGGCTTGACCATCACGCATTTGCTGACCGAGCTGATGGGCGGGCAGCTCACACTCACCAGCACGCCGGGGCGGGGCAGCACCTTCACCGTGCGGCTGTACCTGCCCGGCATGGCCGCCGACCCGCACTGGACCACGCCCAGCCGCGCGGCGCTGCGCTCGGTGATTGGCTACCTGGCGCCGCAACGCACGCTGCTAGTGGTGGACGACCAGCCCCTGCAGCGCCAGTTGCTCGCCGGGCTGCTGGTGCCGCTGGGCTTTGTGGTGCGCGAGGCGGCCAGCGGCCGCGAGTGCCTGGAGATCGTGCGCCAAACGCCGCCCGACCTGGTGCTGCTGGACATCACCATGGACGACCTCGATGGCTGGCAAACCGCTGCCCTGCTGCGCGAGCTGAGGCCGGCCCATGACCTGCCCATCGTGTTCGTTTCAGCCAACCTGTTCGAGCACGAAGCCTCACGCTTGGCGGCCCAGCAGTGCCAGGGCTTTGTGGGCAAGCCCGTGATCGAATCCGAACTGCTGCAGGCACTGGAGCAGGCGCTGCAGCTGGAATGGGTGCGCGACAACACGCCCCTGGCCCACGCCCCACGCAATGCCGCCGAGCCGGTGGACCCGCACGACACCCTGGCCACGCTGCCGGGCGACCTGCGCGAAAACCTCGCGCGCCTGGCGCGGTCAGGCCAGGCGGCTGCGCTGCGTGAGCAATTGCGGCGCGCACGGGCCGAGCTGCCAGGCCACCCCGCCACCCTGGCGCTGCTGCAAGCCTGCGCCGACCGTTTCGACTTTGAAGCCCTGGCCGAACACCTGCGTGCGGTGCAAGCGGTCGATGCATGAAAGAACACCATGTCCGACGCCGAGACTGAAACCCAAGCCCTGGCCGAGGCTGGCCCCCAGCCCGCCCCCCCGGCGCCGCAGCGCGTGATCCTGGTGGTGGACGACGCGCTGGACACCCTGCGCATGCTGTGCGACGCCCTGGCCGCCGATGGCTACGCCGTGCTGGCCGCGCGCGATGCAGAGGAGGCCCTGCAGCGCTTTGACATCACCGTGCCCGACGGTGTGCTGCTCGATGCCGTCATGCCCGGCATGGACGGCTTTGCACTGTGCCGACAGCTCAAGGCCACACCGCCGTGGTCGCATGTGCCCGTGGTGTTCATGACGGGGCTGTCAGACACCGAACAAATCCTGCAAGGCTTTGCCAGCGGTGGCGTGGACTATGTGGTCAAGCCGCTGCGCATTCCCGAGGTGCTGGCACGGCTGGCCACCCATGTGCGCAACGCGCAGGCCACGCGGCTGGCGCGTGAGGCGGTGGATGTGGCCGGGCTGGGCGTGGTGGTGCTCGATGGCCAGGGCCGCGTGGCCTGGCGATCCCCCCAGGCCCTGCGCTGGCTCGAAGCCGCCTTTGCCGCAGAGCCTGCACCGCACGATGCGGCGGCGGCCTGGCTCAACCGCGCACAGCGCACGGGCGGGCAGACCCTGGCACTGGCTGATGGCCGCCAGTTGCTGGCGCGCCACCTGGGGGCCAGCGGCCTGGCCGAGTCGATGCTGCTGCTCAGCCATGCCGCCCCCGAGGCCGCTGCGCCGCGCCACCTGCAGCAGGTGGCATTGACCCCGCGCGAGACCGAGGTGCTGTCCTGGCTCAGCAAGGGCAAGACCAACCGCGACATTGCCGACATCCTGGGCATGAGCCCGCGCACGGTGAACAAGCACCTGGAGCACATCTTCGAAAAGCTGGGGGTCGAAACACGCACCGCTGCGGCGGCGATCGCAGGGCAGCTCTTGCAGGCTTGATCTCGAAGGCTTGGGCCAGAAATTTAGATCAAATAGGCCTCTAGCGCTACCCCTAAAGCGCTAGCAGCTATCTAAAACATAGCAAATACACCCTTCCTCGTCAGGCCGCCGCATGCCCCATGGCCGATGCGGGCAGGCCAAACACCCGGTCAAACACCCAATTGAAGACAAAGGTGTAGCAAAGGAAGAAGACGATGAGCGCCAGGTCCATCACAAAGGCCTGCCACAGGCTCACGTTGAACCACCAGGCAAACAGCGGCACCAGCGTGAAGACAAGCCCCCCTTCAAACCCGATGGCATGGGCTATGCGGCGGCCGATGCCACGCCCAAGCACCGCCTGGCGGGCCTCCCAGCGCTCAAAGGCCCAGTTGAAGACCACGTTCCACACCACGGCCACTGCCGACGCAGCCACCGCCACCACGCCCGAGTGCCCGGCGCCCTGCCCCGTCAGCACCGCCAGCCCCAGCGTCGCGGCGGCAATGGCGATGAGTTCGTACAGGGTGACGTACAGCACGCGGCGCTTGGGGCCTTGCAGGCTGCGCCACAGGGGTTGAATCAGGGAGTTGGAAGTCATGGCTGTGTACTTTATGTGCACCTTGCTGATATATAAAGTCAGCTTCTTTCAGATTAATTGACAGATCAACCCCATGGCCTTTTCTTCCGACAGCGTGCAGGTGTTCTTGGCAGCGCTGGACCACGGCTCGTTCTCGGCCGCGGCGCGGGCGCTGTCGCGGGTGCCTTCAGCGGTGAGCATGACCATCGCCCACCTGGAGGCCGAGCTGGCCGTGCAGCTGTTTGACCGCAGCGGGCGTGAGCCCCGGCCCACCGCTGCCGCAAGGGCGCTGGAGCCCCAGGCGCGGCTGCTGGCCGGGCAGCTGCAGCAGCTCAACGCCCAGGCGCTGGCACTGACGCAGGGGCTGGAGGAGCGCCTGACCCTGGCGATTGCGCCCGAGCTGCTGGCCTCGCGCTGGACGGCGCCGCTGGCCGCGCTGGCGCACGAGTACCCGCTGCTGCAGGTGGAAGTGCTGACGGCCCCGCAGGTGGATGCGCTGGCGCTGCTGCACAGTGGCCGCGCGCAGCTGGCGCTGGTGTTTGAGCGGCCCAGCATCGACGGGCGCGAGGGGTTTCAGGAAGTGGGCACCGAAACCCTGGTGGCCGTGATGGCGCCAGACCACCCGGTATTGCAGGGCGCACGCGCGTCGGCACTGGCCCGGGGCGAGCCGCCCGAGCGCGCCATGCTGCGCGAGGAGCACCTGACCACCACGCGCCAGATCGTGGTGGCCAGCCGCGACCTGGCGCAGACCGACCCGCGCTTTGTGTTTGCCCGCCACCACTGGCGCACCGACAACCACCTGGCCGCGCTGGGCCTGATCGAGGCCGGGCTGGGCTGGGGCTGGCAACCCCGCGCACTGGTGCAGCCGCGCATCGAATCAGGCCGGCTGGTGGAGATGCCGTTTGAGAACCTGAGCAACGGCGCCGCCCTGTGGGTGGACGTGGTGTGGTCCAAAGAGCGGCCCCTGGGCCTGGGGGCGCGGCGCTTTGTGGCGCTGATGGAAGGGGCCACCGCCCCTGGGGCGCAGGCCTGACGCCAAGGGCCAGCCCAGGCCAGTGCCATTCCTGTAAGCGTCAAAAGACAACAAAAGCAAATACGAATTAGTTGCATTTGCATGGATAATGGCGACCCCTTGCCTTTTTGGGCCCGCCTCGGTGCGCAGTTTGCTGCCCGGCGGGCCTGTTCACCGCCCCTTCACCATGCACTCCCTGATCCATCGGCCTGCGCGCCATCCCCGCCTTTCGGCCATTGCCCACGCCAGCCTGGTGCTGTGCGCCTTCACCGCCACAGCGGCCCTGGCCCAGCAGGCAGCGACCCCTGCGGCCTCTGCCGAGGCCAGCCCCGCCTTGACTGAAGTGCAGGTGCGCGAAACCTCGGGCAGCAGCGGCTACCAGGGCGCGCAGCGCAACACCGCCGCCACGCGCACCGACACGCCGCTCATCGAAACGCCGCAGTCCGTGCGCGTGGTGCCCCAGCAGCTCATGCAAGACCTGGGCGCCCGCCGCCTGGCCGACACGGTGGACTTTGTCAGCGGCATCACCCGCCTCAACGACTTTGGTGGCACGTGGGACAACTACGCCATTCGTGGCTTCAGCAACACCGATGGCGGGCAACTGCTCAACGGCTTTGCCTCTAACCGGGGCTATGGCCCGCAGCGCGACGTGGCCAGCGTAGAGCGCGTGGAGTTCCTCAAGGGCCCCGCCGCCGCCTTGTACGGCAGCAGCGAGCCCGGTGGCACGCTCAATGTGGTCACCAAAAAGCCCCAGTTCACCGCCGCCAACAAGGCGGGCGTGCAGGTGGGCACCCTGGGCTATCGGCGTACCACGCTCGACAGCACCGGCCCGCTGGGCACGGACGTGGCCTACCGCCTGAACGTGGCGGCTGAAGACGGCGCCAGCCGCTCGAACCTGGTGGACAACCGCAAGATGGTGGTGGCCCCGGCCATCACCTGGAACCTGAGCTCCAACACGGTGCTGAACTACGAGGCCGAATTCATCCGCATCCGCACCCCGCTGGACCGGGGCCTGGTGCAGGTCAACGGCAATGTGGGGGCCCTGCCACGCGACCGCTTCCTGAGCGAGCCCGACCGGGGCAACCTGCATGTCAATGGCGACACGCACCAGATCACGCTGGACCATGACCTGGGCAGCGGCTGGCGCACTCGCTTGGGCGCGTCGTACCGCGAAACCGAGCTGTACGGCAACGCCGTGGACTTTGGCACGGGCCAGCTGGGCGTGCTGGGCAGCGATGGCCGCACCCTGGCGCGCAGCGACAGCTGGCGCACCCTGCCCTCGCGGGACACTTCGGTGCAAGCCGAGGTGGAAGGCAAGGTCACCACCGGTGCGCTGCGCCACACGGTGCTGGCAGGCGTAGATTCGTGGCGACTGACCTCGGGCCAGGACATCCGTTATTCCACGCAAAAGTACCCCATCGACATCTACAATCCCACGTATGGCACCGTCACCGGCAGCACCTTGGCGCAGGGCTACCTGCTCAATGACCGCCTGCGCGCCACCGGCCTGTTTGCGCAAGACCAGATCGACCTGAGCGCCCAGTGGAAGCTGTTGGCGGGCGTGCGTTTTGACAGCTACCACCAGGACAACCAAGACCTGATGGCGGGCACGCGCCAGGTGAACTCGTACTCGGCCACCACGCCACGCATCGGCCTGACTTACCTAATCGACGCCAACACCTCGGTCTACGCGTCTGTGGGCCGCTCGTTCCGCCCCAATGCGGGCACCGACGAAAAAGGCAATGCGTTTGATCCGCAAAAGGGCAAGGCCTTCGAGCTGGGCGCCAAGTGGCAGTCACCCGACCAGCGCCTGAACGCCAACGTGGCGGTGTTCGACATTCGCAAGACCAACGTGCTCACCCGCAGCCCCACCAATGCCAACTTCAGCATTGCCGCTGGCGAAGTGCGCAGCCGGGGGCTGGAGCTGGATGTGGCCGGGCAAATCGACACGCACTGGCGCATGACGGCCAACCTGGCCTACACCGACACCGAAGTCACCCGCGACAACAACGCCGCGCTGCTGGGAAAGCGCCTGCTGAACGTGCCCCGCGTCAGCGCCGGGCTGTTCGCCATCCGCGAAGACCAAGCCCCCTGGGGCGGTCGCTACGGCATTGGCGGTGGGCTGGTGCATGTGGGCGAGCGCACAGGCACTGCCACCGACGCCTACCGCCTGCCCGCCTACACCACGGCGCGCATCACCAGCTACTGGCAAATCGACAAGCGCACGCGCCTGACGCTGGACGTGCAAAACCTGTTCGACAAGACCTACTACACCGCCTCGTGGGGCAACCTGACGGTGATTCCAGGTCTGGGCCGCCAAGTGGTGGCGGGCGTGCAAGTGGCATTCTGACCGGCGCAGGCTAGGTTATAGGTAAAAAATGCTGCTAGCGCTTATTGAACAAGCGCTAGCAGCTATGTTTTTAATAGCATTTAAGAGCATGGCTGCCCGGTGAAAGGCCCGGCTGGTATCGTGGCGCCATCGCCCCTGCCAACCCCCACACCGGAGAGCCCCATGCCCTCACCCCATGCCCATGACGCCCTTTGGGGCACCGTACGCCACAGCCTGGCCCCGCGCTGGGCGCCCTGGCAGCCCGAGCCGGGCAAGCCGTTTGCGCTGGACGCCATCGACCCCGGCGCCAAGCCCTTTTCTACCGGCAGCAAGGCCGAAGACAAAGCCGCCGTAGAAGCCCTGGCCGTAGAGCTGGATGCCTTGCAAAACCTGTTTTATGCCGACAAGCGCTACAAGCTGCTGGTGGTGCTGCAGGGCACCGACACCTCGGGCAAGGACGGCACCATTCGCGGCGTGTTTGGCCGCATGAGCGCCCTGGGTGTGCATGCCGTGGGCTGGAAGGCGCCCACCGAGCACGAGCTGGCGCACGACTACCTCTGGCGCATCCACCAGCAGGTGCCGCAGGCGGGCGATATCACCGTGTTCAACCGCAGCCACTGCGAAGACGTGCTGGTGCCCGTGGTCAACGGCTGGATCACGCCCGAGCAGCACCAGCAGCGTCTGGCGCACATCAACGACTTTGAGCGCATGCTCAGCGAGACGGGCACCATCGTGCTCAAATTTTTGCTGCACATTGGTTTTGACGAGCAGCGCGAGCGGCTGCAAGAACGCCTGGACGACCCGGCCAAGCACTGGAAGTTCAGCATGGGCGACATTGAGGCGCGCAAGCAGTGGGGCGACTACCGCCGCGCCTACGACACGCTGCTGGCCGCCACGCACACGCCCTGGGCACCGTGGACCATCGTTCCCGCCAATTCCAAAACCCACCGTAACCTGATGATTGCCACCGTGCTGCGTGCGGTGCTGCAGGGGCTGGCGCTGCGCTACCCCACGGGCGACGCGGCGCTGGAGCATTTCACGGTGGAGTGATTCACCGGGCGGAGATGCCGCAACGCCCAGACCGTTCCCTGCGCATGGCGCCCCCCCTGCGCCCGCTATTTCAGCCTGTCACACCAGCTTGTGGCCGCAGTGCTCGCAAAAGCGGTCGTCGGCCTGTACCTCGCCGTGGCACTGGGGGCAAGCTGGAGCTGCGGGTGCCGCAGGCGCAGCCGTGGCGGATACCACCGGAGCCACCGAGGGCGTAGCAGCGGCAGGCGCCACGGGCTCTGCCGCAGGGGCCTGGGCTGGCGCAGGGCTGGCCGGGTTTGCCGTATTCGCTGTGCTGTGGGCCGCAGTGTGGTGTGCGGTAGTGGCCGCCGTGGCAGCCGCTGCAGCAGCCGCCGCTTGGGCCTGGGCTCGTTCCTTGAGGTCCGCCACCTTGCTGTTCACTTCTTTGAGGGCTTCGTCTGCAGAGTCACGGATGCTGCCCAGGTCCACCTTCTCAGAAAACTCGCACCAGGTGAGCACGCCCACCATCAGCGGCAGCAAGAAGACAAACGCCGAAGCCAAAGCAAACACCAGGCTGAAGCCCACGCCCGCACCCATCACGTGCCCGGAAGCACCGCCCATCATGATGGCCAGGGGGTTGAAGCCACCACCCATACCGTAGCCCATGCCCCCTCCATAGCCACCGCCCATGCCCACCACGGCTGCGAACATGCCGCCCACGGTGAACGAGGCCGAGGTGAGCAAACCAAACAGCATCGAGGCGAAGATGGCCGACAGCAGCATGCCGCCCACGATCTTGCCGATGGCCGCAAACGGGTACTTGCGCGTGATGTGCCAAGCGATCGACAGCGAGTGCATGACGCGCTCACCGTCCCACAGCGCAGGCCCGACGATGGACGAGGCCACATACAAAGCCAGCATCAGCGCCGCCATCAGCAGCACCGCTACGGGCACCACCACCACCAGCAGCAATGGCCCCAGCACCGGGATCTTGCAGACAAAGAACACCACGGCCAGGGCCAGGAACACGGCCAGCACGCCCAGCCCCATCACCAGGCCCGCGCCCAACAGCTTGGGCAGGCACAGCAGCCCGGCCATGAAGTACCCCACCAGCCCCCGGTAGGGGCGGCGCCGGGCCAGGTCAGACAGACATGCGCCTGCCCCGCTGACACCCGCCATGCCCACCACCACCGCCGCCAGCGCAAACAGCGGCATGAAGCCCAGCCACATGCGGGCCATGAAGCCACCCAGCGCAAACACCAGGGCCGCCACCAGGAAGGCTGCAGCCATGACAGTCATGGCCGGCCAGCAGGTGAGCGCCTCGGGCAGGCGGTAGATGGAATAAGGGTTGTCGGTGCGCAATGGCGATGGACTCAGTGGTGAGTTTGGTGGTTGGTTCATGGTGCGTTCTCCCTCGGTTGATCGTCAGTTGTTGGTATCGGCTTGGGCCTGGCACAGCACCCATACCCCTCTCGCATGGGCTTCTCTTTTCAGATGCCTCCCGGCATCAGTTGGCGTAGGGGTCGTTGTTGCGGCTGCTCATGGGGCAATCCGGCACGCGGCCCCAGTTGTTGCCACAGTGCTGGTGGCGCGCTTTCACCACGCACACGCCTTTGCTGAACATGTTGTCTTCGCGGTCGCACTGGCGCAGCGCCGCGCGCAGGGGGCCCAGGCCATCGGCAGGTGGCGCGGTGATGACGGTGACCGCTGGCGGCTGCGGGGCAGGTGCAGGGGCGTTGGACAAGGTGGGAGGCGCCGGGGCCCGCGAGCCCGCGTGGGGCCAAGGCGGCTCGTTGGCAGGCTGCGCACCGGGGCGTGGCTTGGGCGGCTTGGGAGCGGCTTCACTGGCCTTAGGCGCGGGCTTAATGGCGGCGGTTGGCGCTGGCGCAGCGGCAGCCACGGGAGCGGGTGCTACCACCTGCGGTTGCAGGGGTTCGGTCACCACGGCGGGCGATGCCACCGGTGCCGCAGGTGCGGGCTCTGGCAGGGCAGCGGGCGCAGCCACCACAGGGGCGGCGGGGGCCGATTCGATCACGATCTTGGGGCCAGACGATGGCGCAGCGTCTGCCATCTGCGTACCCACCTGCTGTGCCACGGCGGGCTGGCTTTGCGGCTTGGCCACCAGCAGCCACCAGGCCAGGCCGGCCACCACGGCTACACCGGCAAAGCCCATGGCGGCGTACTTCAGGGCACCGCCCGGTGCGGAAGAGGCCACGGGCTCCTCAGGCAACGGCCAGGCCGAGGCGGGTGCCACCGGGCGTGGAGCGGGCGCTGCGGCTGCCGGGGCAGGGGCAGGGCTTGCCGCCGCCGGAGTAGTGGCCGAGGTGGCAGGGGCCAGCACGGTGGGCACGGGCACAGCGGGCGTTGCAGGCGCCGCGCCATACGCTGACGCAGAGGAAGCCACGGCAGGGACTGCGGCAGCCGCCGCTGGCGCTTCGGGCACCGGGGCGGGCGCTGCGGCGGCCACGGCAGGCGCGGCAGCGGTGGGGGCGGGGGCGGGTACTGCAGGTGCGGGCGCCGCGTGGGCGTGCGTGGCGGCGGGGGCCTCGGCGGCCATAGGCACGTCCAGCAGCAAGTCCATGTCTTCTTCTTGCGCCGACGCTACAAACTCCAGTGGCGCAGGCCGGGTGTCGGCATCGGGGTCCGAGGGGCCATCGTCCAGGTCAAAGTCCATGTCCAGCTCCAGCACGGGCTCATCTGCCGGGGTGGCGCTAGGCGATGGCGCAGCGAAAACTGGGGGCACAGTGGAGGCGGCGACGGCGACAACGGCGGCCGCAGCGGTGGCCCCTGCAACGGCCACTGCGGGCTGTGGGGCCACCAGGTTTTCGCCGCACTGGCCGCAAAAACGCGCACCGGATTTGCACGGGGCCGCACAGGCGGGGCACACCGTGCTGGCGGCGGCTTCAGAAGGTTGGGGGATCAGGGCTGTGCCGCAACCCTTGCAGCACTTGGCGCCATCGCGGTTCACGGTGGCGCAGGCATGGCAGTTGACACTCATTGGCGGACCTTGTTGGAGATTGGACAGACTGCACGCCGACCCCCAGGGCCGCAGCCAAGGCGCTGGCCCGGTCTGCCGCCGCGCCGGGCTGCGGGGCATGAAAAACACCCACCCCTCTCAGGCCGTGTTCTTCGCGGGGGTGCGGGTGCTTTGGCGCCCGAGTCTATCGGCCAAATGTTAATCACCGGTAACAAGCGCAAGCCACGCGCCTTGCAACGCGCGCAGGGCACAAAAATTGCACACAAATCGGGGTTTCGTGCGCTGCCCAGGCCGCTCTTTTTGACCTTTGTCACTTTATGCATCAAACGCATAACCCGCAAACAGACTGGCCTTGGACACCGCCACACCGCAGGCATAAGCTTCGCGCCGTGAACTGATCCCAAAAGGAAACACCATGTCAAACCCCTCTGGCGCACCCACCGCACCCGCACACCCCCTGCCCTCTTACCTGCAAGCCGACCACCTCGGCCCCTGGGGCAACTACCTGCAGCAGGTCGACCGCGTCACCCCCTACCTGGGCAACCTGGCGCGCTGGGTGGAAACACTCAAGCGCCCCAAGCGCATCCTGATCGTGGACGTGCCGATCGAGCTGGACAACGGCACCATCGCCCACTACGAGGGCTACCGCGTGCAGCACAACCTGAGCCGCGGCCCTGGCAAGGGTGGCGTGCGGTTCCACCAGGATGTAACGCTGTCGGAAGTTATGGCCTTGTCGGCCTGGATGTCAGTCAAGAACGCAGCGGTGAACGTGCCCTACGGCGGAGCCAAGGGCGGCATTCGCGTGGACCCCAAGAAGCTGTCGCTGGGTGAGCTGGAGCGCCTGACGCGCCGCTACACCAGCGAGATCGGCCTGCTGATCGGCCCCTCCAAGGACATCCCCGCACCCGACGTGAACACCAACGGCCAGATCATGGCCTGGATGATGGACACGTATTCGATGAACACCGGCGCCACCGCAACCGGCGTGGTCACCGGCAAGCCCGTGGACCTGGGCGGCTCGCTGGGCCGTGTCGAGGCCACCGGCCGTGGCGTGTACACCGTGGGCGTGGAAGCCGCCAAGCTGACCGGCCTGGCGCTGGACGGCGCCCGCGTGGCGGTGCAGGGCTTTGGCAACGTGGGCGGTATTGCGGCCAAGCTGTTTGCTGAAGCAGGCGCCAAGGTGGTGGCCGTGCAAGACCACACCGGCACCATCTTCAACAGCAACGGCGTGGATGTGCCCGCCCTGCTGACGCACGTGAAGACCCGTGGCGGCGTGGGCGGCTTTGCCGGTGCCGATGTGATGAAGGCTGAGGAGTTCTGGGGCGTGGATTGCGAGATCCTGATCCCTGCCGCGCTGGAAGGCCAGATCACCAAAGACAACGCAGGCCAGATCAAGGCCAAGCTCGTGATCGAAGGCGCCAACGGCCCCACGACCACCGAGGCCGACGACATCCTGCACGACAAGGGTGTGCTGGTGCTGCCCGACGTGATCGCCAACGCCGGCGGCGTGACGGTGAGCTACTTTGAATGGGTGCAGGACTTCTCCAGCTTCTTCTGGAGCGAGGACGAGATCAACGCCCGCCTGGTGCGCATCATGCAAGAGGCCTTTGCGGGCATCTGGCAAGTGGCGCAAGAGCACAAGGTGAGCCTGCGCACCGCCACCTTCATCGTGGCCTGCCAGCGCATCCTGCACGCCCGCGAAATGCGCGGCCTGTATCCATGATGCCTGCCGTGGTCTGAATTTTTTCGCAGCGCTGGCCCACCGCCAGCGCCCCGAATCCAGGTGTGCCACAAGCGCCCGGCAAAGCCGCCCTCACCACAGGGCGGCTTTTTTTATGCCCGCCGTGCCGCAGGCCTTCGACCATCAGGCCGGCGCTATCGGCGGCACCGCAGGCACCGCCTCCACCCGCAACGCATGGCAAAACGGCTGCTCGCAGGGCGCGCGGCCTGCGTAGGGGCAGCCGGGGGTATCGCAATGGCCGCGCTGGCGGCGGCGCTGCTCGGCCTCTTCCTCATCGCGCCCGTAGCCGCTGGCCTGCAGCGCCAGCATCAGCAGCCACGGGTCGTTGCGCGAGTGCAGCGGGTCGCGTCCATACACCAGGCTGGCCGATGCGCCCGCCCAGGGCGCCAACTCCAGCGCCAGCAAGGCACTGGTGTGCCCGCCGCCAGGCGCTTCAGCCTGCAACATTCCCGGTAACGTGCCCGGCTGCAACACCAGGGCAAACAACCCACCCACCAGCGCCTGGGGCCGCCCGGCAAAGGCCGCCTGCAGCGCGCTGGCCGTGCCCTGTGGTGTGGCAGTGGGCGCTGTGGGCAACGCCTGCAGCCAGGCCGCAGGCACCCGCAGGGTGGCCGTGAAGGCACGCGCGCCCTGCTCGGTGTGCACGCTGCCCTGCCCCACCAGCCAGGTTTGCAGCGGCGGCAAATCTGCCTCAGCGGGCAACCCGGCACCTGCCGTGGCAGGCCCCCAGGGCTGCACCGCCACCACGCGCTGCGGTGCCGCCGGGGTGAGCTGCTGCACCAGCGCATCCAGCAAGCCCCGCAGGGCGGGCGATACCCCACTGGTGGGCCACGCCGTGACCCCGCCTGCGCCCGCAGCTGCCAACGTAGCCAAGGCAGGCGCTGCCGCCGGGGGCACCGTCACAGCCCGGGGCTGCGTCGGTGTGGTGGATGGCGGCGCTACCCCTCCCTGGCCCTGCGACTGCAGCGCCTGGCTGGCGCGGGGCGACAAGCTCACCCGGTCGGCCTGCACCGGGTCACTGGCCCCCTCGGGCAAGGGTGGCGGCGCCAAAGGAGTGGCCGGAATGGGCGCGGGGGATGGCGGAACACCGGGGGTGGGCGCCACCGCACCGGTGCCGCCCTTATCAGCGCCCAGCAGCATGTTTTGCCGCTGCAAAGCGGCTTCGGCCAACACCTGGGCCACGGCGGGCACAGGGCTGCGAAGGGGATCCATTGGGATGGACATGGCGGCAAGGCGGGGTGGCTGAACGGTGGGGTGCAAGGCCAAGCCTGGCCCAGTGCAGCGGAGATGCCAGATTCTGTTCCCATTCAGCCCGCATGAAAAGCCGCTGCCCAATCACTATCAAAACAATAGCTGCCAGCGCTTTCATATCAAGCGCTAGAGGCACTTTTCAATCACACCCTTGTGGGTTTGGCAGACAATCGGCCCATGTCCCAAGCCACGCCGCACACGCCCCTGCCCGGCCATCCTCCCGCCCCCCACCGTGGCGTGGCCCCCGCGCTGCTCGCCACCGTGCTGGGCTACCTGCTGCTCAGCGCCTGGGTCTACGCCCCCGCGTGGGAGCGCGCATTTCGCTCGGACGCCTCGCCCGTGGCCTGGCTGTCGAGCGCGCTGCTGCTCACGCTCAGCATCACCGCCCTGCGGCTGGTGGGCGACCGCGCCCTGCCCCGCCTGCTGGGCGCGTGGCTGGCGGTGGCGTTTGGGGTGCTGGCGCTGGACGAGCAGTTCATGCTGCACGAGCTGTGGAAGTTTCGCTGCCACGAATGGACCGCCGCCTGCCAGTACAGCGCCGTGCGCGAGGCCCCCATGCTGGCCGTGGCCGCCATCGGCCTGCTCACGCTGGCCTGGCTGCACCGCGCGCTGCTGCACCCCGGCACGCGCGCCCTGCTGTGGGCGGGCTTGGCCATGGGCTGGCTGGCCATTGGCGTGGACCAGTGGCCTGAAGTACAAGCGCACTGGCCCTGGCTGCCCGAGCTGCCACCCCTGCTGGCCACGCTGGAAGAAGGGCTGGAGGTGCTGGCCGAGGCGTTGGTGTTGGGGGCGCTGTTGCGGCAGCCTGGCCGCCGAGATTGACGGTTTCACGCCACGGCACCACCCCAGTTATGCACAGGCACGAGGTATCCCATGCAACGCCTTCCCCACCTTTCACGCACCCTGACCTTCATCGCCTGCTTGGCCACTGCGGCGACCACGGCATACGCGCAGCCCCCGACATATGCCCGCACCGAGGCAGCCGTTGCCGCACTGTTCCCGCAACGGACCTTTGTGGAGTGGACCTCTGCCACCGGCGACTGGAACGGCGACGGCGTGCCAGACCTCGCACTGATCCTCAACGAAGTCAACGGCCCTACAGACCGGCCCATGGAGATCCGCCTCGTGGTTCTGGCGGGTGCGCCGGGCGGCCCTGACGGGCACTACGCGCCCCTGTCTGCCTCTGCCAGCTATTGCAGGGCACAGAAGTTCTTCAACCTGGAGGCCAAAGGCACATCGCTGTTTGTCACAGCGGTGGACAAGGCGGAAGACCAGAACTCGGGCAACACCACCCTGCAATTCCGCTTTAACCCTCGGCTCGGCGACTTTGAGCTGATCGGCAAGGAGACAGTCTGGACCTCAGGCAAGGAAGGCGGCCGCAGCAGCGTCAACTACCTGACCGGCAAGTTCATCACCTCTGAACGGGTCAAGGGGCGCCTCAAGGTCAGCAAAGAAAAGCACTTTGCAGTGCCTTCTTTGGCGGTGCTGAAGGGGTTTGACTGTGATGTCTACGATGACGGGACGCCTTGAGGGAGAAGGCTTCGCGGATTGAGCGGGCAGGCATTCCGCAGCGATGCGGCATTTTGGAGACGGCTTTGGGCCCAAAGCCGCTTGTGGACCAAATTACTTCAAAGCTGCCGTTGAATCACTAGCCGCAGGCCTGCAGTACAAACCGTGCTGTCTTAGTGCCCAGTGCCTGCTCGCTGGCAAGGCCGAAATTACATTGGGCTTTCAAGGATTACCTCAAATGATCGTTGCATCTGACACCGTACTGGGTGACGTAGAGCGAGACGAAAACGGACTTCACTCTGTAAAGGTGAGGTGGGGAAACAAAGATATATCCACCCATCTGATGGTGGAAAGACACGGGGACCCGTCTACCTGTATCTCCGTAGCGCGGGAGCTTGTTCAACACCTTGATCTACACGTTCCTTCGGCGCGATCCGTTGCCGCGCACGATCTCGTCGAGTTGGCGAATGACTGGCGCGAAAGCGACGATTCTCCAGAGTTGGACGCCTCTGATTTGCATGAGCTCTTTGAGTTTGATGCCCTGCTAGTTTTTGAAGATGGAACGATTGAATTTTGCTTCACTGATGGCGATGTGTTTGCTGGCCATGCAGTCATCGTTGATCGCGCACCTGATGGAACGTTTAGCAATGCTCGTTTCGAGGGCTGAGCCTAGCAGTTCGTGAACTTGGACCTCGAGGGTTCCAAACGGTACGACCACTCCAACGTTAAACGTCCGCTTCCATTTGCAGTGAACGGCCGCTCCTGGCCGAAAGCCGCCCCACCCACGCACTCACGTGCACTCCTGATCCACCCAATACCCCGCCCGAAACCACTGCCCGTTGATATTCACGTACCAGCGCCAGTCAAAAATCGGCTCAAAGCTCATGCCCCCAGGCGCGGGGGTGTCGATGCGCAGGATGTCGGCCACGCCATCGCGGTCCACATCAATTTCGTGCACCAGCACGGCAGAGGCCTTGCGCTGAGGCTTGATACGGATGGGGGGATCGGCAGGCTGCAGCCAGCTGGTGGCGTAACGCTGGGTTTTGACCTTGACGGCGTCGGGCGGCAGCTTGCCGGGTACCACCAGGCGCACCAGCACTTCGGCGGTATCTGGCAGTTTGGCGTAGCCGCGCACGGGCTGGGCCTCTTCGCCAGGGTCGTTGAACCCACGGTCTGGGTAGTGGCCGCCGCAGTAGTGGGCTTCGTTGCTGATGTCCCAATACCGTTGGCGCATGGCGCGTGCGCCCACCAGGCCCTGGTGGGTGATGGCATAGACGGTCAGCGCGGGGGCAAAGGCCTGGTCGGCAGTGCCTACGTCCCAGAAGCCGGTGATGTAGTCGATCTCTGGGCCTTGGTGGCGGGTGAACCGGCCCACGGGTGCCCCCGTGGGGATGACGCTGATGCGGGTGCCCGCCACGGCGGCCAAGCCGTCGGCGTCGGTCTCGTGCAGCAGGGCCACGCCGGCGTGGCTGCGAAAGTACGACGGCGCAATCGCAGGCAAGGTGGGCTTGGCGGCCAAAGGGGCCACGGCGGGAATGTTGTCGTACTCGGGGCGGGTGGCCAGCTTCAGGTCGTCCAGCGGGTTGATGGGGCGACCTCGGTCGATTTCTTGTTCAGGCCGCAGTGGCACGCCAGCGCGCAGCAGCTTTTTGGCAGCTTCAAACTCAGGGCGCGTGGGGTACTGCACTGGCATTTCATGCGCGTGGCTTTTGGCCAGCGCGGGCCACTGCAGCGCGGGCGGGCGATGCAGGGCATTGCCGTAGGCGCGCAGGCGGTTGGGCGATGGGGCCACCCAGAAGGCGCGGGCAGCATCCTTGCCTGCCTGCGCCAGAGTGAGGGGCTGGTCGGCCAGCAGGTTGCAGGCGATGTGGGCTTGCAAGGGCTCTGGCAACGGCGGCCCCAGGCGCGCATCGCCCGCGTAGAGCACGGCACACCAGCCGTCACGCTCGGTGAGCTGTTGCAGCATGGTGTTGGCTGGCACCTGGGCGACGATGCGGGCTTGGGACTGGGCCGACTCGCGCAGGTTGACCCACGAGCCTTGCACGTAGCGCTGCTTAGCGGGGGCAACGGTGGGGGCGACGGTGGGGGCCTGGGCGCTGGCACCGCCAGAGAAAGCCACACCGAGCACAGCAGCCGCAAACAACCAGCGGGGGCTGCATTCAAAAAGAGTTGTCATGCGGGAGCCCCTGGGGTTTCTCAAAAAATCAGGCGACCAGTGCAGGCTCTGGCTGGGCTGCGGGCGGTTGCGCTTCCACCACGCGGGCCAGCAGGGCACCGGCGTACTTTGCAGGCAGCGGAATCCACACCCGCACCGGGTTGCCCTGGGCCACCTGCACGGGCTGGCCTTGCGCGTTGCGCATTTCTTGCAAGCGCACGGTGATGTTGCCGCTGGGGTGCACCACCTCCAGCAGGTTGCCCACGGCAAAGTGGTTTTTGGTTTCTACCTGCACCCATTCTTGGTCCAGACCCTGCAGCCCGGCATCGGCCTGGCCTTCGGCGCCCAAAATCTCGCCCACGTACTGGCTGCGTTGGGTTTCAGAATGGCCGTTGATGTAGTTTTGGTAGTCGTTGCTGGGGCGGCGCTCCAGCAGGCCGCCGGTGTAGCCACGGTTGGACAATCCCTCCAACTCCAGCAGCAGCTCGGGGTTGAAGGGGCGGCCAGCCACGGCATCGTCGATGGCGCGGCGGTACACCTGGGCGGTGCGGGCCACGTAGTACAGGCTCTTGGTGCGGCCTTCGATCTTGAGCGAATCGACGCCGATCTGCGCCAGGCGGGCCACGTGCTCCACCGCGCGCAGGTCCTTGCTGTTCATGATGTAGGTGCCGTGCTCGTCTTCCATGATGGGCATCATCTGCCCGGGGCGGCCAGCCTCTTCGATCAGGTAGACCTTGTCGGCCTTCGGGTGGCGCTCGCCGTTGCCGGTGGTGGAGGCAAACGATTGTTCCGCCTTTTGCTGCGCGGCCTCGAAGTTGAAGTCGCCTTCCATCTTTTGCGCAATGGCTTCGCCCGTGGTGGGGTCGATGTCGGCGTCGTGCGTGGCGTAGTTCCAGCGGCAGGCGTTGGTGCAGGTGCCCTGGTTGGGGTCGCGGTGGTTGAAGTAGCCGCTGAGCAGGCAACGGCCCGAGTACGCAATGCACAGCGCGCCGTGCACGAACACTTCCAGCTCCATGTCGGGGCATTCCTGGCGGATTTTTTCGATCTCGTCCAGGCTGAGTTCACGCGAGAGGATGACGCGCTCCACGCCCATCTTTTGCCAGAACTTCACGGCCGCCCAGTTGGTGGTGTTGGCCTGCACCGACAGGTGCACCACCTGCTCGGGCCACTTCTCCTTGACCATCATGATCAGGCCTGCGTCGGCCATGATGAGGGCGTCTGGCTTGCAGTCGATCACGGGCTCGATGTCGCGCAGGTAGGTGCGGATCTTGTCGTTGTGCGCAATCAGGTTGCTGGTCACAAAAAACTTCTTGCCGCGTGCGTGCGCTTCCGTTATGCCTTGCTTGATCTGCTCTAGGCGGAACTCGTTGTTGCGCGCGCGCAGGCTGTAGCGCGGCTGCCCGGCGTACACCGCGTCGGCGCCAAAGTCGTAGGCGGCGCGCATCTTGTCGAGCGAGCCAGCGGGCAGGAGGAGTTCGGGGGCTTTGAGGATGGTCATGGGGTGGCCCAATCTAAAAATCGTCGGGGTCAGGTTCAGCGGGGTATCAGGGGCAGACCCCCCAGCATGCCCACGGCCTGCGCAGGAAACTCTTCGGCGTCAAACGCCTTGTCGCCATCGGCATCCGCCACGCCGTTGGGCACCATGCCCTTGAAGTCGAACTGGCGCGTGTCCATGAAGTGCGAAGGCACCAGGTTGCGCAGGGCCACGGCCATGTTCTCGATGCGGCCAGGGTAGAGCTGTTGCCAGTCGCGCAGCATCTGGCCGATCTGCTTGCGCTGCAGGTTCTCTTGGCTGCCGCACAGCGTGCAGGGGATGATGGGGAAGTTGCGGATCTCGGCCCAGCGGGTGAGGTCGCTCTCGGCCACATAGGCCAAGGGGCGGATGATGAGGTGGTCGCCCCGGTCGCTTTGCACCTTGGGCGGCATGCCCTTGAGCTTGCCGCCAAAGAACATGTTCAAGAAGAAGGTCTGCAACATGTCGTCGCGGTGGTGGCCGAGTGCAATTTTTGTGCAGCCCAGCTCGTCGGCCACGCGGTACAAAATGCCCCGGCGCAGGCGGCTGCACAGGCTGCACATGGTCTTGCCCTCGGGGATGTGCTCCTTGACGACGCTGTAGGTGTCCTGCGTTTCGATGTGAAAGGGCACGCCCACCTGCGTCAAATACTCGGGCAGCACGTGGGCGGGAAAGCCAGGCTGCTTCTGGTCGAGGTTGACCGCGATCAGCTCAAAGCGGTTGCCGTTGCGCTGCTGCAGCATGCGCAGCACGTCGAGCATGGCGTAGCTGTCTTTGCCGCCCGACACGCACACCATCACCTTGTCGCCGTCTTCGATGAGGCCAAAGTCACCAATGGCCTGGGCCACCTGGCGCACCAGGCGCTTTTCGAGCTTGATGGCTTCGCGCTCAGCCGCAGGGTCTGCCAAGGGCTCAGCAGCGGGCGAAGCATGGCTCGCATCGATGGGCAAAGCGGCGACAAAAGGGGTTTCAGCGGTGGAGAGCATGGATCAAGGCAGTGGGGACCCGCAGGGCGGTAGCAAGGCACAAGCAGGGCAAAAAAGCCGCCAACGCGGCACAGGGACCGCCGCCCCAACACCGCGCCTGTGGGCATCGCGCAATCAGGGTGGCAGCGGCAAGGCCCTTTGCCCGTGGGTTGTTAGCTATGTTTTTAATAGCTACCAGCGCTTACCAATCAAGCGCTGGAGCCGTATTTTCTTACAAACGCGGTTTTTCTCAAACATGGCGGGCGCAAAACCGGGTTGAGGCCAGTGGCTCACTCCACGGCAAGGCCAGCGTGGCATCTGAAGGGGAGCCCCAGTCCTGTCGGCCCTGTCAGGCCTCGGCAGGGTAGAACATCTTGCGCGCAGGCACCGTTTCCACCGCGCGGGCGATGGCGCCAATGTGGTCGGGCGTGGTGCCGCAGCAGCCGCCCACGATGTTGACCAGCCCTTCGGCGGCAAACTCATGCACCAAGCGGCTGGTCACCTCGGGCGTTTCGTCAAAGCCCGTGTCGCTCATGGGGTTGGGCAGGCCAGCGTTGGGGTAGCAGCTGATGAAGGTGTCCCCGGCCACGCGGTTGAGCTCTTGGATGTAGGGGCGCATCAGCGTGGCGCCCAGCGCGCAGTTCAGGCCAATGGCCAGCGGGCGGGCGTGGCGCACGCTGTGCCAGAAGGCCGTCACGGTCTGCCCGCTCAGGATGCGGCCCGACGCGTCAGTGACCGTGCCGCTGATGATGAGCGGCAGGCGCTCGCCGCTTTTTTCAAAGAATTCGTCAATGGCAAACAGCGCGGCTTTGGCGTTGAGTGTGTCGAAGATGGTTTCGACCAACAGCACATCCGAGCCGCCTTCCACCAAGGCCTCGGTCTGCTCGTAATACGCAGCGCGCAGCTGCTCGAAGTCCACATTGCGCGCGCCGGGGTCGTTCACGTCGGGGCTGATGCTGGCCGTCTTGGGCGTGGGGCCGAGGGCGCCCGCGACGAAGCGGGGCTTATCGGGCGTGCTGTACTTGTCGCAGGCAGCACGGGCCAATTGGGCGGACTTGAGGTTCATCTCGCGCGCCAAGTCGGCCATCTTGTAGTCCTCCTGCGCGATCGTGGTGGCGCCGAAGGTGTTGGTCTCGATCAGGTCAGCGCCTGCGGCCAGATAGGCTTCATGGATGTCGCGGATCACATCGGGCCGGGTGAGCGAAAGCAACTCGTTGTTGCCCTTTACATCGCGCGCAAAGTCCTTGAACCGGTCGCCTGCGCCATCCGGGCCACTGTAGCCCTCGCCCCGGTACTGGGCCTCACCCAGCTTGAAGCGCTGGATCATGGTGCCCATGGCACCGTCGAGGATGGCAATGCGTTGGGCAAGGATGCCGGGAAGCTGCTGGGCGCGGGTGTAGTGAAGGGCTTGCATAGAGGCCCTATTGTAGGAAGTGAGGTGCCTGCCTGGCCTGCAGGGGGCTTTGGCAACGCCCTTGCACAAGCTCTGCACCAGCTCTGCACCAGCTCTGCACGAGTTCTGCACGAGTTCTGAAGTCACGCCGGCTGCCCCGGGGGCCCTGGTCAGCCAGGCTTGGTCATGCCGCGCTCAGTCGGGAACGACCGCCGTGACTTCGATCTCGACCTTGGCGCGGTCTTCCACCAGCGCCTGCACTTGCACCGCCGTCATGGCTGCGTTGAAGCTGCCGATCAACTCGCGGAAGGCTTTGCCAATCTCGGGGTAGGCGGCCACGTATTCTTGCTTGTTGGTGACGTACCAGGTCATGCGCACGATGTGCTCTGGCAGCGCGCCGCCCTCACGCAGCACTTCGACGATGTTTTGCAGCGCCTGGCGCGCCTGGCCTGCCAGGTCGTCGGTGTGGAACTGGCCCTGCGCATCCCAGCCAATCATGCCTGCCACAAACACCATGCGCCCGCGCGCACTGACACCGTTGGCATACCCCTTGGGGCGGGGCCAACCGGGGGGAAGAAGGACTTGCATGGAATCTCCTAAGGGGCAATGGAAAGGGCTGCCCGCACATCGGCGGGCATGGAAATGGCTTGGTGGGTGTCAAGGCTGGTGAACACCAGCACCTGGCGCGAGGACACGCGCAGGGCGTCGCCGCTGTAAGCCTGCAGGGTCAAATCGAGCGACCGGCCGCCGACACGTTCGGCCCTCAGGCCAAAGCGGACGATGTCGCCCATGCGGCTGATGGCGCGAAAATCGCACTCCAGCCGAACGATGGGCAGGCCAATGCGGCGCGGGCCCAGCAGGTCAGCATACGAGATGCCCAGGCCGTCGGTGAACCAGTCCTCTACCAGCTGGTTGAACAGCACCAGATACTGCGGAAAAAAGACGATGCCCGCCGGGTCGCAGTGCGAAAAGCGAATGCGGTAGTCGCGTGTGAATTGCATATGGCCGTCCATGTCACACCCCGATGTAGCGGTGCCACAGGGATGGGTCTGCCGCCAGTGCGGGCGAGTCGCCCTGCCAGACCACCTTGCCGCGCTCGATGATAGTGTGGCGGTCCGCCAGCTGCAAAAGCCGCCGCACATATTTGTCGATGACCAGGATGGTTTGGCCCTGCGCCCGCAACTGGTCCAGGCAGCGCCAGATTTCTTCGCGAATCAGCGGCGCAAGCCCCTCGGTGGCTTCGTCCAGGATGAGCAGGTGCGGGTTGGTCATCAAGGCCCGGCCAATGGCCAGCATCTGCTGCTCGCCGCCCGAGAGCTGGTTGCCCATATTCGAAAAGCGCTCTTGCAAACGCGGAAACAGCGCCACCACGCGGTCCAGCGTCCAGGGGGTTTCGGTGGCATTGCGGCGCGCAGCAAAGGCCAGCAGGTTTTCCTTGACCGACAAGTTGGGAAAGATCTGCCGCCCCTCGGGCACCACCGCCAGGCCCATGCGCGCAATGCGATCGGGGGCCAGAGCGTCGATACGCTCGCCCCGGAAGCGGACGCTGCCCGCCCGCGCAGGCGTGAGGCCCAGCAGCGAGCGCACCGTGGTGGTCTTGCCCATGCCGTTGCGGCCCAGCAGCGTGGCCACTTCTCCTTGGTGGATGCTGAAGGCCACGCCAAACAGCACCTGGCTGGGGCCATAGGCGGTCTCCAGGGCTTGCACTTCCAGCAGCGCGCTCATGGCAGGGCCTCCAGTTCGTCGCCCAGGTAGGCTTTTTTCACCTCAGGGTGCTCGCGGATCTCCTGCGGAGAGCCGGTGGCAATGATGCGGCCAAAGACCAGCGTGGAAATGCGGTCGGCCAGGCGGAACACAGCGTCCATATCGTGCTCCACCAGCAGCATGGTGACCTGGCCACGCAGGCTGCTGAGCAGCTCGACCATGCGTTCGGATTCATCGGGCCCCATGCCTGCCATGGGCTCGTCCAGCAGCAGCAACTGGGGCTCCAGCGCCAGCGCCAGCCCGATCTCCAGTTGCCGCTGCTCGCCATGCGAAAGCATGCCCGCAACGCGGTGCAGCTGGCCCGCCAGCCCCACCCGTTCGGCCACGGCAGTGGCGGCTGCATAGCGCGCATGCTCGGCCCGCGCCGCGCGCCAGAACCGCAGGCTGCTGCCGGTGCGCGACTGCACTGCCAGCGCCAGGTTGTCCAGCACCGACAGGCGCTTGAACACGCTGGTGATCTGGTACGAGCGCACCAAGCCGCGATGCACCCGCTGGTGGATGGGCACATCCGTCACGGTCTGCCCCTGGAAAAACACCTGCCCGCTGGTGGGTGCCAGCGCACCCGAGAGCTGGTGGATGAGCGTGGTTTTGCCCGCCCCGTTGGGGCCGATCAACGCATGCAGCTCTCCGCGCTGCACCGACAGGTTGGCATGGTCTGTGGCCACCAGACCGCCAAAGCGCTTGACCAGTTGCTCAGTGCGCAGGATTTCGGTCATGCGGGCTTCCTCCTGAACTTGCCGAGCAGGCTGAGCAGCCCGTTGGGTGACAGCAAGACCACGGCCAGCAGCACCGCACCCAGGCCAAACTGCCAATGGATGGTGTAGGCCACCAGCACCTCTTCGATGAGCAAAAAGGCTGCGGCGCCCACCAGGCCGCCCCACAGGTAGCCCACGCCGCCCAGGATGACCATGATCATCAGCATGCCCGACTGGCTCCACTGCAGCAGCGCCGGGCTCACAAAGCTGGCCTGGTTGGCCAGCAATGCGCCGGCCAGGCCCGCGATGGCGCCCGCCAGGGTAAAGGCCACCAGCTTGGTGCGGTAGACCGCAAAGCCCAACGCAGCCATGCGCGTCTCGTTCTCGCGAATGCCTTGCAGCGCATGCCCAAACCGAGCGTTCAGCAGCTTGGCCACGCCAAAGAACAACACCGCCACCAGCGCCAGCACCACGTAGTAAAACTGTGCGTCGTCGGCCAGGTTCAGCCCCAGGCCCAGGTGCGAACGAGAGGCCAGGGACAGCCCGTCCTCCCCGCCGTAGGGCTTGAGCGACACCATCAGGTAAAACAGCATTTGCGCAAATGCCAGCGTGATCATGATGAAGTACACGCCCTGCGTGCGCAGGCTGATCAGCCCGATCAGCAAGGCAAACACCCCGCCCACCACAAAGGCGGCTGGCCACGACACCCAGGCCGAGACCACGCCCGACTGCATGAGGATGCCCACGGTGTAGGCCCCCATGCCCACAAAGGCCGCGTGCCCAAAACTGACCATGCCGCCAAAGCCCAGGATCAGGTTCAGGCTGGTAGCGGCCAGCGCAAAAATCAGGATGCGGCTGGCGACGCTGATGTAGAAGCCCTCGCCCGCCAGGTTGAACAGGGTGGGCACCAAGGCCAGCGCAAGCAGCAGGGGCAACGCGGTGCGTGCGCGCAGCGCATGGTCCAGGATGCTGGGGGGATGGGTGTTATCAGCCATGGGCAGGAAAAAGTCCACGCGGCTTCCAGAACAGGACGGCCGCCATCAGCACATAAATCAGGATCGAGGCCACCGCCGGGGCTGCGCTGGCCGCCGCAGCGGGCCCGAGCAGCTGGCCAAACAGCAAGGGCACCAGGGTGCGGCCCGCCGTATCAACCATGCCCACCAGCAGCGCCCCCAGCAACGCCCCCCGGATGGAGCCGATGCCCCCAATCACGATCACCACAAACGCCAGGATCAAAATGCTCTCGCCCATGCCTACCTGCACCGCCAGCAACGGCCCCAGCATGCCCCCGGCCACTGCGCACAGCGCAGCGCCCAGGGCAAACAGCGCAGTGAACAGCCAGCGCACGTTGGTGCCCATGGCCTGGGCCATTTCGCGGTTAGATGCGCCAGCGCGCACCTGCATGCCCACACGGGTGCGCGTGATCAACAGGTACAGCAGCAGCGCCACCACCAGCCCCACGCCGATGATGAAGAGCCGGTAAGCGGGGTAGCTGAAGCCAGGCAACAACTGCACCGGGCCCGATAGCGAAGCAGGCGTGGCCATGGGCATGGGCTGCGAGCCCCAGATCATGCGCACGCCTTCGTTGGCCATCAGCAAGATGGCGAAGGTGCCCAGCACCTGCGACAGATGGTCGCGCTGGTACAGGCGGCGCAGCACCGCAAGCTCCAGCAGCACGCCCACAGCGGCCGTCGCCAGCACCCCGCCCACCAGCCCCAGCCAGAACGAGCCCGATGCGCCCGCAATGCTGGCGATCAGGTAGGCGCCCACCATGTAGAGCGAGCCATGGGCCAGGTTGATCATGTCCATGATGCCGAAGACCAGCGTGAGGCCGGCGGCCAGCAAGAACAGCATCAGGCCGAACTGCAGCCCATTGAGCAATTGCTCCAGAACCAAGATGGCGTTCACGTCATGGCCTCCGGGCCGCTGGTGGGCACATGCATTGGCAGCGCGGCAAGCACAGAGCCTTCACGCGCATCACATCTTGCATTCGCTGGCATACGCATCCGCATGGGCGTCAAAGACCTTGCCTACGGTCTTGTTGGTGATGCGGCCCTGCGCATCCTTGACCACTTCGCGCAGGTAGTAGCTCTGCACGGGGTACTGGTTGGTGTTGAACTTGAAAGCGCCACGCACCGACTCAAAACGGGCCGCCTGCAGTGCCTTGCGCACGGCATCCTTGTCCTCGGTCTTGCCCTGCACGTCGCGCACTGCGGCATCGATCAGGCGTGCAGTGTCGTAGCCCTGGGCTGCATACAGTGTGGGCAAGCGACCATATTCCTTCTGAAAATCGGCCACAAACCTCTTGTTGGCAGCGTTGTCGAGGTCGTGCGCCCACTGCGAACTGTTCAACACTCCCAGCATGGGCTCGCCGACCGCACGAATCACGTCCTCATCGGCAGAAAAGCCTGGGGCGAAGAGCTTCATCTCCTTGTTCAACCCCGCACCGGTGAACTGCTTGACGAAGTTCACCCCCAGCCCGCCGGGCAGGAAGATGTAGACCGCGTCGGCCCCCGATGCGCGCAGCTGCGACAGCTCTGCGCCATAGTCCAACTGGTTCAGCGGGGTGTAGGTCTCCAGCGCAATCGCGCCTTTGTAAAAACGCTTGAAGCCTGCCAGTGCATCTTTGCCTGCGGGGTAGTTGGGCGCCAGCAGCGCAACCTTCTTGATGCCACGGTCCTGCACCGTCTTGCCCACGGCCTCGTGCAGGTTGTCATTCTGGTACGAGGCGCTGAAGAAGTACGGATTGCACTGCGCGCCTGCGTACTGCGACGGGCCCGCGTTGGCGCTGATGTAGAAGGTCTTGTTCTGGAACACCGGCTGCCCTACGGCCAGCATGATGTTGGAGAACACGATGCCGGTCATGAAGTCGACCCGCTCGCGCTTGAGCAGGCGGTCGGCGGTCTGCTTGGCGGCGTCGGGGCTTTGCTGGTCATCGGCCACGATGACCTCGGCAGGCAGTCCGCCCAGCTTGCCCCCAGACTGCTTGATGGCCAGCTGAAAGCCGTCGCGGATATCGACCCCCAGCGCCGAACCAGGGCCCGACAGGGTGCTGAGAAAACCCACCTTGACTTTGTCAGCGGCCACGGCGGGCAGTGCCAGCAGGGTGGCGGCAGCCAGGGTACTCAGGCGAAGGGTGAACGGGCTCATCGGTAGGCCTCCAGAGAATGGACAGGGTGGACGAACAAAAGCGCAGGATTCAATCAATTCCCACGCAGGCGAAAGCGCTGCAGCTTGCCGGTGGACGTGCGCGGCAGCTGGGTGGCGAACTCCACGGCACGCGGGTATTTGTAGGGGGCCACGGTCTGCTTGACGAACTCTTGCAGGGTCGTGACCATGCCAGCATCGGCCGCATGACCGGGCTTGAGCACCACGTAGGCCTTGACGATCTGGCCGCGCTGCTCATCAGGCACGCCAATCACAGCCGCTTCGGCCACCGCAGGGTGGGCCAGCAGGGCGTCCTCCACCTCGGGGGCCGCGATGTTGTAGCCGGCCGAGATGATCATGTCGTCGGTGCGGGACTGGTAATGGAAGTAGCCATCCGCGTCCACCAGATAGGCGTCGCCGGTCAGGTTCCAGCCGTCTTTGACGTACTGGCGCTGGCGCTCATCGCGCAGATAGCGGCAGCCGGTAGGCCCTTGCACCGCAAGCTTGCCCACAGAGCCAGCGGGCACCTCGCGCCCCTCGTCATCGACCACCTTGGCCCGGTAGCCGGGCACAGGCTTGCCCGTAGCGCCAGGCCGGGCGGTGTTTTCGTCGTGCGAGATGAAGATGTGCAACAGCTCGGTCGCGCCAATGCCGTCGATCAGCTCCATGCCCGTGGCCTGCTTCCACAGTGCGCGGGTGGAGGCGGGCAACACTTCGCCCGCCGACACGCATTTGCGCAATCGCGTGGCGCGCAGCACGTCGCCATGGGCGGCGAGCTGTCGGTACGAGGTAGGCGCCGTGAACACCACGGTGGCGCCAAAATCTTGGATGCCCTGCAGCAACTGGGGCGGGCCCGCTTTTTCCAGCAGCACGGCGGTGGCGCCGATGGACAGCGGGAACAGCAGCAAGCCCCCCAGGCCAAAGGTGAAGGCCAGGGGCGGGCTGCCGATGAACACATCGTCCGGCTGCGGGCGCAGCACCTGCGGGGGCCAGCAGGTACAGATGGCCATCACATCACGGTGGTAGTGCATGGTGGCCTTGGGCACACCGGTGGTGCCCGAGGTAAAGCCAAACAGGCAGCAGTCGTCTGATGCAGTGGCCACGTTGTCGAACTGGGGTGACGCCTGCGCCATGGCGGCTTCCAGCCCCGTCTCGCTGGCATCGTGAAAGTAGCGCACTTCGCGCAACAGGGCGGTCTGCGCCGCAGTGAGCTGCATTTCATCGGCCAGCGCGCTGTCGCACAGCGCATGCGTCACCTGGCCGATCTCCACAATGGTCTTGAGCTCCTTGGCCCGCAGCAGCGGCATGGTGGCCACGGCGATGCCACCCGCTTTCATCACCGCGAACCAGCATGCCGCCAGCATCGGGTTGTTGGGCGCACGCAGCAGCACGCGGTTGCCGGGCACCAGCCCCATGTCATGCACCAGCACGTTGGCAATGCGGTTGGCTTTGTCTTGCAGCTCGGCATAGGTCCAGGACACGCCGGGCGCGCAAATGGCAATGCGGTCGCCGCGCCCCTCGTGCACGTGGCGGTCTAGCAGCTCGCTGGCGCAGTTCAGCTGTGGCCCAAACTGTAGTTCGGGCAACTCAAACAGGTACTCGGGCTGCAGCTCGGGCGGCGGCAGGTGCTCGCGTGCGAAGGTGTCCACATGGGCAGAGGGGTGCATCGGCGTGATCCTCGTGTCAAAGGGCCTTGAGCAGGTCGCGGCCGATGATGAGCTGCTGCACCTCGGTTGCGCCCTCGTAAATGCGCAGCGCGCGGATTTCGCGGTACAGCCGCTCCACCGGCTCGCCGCTGACCACGCCTTGTCCTCCGAAAATCTGCACGGCGGCATCAATGACCTGCTGTGCGTTTTCGGTGGCCGTCATCTTGGCCATGGCGGCTTCGCGCGTCACATTTCGCCCCTGGTCGCGCAACCAGGCTGCGCGGTAGGTCAGCAAGGCGGCGCTGTCGATGGCCGTGGCCATGTGGGCCAGCTTGGCCTGCGTGAGCTGGAAGTCGGCCAGCACGCCACCAAACATCTTGCGCGTGGTCGCACGCTGCAGGGCCTCGTCAAACGCTCTGCGCGCAAAGCCCAGCGCGGCGGCGGCCACCGACGTGCGGAACACGTCCAGCGTGCGCATGGCGACCTTGAAGCCCTCGCCCGCCGCACCCACACGCTGGCTGGCCGGAATGCGGCACCCGTCAAACCGCAGCCGCGCCAGCGGATGCGGGGCGATCACTTCAATGCGCTCGGCAATCGTGAGGCCCGGTGTATCGGCATCGACAATGAACGCGCTGATGCCGCGCGAGCCGGGCGCTTCGCCCGTGCGGGCGAAGACCACGTAGAAGTCGGCAATGCCACCGTTGGAGATCCAGGTCTTTTCACCGCTGAGCACATAGTGGTCGCCATCGGCCTGGGCAGCGCACGCCATGGCCGCAACGTCTGAGCCCGCATCGGGCTCAGACAGCGCAAACGCGCTGATGGCCTGGCCGGCCGCCACGGGCACCAGGTAGCGCGCGCGCTGCTCGGGTGTGCCGTGCAAGCTGATCGCACCACTGCCCAGGCCTTGCATGGCAAAGGCAAAGTCCGCCAAGCCTGAGTGGCGTGCCAATGTCTCGCGGATCAGGCAGAGCGACCGGGTGTCAATGGCCTGAGCAGAATCACCCACTGCATGGCGCAGCCAGCCGCCCGCGCCCAGTTGCTGCACCAGCGCACGGCATTCGGCATCCACATCAGGCCCATGGTCGTGAGGCACATGCTGCGTAGCCCAGGCATCCAGCGCCTGGGCCAGCTCGGCATGGCGGGGCTCGAAAAAGGGCCAGTCCAGATAGGCGGTGTCGCTCACGTCAGTTCCCCTCGAACTTGGGTTTTTGCTTGGCCACAAAGGCGTGGTACGCCCGGGCAAAGTCTTGCGTCAGCATGCACAGCGCCTGGGCCTGGGCCTCGGCTTCAATGGCTTGGTCGATGGTCATGGCCCATTCCTGGTGCAACATGGTCTTGGTGATGCCGTTGGCAAACGTGGGGCCCTCTACCAGCTGTGCGGCCAGCGCCTGGGCTTCGGCCAGCAGGGCCTCGGGGGCGGCGAGGCGGTTGAAGAAGCCCCAGCGCTCGCCCTCCTCGCCCCCCAGGCTGCGGCCTGTGAACAGCAGCTCGCTGGCCCGGCCCTGCCCCACGATGCGGGGCAAGATGGCGCAGGCACCCATGTCGCAGCCGGCCAGGCCCACGCGGTTGAACAAAAAGGCCGTCTTGCTGCGGGCAGTGCCCAGGCGCAAGTCAGAGGCCATGGCCATGATGGCGCCCGCGCCAGCGCACACCCCGTCGATGGCCGCCACGATGGGCTGGGGGCAGGCGCGCATGGTCTTGACGAGTTCACCGGTCATGCGGGTGAACATCAGCAGCTCGGGAGCCTTGAGTGCTACCAAGGGGCCGATGATCTCGTGCACATCGCCCCCCGAGCAAAAGTTGCCGCCACTGCCCGTGAGCACCACCGCATGCACATCGTCAGCCCCTTTGAGGCTGTGAAACAGGTCACGCATCTCGGCATAGCTGTCGAAAGTCAGCGGGTTCTTGCGCTCGGGCCGGTTCAGCGTGAGGGTGGCCACGCCGGATTGCACCTCCCACACAAAGTGGCGGGCCTGGTAGCCGGCCATGGGGCGCCGGTTGCCGGCCAGTAGCTGGGGGTCGATGGTCATGCGGCGGGTTTCGTTTTGGGTTTGGATGAGGGGGTGTCCAGCTCGGTCTGCCGCTGCGCCAGGTGCACACGCAGCAGGCCCAGGTGTTCATACAAGGCATCCCTGCTGACGGCGGGCAGATCACCCAGCAGCTCGCTGAGCCACAGCTCGTGCTCGCAGGCCATGGTGGCAAAGTCGGCCCGCCCCTTAGCCGTCAGGCGCACACGCCACGAGCGGCGGTCTTCGGGGTCTTCGATGCGCTCGACCAGCCCTTCCTTGACCAGCTGATCGGTCAGCCCCGTGACGTTGCCGCCGGTCACCATCAGGTAGCGCGACAGCACATTCATGCGCAGCCCATCAGGGTGACGGTCTAGCTGCGCCAGCGTGTCAAAACGCGGCAGCGTGGTGTCAAAGCGGGCACGCAGACGCTGGCGGATCTGCTGCTCGATCTGTGTACTGCAGGCCAGCAGGCGCAGCCAGATCTTGGTGTCCAGGTGGTCGTCCACCTGGGCGCGGGCCTCCAGGCCAATGTGCTGATCACCCAGCGATTCGACCAGGCGGAAATTCTTGGGCGCACGCGCTGCCATCACATCACCTCCCCGCCACTGACAGAGACCGATTGCCCGGTCACCGCACCCGCACCACGGCCACACAGCCATGCCACGGCATCGGCCACTTCAGCGGGGTCCACCAGTCTTCCCTGGGGGTTGCTCTTCACAAATTCGGCGCGTGCCTCGTCCTGCGTGCGGCCTGTCTTGGCCACCACGCGGGCAATGCTGTCGCGCACGATGTCGGTTTCGGTATAGCCCGGGCAGACGGCATTCACGGTGATGCCCTTGGCCGCCAGCTCCAGCGCCAGCGAACGGGTCAGGCCAATCACGCCATGCTTGGCCGCGCAGTACGCCGCCACGTAGGCATAGCCCACCTGGCCTGCAGTGCTGGCCACGTTGACAATGCGGCCCCAGCCCGCCTGCAGCATGCCCGGCAGCACGGCCTGGGTGCACAGCATGGTGCCCGTCAGGTTCACGTCCAGCATGCGCCGCCACAGCGCTTCATCCATCTTGGCAAAGGGCGCGCTTTCGGCCTGGCCCGCGTTGTTGACCAAGATCTGGATCGGTCCGTGGCGCTCCTGGGCATGGTGCATGGCCTCCTGCACTTGCTGCGCATCGGCCACGTCGGCGGCCACGGCGTGCAAACCGTGCGCGGCAGCCCCGCTGCGGCTGAGCACAGTGACGCGCAGGCCGTCGGCCGCAAGCCGGTGTGCAATGGCCGCGCCAATGCCACGCGCTCCCCCGGTGACCAGGGCATGCAGTTCGGTCATGCTTTTTGCGCCTTCTCGCGGACGAAATTCGCTTCCATCTGGGACTTGGCAGACCGGTACTGCTTGGGCCATGCAATGGGCGTGTAGCCAATCTTGGCGGCTTCGGTCAGGGTCCAGGCCGGGTTGGCCAAGTGCGGGCGGGCCACAGCGCAGAGATCCGCCCGGCCGGCCGCCAAGATGCTGTTGGCGTGGTCGGCCTCGCTGATCGCGCCCACCGCGATGGTGGAAATGCCCACCTCCTGGCGGATGCGGTCTGCAAACGGGGTCTGGAACATGCGCCCGTACACCGGCTTTTCCTGCTTGCTCACCTGTCCGGACGAGCAGTCGATCATGTCGGCCCCTGCCTGCTGGAAGGCGCGGGCAATCTCTACCGCATCGGCCGGTGTAATGCCGCCCTCGACCCAGTCGTGCGCGGATATCCGCACCGAAATCGGCTTGTCTGCAGGCCAGGCGGCGCGCACCGCAGCAAACACCTCCAGCGGGTAGCGCAGCCGGTTTTCAAGCGAGCCGCCGTACTCATCGCTACGCTGGTTGGTCAGCGGCGAGATAAAGCCCGACAGCAGGTAGCCGTGGGCGCAGTGCAGCTCCAGCCAATCAGCGCCCGCAGCATCGGCCGCCTTTGTCGATGCAACAAACTCGTCGGTGATCTGCCGCATTTCGGCCACCGTGAGCGCCTTGGACATTTGACTGACCCCGGGCAGGTATTGCTGCGGTGATGCCGAAACGATGGGCCAGTTACCGCTGGCCAAAGGCTGGTCGATGCCGTCCCAGGCCAGCCGGGTCGAGGCCTTGGCGCCGGCATGCCCGATCTGGATGCCGAACTTGGCATCGGTGTGGGTGTGGATCCAGTCGGCAATGCGTTTGAAAGCCTGTGTGTGCTCTGGCTTGTAGAGGCCCGGGCAACCGGGGGTAATGCGGCCCTCGGCGCTGACGCAGGTCATCTCGGCAAACACCAGGCCAGCGCCACCCATGGCCCGCGCGCCCAGGTGCATCAGGTGGTAGTCGCCCGCCACCCCATCCACGGCAGAGTACTGCGCCATGGGGGAGACAACGATGCGGTTCTTCAGGGTGACGCCGCGCACGGTGTACGGTGTGAACATGGGTGGGGGTGGCTTGTGGCCCGCGCCCACAGGCACGCCAGCGCGCTCGGCAAACCAGCGCTCGTAGCCCTCCAGCCACGCGGCGTCGCGCAAGCGCAGGTTCTCGTGGCTGATGCGCTGGCTGCGGGTGAGCATGGAGTACATGAACTGCTCGGGCTGGAGCTGGTCACAGTAGCGCTGGCCACAGACCTCAAACCACTCCATCGCATTCCAGGCGGCGTTCTGAATGCGCAGCGTCTCGACACTGCGTGCGGCCTGATAGGCGGCCAGCACGTCGGGGATGTGCGCCCGCGTGTCGCCCAGGCGCTGGAACTGGCGGGTTAGCTCGATGGCATCTTCAATGGCCAGCTTGGTGCCTGATCCGATGGCGAAATGGGCGGTATGCACCGCATCGCCCATCAGCACCACATGGCTGCCCTTTGCGTTTTGCAGCCACCACTGCTGGCACACCACGCGCTGAAAATTGAGCCATGCCGAGCCGCGCAGATGCCGTGCATTGGTCATCAGCTTGGCACCCTGCAGGTTTTTGGCAAAGACCTGCTCGCAAAACGCGATGGACTGGTCCTGGTCCGCCTGGTCGAGGCCATGGGCTTTCCACACTTCTTCGGGGCACTCAACGATGAAGGTGGTCGTCTTGTCGTCGAACTTGTAGATGTGGGCCTGGAACCACCCATGCTCGGTGCGGCGAAAGTCGAACGTGAAGGCGTCGTAGAGCTTGTGGGTGCCCAGCCAGATGTAGCGGTTGGGCCGGGTGACGATGTCGGGCCGGAACACCTCGGCGTACTTGCTGCGGATGCGCGAGTTGATGCCATCGCTGGTGATGATCAGATCGGCGTCGGCATAGTCTTCGTCAGACTGCGCTTCGGTATCGAACATCAGCCGCACGCCCAGCTGCTCGCAACGCGCCTGCAGAATGTTCAGCAGCTTTTTGCGGCCAATGCCCACAAAGCCGTGGCCGCCCGAGCGGATGCGCTGCCCCTTGAACAGCAACTCAATGTCGTCCCAGTGGTTGAACGCCTGCTCGATTTCGTCGGCCGTGGGGCGGTCCCACTGGCGCATGTTGTCCATGGTGGCGTCTGAGAACACCACCCCCCAGCCGAACGTGTCGTAGGGCTTGTTGCGCTCGACCACTGTGATGTCGTGCGCCGGGTTGAGCTGCTTCATCAGCAAGCCAAAGTACAGGCCCGCAGGGCCGCCACCAATACAGACAATCTTCATGCGTGGTCTCCAGACCGCTTGGAATGGGATTCACTTTAGGAATTAATAGTTTAGGTGTCAAGTAACTTGGCGGACTGATCTTTAAGTAATAACCCGACTGCTTGTGCGTCGCTGGCATTCAGCGGGCCCAAGCCGCCGGGTGCGTGCAGCGCCCATCCCCGCGCTGGGTGATGCCGAAGTACCTTCACTGATCGGACATTCAAAGGGCTCAGTGCCCGGCGCACAATACGCACCTTTGCCACCCGGTGCGCCCCAGCGGCATGCCCCTGTCAAAATATTGATCAAATTGGCCTCTAGCGCTTTATTACCATGCGCGGGCAGCTATCAAATTCAGAGCAATCGTTTGTCTTCTCGCCTGTCCCCCGCTTTGTCCCCCGCACACACCGTCCTGCAAGATGTCTTTGGCTACGAGCAGTTTCGTGGCCCGCAGCAGGCCATCGTCGAGCATGTGATTGGCGGCAGCGATGCGCTGGTGCTGATGCCCACCGGGGGCGGAAAAAGCCTGTGCTACCAGGTGCCCGCCATCGTGCGCCAGCAGCAGGGGCGGGGGGTGGCGATAGTGGTGTCGCCCTTGATCGCGCTGATGCACGACCAAGTGGGGGCGCTGCACGAGGCGGGGGTGAGCGCAGCGTTTCTCAATTCCACGCTGAGCTATGACGAAACGCAGGACGTGGAGCTGCGCCTGCAAACCGGCGACATCACGCTGCTGTATGCCGCGCCGGAGCGGCTCAATACGCCGCGCTTTCTGGGCCTACTCGACAGCCTGTACCAGGGCGGGCACCTGTCGCTGTTTGCGATTGACGAAGCGCATTGCGTAAGCCAGTGGGGGCACGACTTCCGCCCCGAATACCGGGCGCTGTCGCTGCTGCACGAGCGCTATCCGCAGGTGCCGCGCATTGCGCTGACGGCCACGGCCGATGCCCTGACCCGCGAAGACATCATCGAACGGCTGCAGCTGCAGGACGCGCGCCTGTTCATCAGCAGCTTTGACCGGCCCAACATCCGCTACACGATTGTGGAGAAGAAGGATGCCACCACGCAGCTGCTGCGCTTTATCGAACGCGAGCATGCCGGGGACGCCGGCGTGGTGTATTGCCAGTCACGCAAGCGGGTGGAAGAGCTGGCAGCCACGCTGAGCGACGCGGGAATCAACGCACTGCCCTACCACGCGGGCCTGGACACCAAAGTGCGCCAGCGCCACCAAGACCGTTTTTTG
Source organism: Acidovorax sp. 106 (assembly GCF_003663825.1). Lineage (NCBI taxonomy): Bacteria > Pseudomonadati > Pseudomonadota > Betaproteobacteria > Burkholderiales > Comamonadaceae > Acidovorax > Acidovorax sp. 106. The sequence continues at coordinate 1,909,588 of NZ_RCCC01000001.1, read as the reverse complement.
CGCGAAGAAGGCGTGGTGATGGTGGCGACCATTGCGTTTGGCATGGGCATCGACAAGCCCGATGTGCGCTTTGTGGGGCATGTGGACATGCCCAAGAACATCGAGGGCTACTACCAGGAAACGGGCCGCGCAGGCCGCGATGGGCTCAACGCCGACGCGTGGATGGCCTATGGCCTACAGGACGTGGTGAACCAGCGCCGCATGATTGACGAGAGCCCAGCGGGTGAGGAATTCAAGCAAGCCCTGCGCGGCAAGCTCGACGCCCTGCTGGCCCTGGCCGAGGCCACCGACTGCCGCCGCGTGCGGCTGCTGGCCTACTTTGGCGAAGAATCCACCCCCTGCGGCAACTGCGACAACTGCCTGAACCCACCCGCCGTGTGGGATGCCACGGACGCTGCCCGCAAGCTGCTGTCCACCATCTACCGCGTGCACCAGGCCAGCGGCATCGGCTTTGGCACCGGCCATATCATGGACATCCTGCGCGGCAAGAAGACCGAGAAGGTCGCGCAGTTTGGGCACGAGAAGATTTCCACCTTTGGCATCGGCGCCGACCTGACCGAGCCGCAGCTGCGCGGCGTGCTGCGCCAGCTCATCGCCACCGGCGCCGTCGGTCTGCAAAAGGTGATGCTGGACAGCGGCATGAGTTTTGACACGCTGTGCCTGACCGAGGGCTCGCGCGCCGTGCTCAAGGGCGAGGTGCCGGTGCAACTGCGCGAATCGGTGTCTGCAACTCCGGCCAAGCGCACCCGCAAAAGCAGCGCCCCCCCAGCCGCCGCCGCCAACCTGGGGCCCGATGCGCAGGTACGTTTCATCAACCTCAAGGCCTGGCGCGCCGAGGTGGCCCGCGAGCACAACCTGCCCGCCTACGTCATCTTCCACGACGCCACCCTGGCAGCCATTGCAGAGCGCAGCCCCACCACGCTGGAGGACCTGCAGGGCATCAGCGGCATGGGGGCCAAAAAGCTGGGGGCGTATGGGGCGGAGGTGCTGCGGGTGTGCGCTGGCAAATAGGGCTTTGCATGGGGCCACCGTGGGCAGTTGGCCGATGGGCACAGGACCTTGCATCAACTGTTAACAATTTCTCACCCATGTGTGCAAAAACGGGTATGGTGTGAAGTTTTGTAAACATCCATTCCAGCCATTTTTGAGGGAGAACTTTGCACATGTGGAAGAAGAAATTGATGCTCGCGGCACTGCTGTGCAGCGCGGGTTTGGCCAATGCGTTCATGCCCCAAGCAGGGACTTGGGTGGTGACCTCTGAAGTAGATGGCAAGCCTGGACGTGGTTTGGCCATCGATGTTCAAAACAATACGCTGCTGATGCAGATGTATGCCTATGAGGCCAGCGGCCAGCCCACTTTCTATCTGGCGGTGGGCCAAGTGTCTGACAGCAAAGCGACTGCACCTTTGAACCGGTACACCGGTGGCCGTTACTTTGGCAGCGGCGCTCTATCGGGTGCTGAGGCAGGCAACCCAGGCAATGTGTCCCTGCGATTCACCTCTGGCACAACTGGGTTCATCACCTTTCCCAATGAGCCTGAAAAAGCGATTTCGCGTTTCAACTTTGGCTACCCAGCCCAACCGGCCAGCCTCAAGGGATTCTGGGTGTTCAACTCCATTGGCAATGAAGGCGTTTTCACTGATGTGGTGGAGTTGACTAATGCGCTGGGGGCAACAGCCAATGGCAACGGCCTGCTGGCTACCACCAACAACCTGTTCGGCTGCGAACACCAGACCAAAGGCACACTGGCGGGCAATCTGCTGTGTGTCAAGATAACCAGCAGCGGCGTGCTGCAGCGGACTTATGTCCTGCAATACAGCGTGAACGAGGGCGAAGGTTATTCGGTGACGGCCAACTCCAGCAACCAACAGATGTTGCTAGTGCGGCGCGTCACCGACCCACGGGGCGCGGGCACTGGCCTGGCATGGAAGAGTCTGGAAAGCGACAAGAGCGCGGAAAGCCCGGCTGTGTCGCCTTCCGCCCTATTTCAGGCACTCGAGCACCTTGCCAGCCAAGGGCTGGAACCCTGAGTTGGCGCCAAGGCCTGTTTAAGAACCTGTGCAAAGGCTGCACCAGCAGAGCAGGATCTGTTTTTCCCCAATGAAAAAGAGACTGCCACAGGCAGTCTCTTTTTTTACCCTGGCACGAGGCCAGAGCGGGTCACGTGCAGGAACTACGCCAGCACGGTCTTCAGCGCGTTGTTGAACGTCTGGCTGGGACGCATGATGGCGTCCAGCTTGGCCGTATCGGGCAGGTAGTAACCACCGATGTCCACAGGCTTGCCTTGCACGGCGTTGAGCTCGTCCACGATCTTTTGCTCGTTGTCAGTCAGTTGCTTGGCAAGGGGCGCAAACAGCTTGGCCAGGTCGGCGTCTTCGGTCTGCGCGGCCAAGGCCTGGGCCCAGTACAGGGCCAGGTAGAACTGGCTGCCACGGTTGTCGAGCTGGCCGGTCTTGGGGCTGGGGTTTTTGTTGTTGTCCAGCAGCTTGCCTGTGGCGGTGTCCAGCGTCTTGGCCAGCACTTTGGCCTTGGCGTTGCCGGTCTTCAGGCCCAGGTCTTCCAGCGACACGGCCAGGGCCAGGAACTCGCCCAGCGAATCCCAACGCAGGTGGTTTTCTTCGACCAGTTGCTGCACATGCTTGGGGGCCGAGCCGCCCGCGCCGGTTTCGTACATGCCACCGCCGGCCATCAAAGGCACGATGGACAGCATCTTGGCCGAGGTGCCCAGCTCCATGATGGGGAACAGGTCGGTCAGGTAGTCGCGCAGGATGTTGCCGGTGGCGCTGATGGTGTCCAGGCCACGGATCACGCGCTCGAGCGTGTAGCGCATCGCACGCACCTGGCTCATGATCTGGATGTCCAGGCCGGTGGTGTCGTGCTCGTGCAGGTACATCTTGACCTTGGTGATGAGCTGCGCTTCGTGCGGACGGTACGAGTCAAGCCAGAACACCACGGGCATGCCGGAATTGCGGGCGCGGTTCACGGCCAGCTTGACCCAGTCGCGGATGGCGGCGTCCTTGACCTGGCACATGCGCCAGATATCGCCGGCTTCCACGTTTTGGCTCAGCAGCACTTCGCCAGTGGCCAGATCGGTGATGTTGGCCACGCCGTCTTCAGAGATCTCAAAGGTCTTGTCGTGCGAGCCGTATTCTTCGGCTTGCTGCGCCATCAGGCCCACGTTGGGCACCGTGCCCATGGTCTTGGGGTCGAAAGCGCCGTGCCATTTGCAGAAATTGATGATTTCTTGGTAGATGCGGGCAAAGGTGGATTCGGGCATCACAGCCTTCACGTCCTTCAAGCGGCCATTGGCGTCCCACATCTTGCCGCCGTTGCGGATCATGGCGGGCATGGAGGCGTCCACGATGATGTCGTTGGGCGAGTGGAAGTTGGTGATGCCCTTGGCGGAATCGACCATGGCCAGCTCGGGGCGGTGCTCGTGGCAGGCGTGCAGGTCGCGCTTGATTTCGTCTTGCTTGGACTGGGGCAGCGTGGCGATCTTGCCGTACAGATCGGCCATGCCGTTGTTCACGTTCACGCCCAGTTCCTTGAACAGGGCGCCGTGTTTTTCAAAGGCTTCCTTGTAGAAGATCTTGACGCAGTGGCCGAACACGATGGGGTGCGAGACCTTCATCATGGTGGCCTTGACGTGCAGCGAGAACATCACGCCGGTCTTGCGTGCGTCTTCGATTTCTTTTTCGTAGAACTCGAGCAAGGCCTTCTTGCTCATGAACATGCTGTCGATGATTTCGCGGTCGAGCAGCGAGACCTTGGGCTTGAGCAGGATGGTTTTGCCGCTCTTGGTGATCAGCTCCATCTTCACGTCACGGGCGCGGTCCAGGGTCAGGGACTTTTCGCCGTGATAGAAGTCGCCATGGTGCATGTGCGAGACGTGCGACTGCGATGCCTGGCTCCACTCGGCCATGCTGTGCGGGTTCTTGCGGGCGTATTCCTTGACGGCCTTGGGGGCGCGGCGGTCGGAGTTGCCTTCGCGCAGCACAGGGTTCACGGCGCTGCCGATGCACTTGGCGTAGCGGGCGCGGATGGACTTTTCTTCGTCGGTGCTGGGGGCTTCAGGGTAGTCGGGCAGGGCGTAGCCCTTGCCTTGCAGTTCCTTGATGGCGGCTTGCAGCTGGCCCACCGAGGCGCTGATGTTGGGCAGCTTGATGATGTTGGCATCGGCCTGCAGTGTCTTCTTGCCCAGCTCGGCCAGCGTGTTGGGCGCGCGCTGTTCTTCTTTCAGGAACTCAGGAAACTCACCCAGCACCCGAGCCGCCACAGAGATGTCGCTCTCTGTCACGTTGATGCCCGCCGGAGCCGCGAAGCTGCGGATGATGGGCAGGAACGACGCTGTCGCCAAGCGTGGCGCTTCGTCTGTCAAGGTGTAGATGATGGAGGGTTGCTGGGTACTCATGACTTGTCTCAAGGAACAGGAGTGGAAAAGCCACCGGCTGGGATTGCGCCCGGCGACCACGGTCAAATTCAGATAAGACTCACACAAATCGGGATGCGACACCGAACTCGCCAAGGGCGAACCGTATGCCTGGCCCCTGTTTTGCGCAAGCCATCTCAGATGGTCGCCGATTCTGCTTGCGTCGGCCTGTCGAAATTGCCATTTTTTGCAATGCATTTTCATGATGCAAAAAATTAGGCCTTTTGGCGCGATTTTTTTTACCGACCAAGGGTTTTCTCGGCCCCCCGGACCTCGAAGCGCGGGATTCTGGCACCCACCGGCGCCCCGATGTCGGCACACCCAGCCAGGGGCACGCCAGGCCCTTTTCGGCAGACCTGCACGGCCCAGTGGCGCACACCGACATCGGCCAGGGTATCGCCCAGCGTCTGCAGCTCTTGTGGGCTGAAGAGGCCCTCGTGCCAGGTTGTGCGGCATTCAAAAGCCACCGCATGGCCCTGCAGCAGCGCCAGCGACTGCCAGGCACGCGCGCCGCTGCCAGGCACGCCGGTGATGGTCTCGTAGCAGTGCTCGGGCCCTTTGATGTCGAGCCCTATCCAGTCAAGCAGGGGCAGCACTGCGGCCAGGCGTTCGGGGTACATGCCGCCGGTGTGCAGGGCCGTGGCAAAGCCCATGGCGCGCACCTCGGCCAGGGCGGCGGGCAGGCCCGCTTGCAGCGTGGGCTCGCCGCCTGAAAACACCACCCCGTCGATCAGCCCCCGGCGCTTGGCCAAAAAGGCCAGCACCTCGGGCCATGGGGTGACTGCGGGCACCGTGGCGTCCAGCAGCTCAGGGTTATGGCAATAGCCGCAGCGCCAGGGGCAGCCCTGGCAGTACACCACCGTCGCCAGGCGGCCTGGAAAGTCGATGGTGGTGAGCGGCGTGATGCCGCCCACGCGCAGCCCGCCTGGCAAAACCAGTGGGGCTGCGCCTGCCGCATCAGCCACAGCAGTGCGACTCGTTGAAGAACTGGCGCTCATGGTGTTCGCCTTGCTTGCCCACGTTGAAGCTGGCCACCGGGCGGTGGTAGCCCATCACGCGGGTCCACACCTCGCAAGGCTGGCGCTCGGCATCGGTCAGTTGCACGGCAGCGCTGGCCACGGCGCTGGCAACCGCAGTGTGTTCGGTGGATGAGAAATGGGTCATGGGATGGATCTCCGAAACAGGGGAGGGAAGGACAAAAGGGGCCACCGTTGTAGCCTGTGGCCCCGGGGGTATCGGCCCAGGGCCGATGGGGATGCTGCAGCTATCGATAGCGGTAACGCACTTCAAATTGCTATCTATTTGATAGCTGCTAGCGCTTTTAAAATGGACGCTGGATGCACTTTTTATTCAAAACTGCCCCACACCGCTTCAGGCCGCCAGGGCTGCACGCTTGGCGGCCAGCCGTTCTTCATCGCAGCGCGGGCAAAACGGGTGTTCGCCCGCGAGGTAGCCGTGGGTGGGGCAGATGGAGAACGTGGGCGTGATGGTGATGTAGGGCAGGCGAAAGTTCGTCAGCGCCCGTTTCACCAGCTCGCGGCAGGCCGAGCCGCTGGAGACGCGCTCGCCCATGTACAGGTGCAGCACGGTGCCGCCGGTGTACTTGGACTGCAGCGCCTCTTGCCGCATCAGGGCCTCGAACGGGTCGTCCGTGAAGCCCACGGGCAGCTGGGACGAGTTGGTGTAGTACGGCTGCTCGGCCGTACCGGCCTGCAGGATGCCGGGCCAGCGCTTTTTGTCTTCTTTGGCAAAGCGGTAGGTGGTGCCTTCGGCAGGAGTGGCCTCCAGGTTATAGAGGTGGCCGGTTTCTTCCTGGAACTGCGTCATGCGCTCGCGCACGTGGTCGAGCAAGCGCAGGGCCAGGCGATGGCCCCCTTCGCTGGTGATGTCTTCGCGGCCGTGTGTGAAGTTGCGCACCATCTCGTTGATGCCGTTCACGCCCAACGTGGAAAAGTGGTTGCGCAAGGTGCCCAGGTAGCGCTTGGTGTAGGGGAACAGGCCCTGGTCCATCAGGCGCTGAATCAGCTTGCGCTTGGTCTCCAGGCTTTGTTTGCCCAGCTCCATCAGGCGGTCAAGCGCGGCGAGCAGGCCCGCTTCATCGCCCGCGTGCTGGTAACCCAGGCGCGCGCAGTTGATCGTCACCACCCCTAGGCTGCCCGTCTGCTCGGCGCTGCCGAACAGGCCGTTGCCGCGCTTGAGCAATTCACGCAAATCGAGCTGGAGGCGGCAGCACATGGAGCGCACCATGTTGGGCTCCAGCTCGGAGTTGATGAAGTTCTGGAAGTACGGCAGGCCGTACTTGGCCGTCATGTCGAACAGCAGCTGTGCGTTCTCGCTCTCCCACGGGAAATCCTTGGTGATGTTGTACGTGGGGATGGGGAAGGTGAACACCCGGCCCTTGGCGTCGCCCGTGGTCATCACGTCGATGTAAGCGCGGTTGATGAGGTCCATCTCCGCCTGCAGGTCGCCGTAGCAAAACGGCATCTCCTGCCCTGCAATCACGGGCACCTGCTCGCGCAGGTCCTCGGGGCAAGTCCAGTCGAAGGTGAGGTTGGTGAACGGTGTTTGCGTGCCCCAACGCGAGGGCACGTTGAGGTTGTAAACCAGCTCCTGGATGCACTGGCGCACGGCGGCGTAGTCCATGGCATCGATGCGCACGAAGGGCGCCATGTAGGTGTCGAACGACGAGAACGCCTGCGCGCCCGCCCACTCGTTTTGCAGCGTGCCCAGGAAGTTCACGATCTGCCCCACCGCCGAACTCATGTGTTTGGGCGGCCCCGCCTCCACCTTGCCGGGCACGCCGTTGAGCCCCTCGTGCAGCAGCGTGCGCAGCGACCAGCCCGCGCAGTAGCCGCTGAGCATGTCGAGGTCGTGGATGTGGATATCGCCATTGCGGTGCGCCTCGCCGATCTCGGGCGTATAGACGTGCGATAGCCAGTAGTTGGCCGTGACCTTGCCCGCCACGTTGAGGATCAGCCCGCCCAGCGAATAGCCCTGGTTGGCGTTGGCGTTCACGCGCCAGTCGGCACGCGTGAGGTATTCGTTGATGGAGCTTTCCACATCCACCAGCGTCTGCTTGTCCGCGCGCAGCGTGGCGTGCCGCTCGCGGTAGACGATGTAGGCGCGTGCCGTGGCCAGGTGGTTGGCAGCGATGAGCGTTTGCTCGGCCACGTCCTGGATCTGCTCCACCGTGGGCGCCTCGCCATGGAAGCGGTGGATCAGCACCTTGGTGACCTGCGCGGTGAGCAACGCGGCTTCTTCGGCGCCATATTCACCCGAGGCCTGGCCCGCGCTGGCGAGTGCGGCGCGGATGCGTTCTGCGTCAAAAGGAACGCGCTGACCGCTGCGCAAAACGACCTCGCGGGGCAAGGTAACAAGGGTGGATGCCATGGGTTCGACCAATCTACAGAACGGGGTAAAAACACTACCTATGGTGTCCACGATACCCATCAAACACTATAGGTAGTTTGACCCAACACAAACGCACGGGTAAGCCGGGATAAAAAAACCGGCCCACAGGCCGGCGAAAGCAAGGCGCGCGGGTGCGGCGCTGTCAGGAGTGAACGGCCTCTTGCTCCTCGATGCGGGGATAGAAATCGCGGTCTTCGCGCTGCATGCGTTCGTACACCTTGCGCAACACCACGTTGGCTTGCGCGCGGAACGCTTTCTCGTCGGCGCGCAGGCTCTCGGCCGTGTTCCAGCGGCGCGCAAAGGCGTCGTAGGCGCTGGCGATCGGGCCCATGTCGGACTGGTACTGGCGACCCATACGCGCCAGGCTGGCGTTGCCGCTGCGCTGCAGTGCGGGGTACAGCGCCTGGTCTTCCACCGCCAGATGCAGCTTGATGGTGCTGCTCATGGCGATGATGCGCTGCGCGATCTCGGCCGCATTGCGCTCCACCCCCGCGTGGGTCAGCTGCCGCAGCAGATCGATGCTGCGCAGGATGTCGAGGTGCTGGTGCTTGAATTTGTCGATGTTCACGGCGGGACTCCTTGGGTAATGAAGAAAAGGGCACGGCGGATGGGACCACCGGTGTGCGGGTGGTGCGCCAAAGCGCACGCGCCGCATCGAAGCCACCTTTCCAACGCAAGCTTCAGGCCACAGCACCTAGCCTTATGAATCAATGACTTGCACTAGTTGCGGTAATTTTTACCCTCACCGCCAATGGTTCAAAATACCCATCTATGGTGATTAATACCCTAGCCGTTGAAGCCATCTTTGACGACCTCGTGACCGAACAGCCGCAAGCCGTGCGCCTGCAGCGCCTGATGGGCTGGCTGCGCGCCCAGTTTCGCTGCGGCGCCGTCGCGTTGCTGCGTCTGGAAGAAGACCACCTGCGCCCCGTGGCCGTGGACGGACTGGTGGGCGAGGCGCTGGGGCGGCGGTTTGCGGTAGGCCAGCACCCGCGCCTGGCGGCGATCCTGGCACGCGGCGAGGTCACCTGCTTTGACCACGACAGCCAGCTGCCCGACCCCTACGACGGCCTGCTCGACGCACTGGTGGGCGAGCCGCTGCCGGTGCACGACTGCATGGGCGTGGGCCTGCGCATCGACGGTCAGCCCTGGGGCGTGCTCACGCTCGATGCGCTGCAGACCGGCACCTTCGACGCGCAGGCCCGCGCCACGCTGCAGCAATGCAGGGCGCTGGTGGAAACAGTCCTGCGCATCTCGCGCCTGGAACAGGAAAACCGCGCCCTGGCCGCGCGCCACGAGGGCGGCCCCCAGGGTGGGCGCGCCGTGCCCGCCGCTCCGGGCCATCTGGAGATCGTCGGCCAGAGCGACGTGCTCACGCGCCTGCTGCACGAGATGCAGGTGGTGGCCGGCTCAGACCTGCCGGTGCTGCTGCTGGGCGAAACCGGCGTGGGCAAGGAGCTGTTCGCGCGCCTGTTGCACCGCCACTCGCCGCGCCGCCACAAGCCGCTGGTGCACGTGAACTGCGCGGCGCTGCCCGAATCGCTGGCCGAGAGCGAGCTGTTCGGCCACCGCCGTGGCGCGTTTTCGGGCGCCGTGAGCGACCGGCCCGGTCGCTTCGAGGCGGCCGATGGCGGAACCTTGTTCCTTGACGAAGTGGGCGAGCTGCCGCTGACCGTGCAGGCCAAGCTGCTGCGCACCTTGCAGAACGGCGAAATCCAGCGCCTGGGCGCCGACGAGCCCCGGCGCGTGAACGTGCGCGTCATAGCCGCCACCAACCGCAGCCTGCGCGACCTGGTGGCAAATGGCTCGTTCCGCGCCGACCTGTACCACCGCCTGTCGGTCTACCCCGTGCCGATACCGCCGCTGCGCGAGCGCGGCGACGACGTGCTGCTGCTGGCGGGGCGCTTTCTCGAACTCAACCGCACGCGGCTGGGCATTCGCAGCCTGCGCCTGTCGGGCAGCGCACAGGACGCCCTGCGCCGCTACCACTGGCCGGGCAACATCCGCGAGTTGGAGCATGTCATCAGCCGTGCCGCGCTCAAGGCACTGAGCCACGGCGCCGACCGCAACGCCATCGTCACGCTTGAAGCGCCCCTGCTGGATCTGGACGCGCAGGGCCCAACTGCACTCGCGCCACTGGCGCCCTCCACTCCCACAGCGTCGCAGCCGCCCCCCGCACAGCCCACCACCCCACCCAGCACCTTGCGCGCCGCCGTGGACGAATGCCAGCGCCAAAGCATCCTGGCCGCACTCGCCGCCCACCAGGGCAACTGGGCCCAGGCTGCACGCCAACTGGACGTGGACGCGAGTAACCTGCACAAACTGGCACGGCGCCTGGGGGTGAAACCATGAATTGCAAAACAATAGCAGCCTGCGCTTATCCAGCAAGGTCTAGAGCCCGTTTTCATCACGAAATGAGCCCCGCGCACGGCCCCCGCACCACGGGCCGCAACCCCCGGCGAAGTGACGGCAGGCACGCCTTGCACACGCTGCCGCAACGGCTGTGCGCCGGCTTGGTCACCCTGGTGCTGGCGGGCTGCGCCGCCCACGGGCCGGACCTGCCTGCCCAACGGGCGCCCGAAGACAGTGCCAGCGCCCGCTACAGCGCCGACCTGGCCTACTGCCGCCAGCACGCCGCCCAGGTGGGCGTGGTGACCGAAACGCTGGACGGCCTGGTGCAAGGCGCGCTCGTAACGGCTGCGCTGGTGTGGGGCCTGGGCTACGGGCACGACACGGTGCGCGGTGGGGCCGCCGTGGGCGGCGTGCTGGGAGCCACGCAGGGGCTGCGGGCGCTGGAAAGGCGCCAGCGCACCGAGGCCAACTGCATGGCCGCCCAGGGGCACGACCTGGTAGCCGCCACGCCCCCGCCGATTCCGTGGCGCCCCGCGCCCGCGCTGGCTCCGGCACGCCCCATCGGCACCGATACCTTCAACGCCGAGCGCCTGGCACGCAGCCAGTCGTGCAGCGAACAACCCGTGGCCTCGCTGGTGGCCAAGGGGCCGGGATTTGAGACCTTCAGCGTGGCCCGCACCAGCGGCGATGCGCTGGCGATTCGCTGCGAATTTGGCACCTGCAGGGTGTTGCGCTGAGGTCTGTGGTGCTGGGGGTCTTCGACGCGCGGGGGCATCCCAGTGGCTGCGGCAGCGACGGCGTTGCGGGCACGCACTCTTCAGGCCTGGTGCCCCGTACACCGCAGGCGCTTGCAGCGATGCCAGCGCCAGTGCTTTGCGGAAATTTTGAAGAAATCGGCCGCCAACGCACTGCACATAAGCGCAAGCAGCTATGAATAATGTAGCGCCACAACCCCGCATGCCACCCCCTTTCCAGGCACGCGCTGCTGCCCTCACAATGGCGGCCATGCTTTCCATTCAAGACATTCGCGACGCGGCCGTCCGGCTGCAAGGCCAGGTGCTCGACACGCCGTGCGTTGAATCGCGCACGCTGTCGGACATCGTCGGCGCCCAGGTTTTCCTGAAGTTCGAGAACCTGCAGTTCACGGCCTCCTTCAAGGAGCGCGGCGCCTGCAACAAGCTCACGCTACTCACGCCAGCCGAGCGTGCGCGTGGTGTGGTGGCCATGAGCGCGGGCAATCATGCACAGGGGGTGGCCTACCACGCGCAGCGCCTGGGCCTGCGCGCCGTGATCGTCATGCCACGCTTCACACCCGGCGTGAAGGTGGAGCGCACGCGCGGCTTTGGCGCCCAGGTGGTGCTGCATGGCGACACGCTGGAAGAAGCGCGCGCCCATGCCTACCACCTCGCCGACACCGAGGGTCTGGTGTTCGTCCACCCCTACGATGACGAAACCGTGGCCGCCGGCCAGGGCACGCTGGGGCTGGAAATGCTGCAGGCCGTGCCCGACCTGGACACCCTCGTCATCGCCGTGGGCGGCGGCGGGCTGATTGCTGGCGTGGCCACCGCCGCCAAGGCGCTGCGCCCGGACATCGAGATCATTGGTGTGCAGGCCTCGCGTTTTCCGGCCATGGTCAATGCCGTCAAAGGCACTCAGCACCCACAGGGCACCTCCACCATTGCCGAAGGCATTGCCGTGGGCACGCCCGGCAAGATCACGCAGGCCGTGATCAAAACGCTGGTGGACGATCTGGTGCTGGTGGACGAGGGCGACATCGAGCAGGCCGTGCTGATGCTTCTCGAAATTGAGAAAACCCTGGTGGAAGGGGCGGGCGCCGCAGGCCTGGCAGCGCTGCTGCGCCATCCAGAGCGTTTCAAGGGCAAGCGCGTCGGCCTGATCCTGTGCGGCGGCAACATCGACCCCCTTTTGCTGGCCGCCATCATTGAGCGGGGCATGGTGCGCTCTGGCCGCCTGGCACGCATCAAGGTCAGCGCGCGGGATGTGCCCGGCGTGCTCGCCCGCATCACCGCCACAGTGGCGGACGCGGGCGCCAACATCGAAGAGGTGCACCACCAGCGCGCCTTCACCATGCTGGCCGCCCAAAATGTGGAGATTGAGCTGGTGCTGCAAACACGGGGGAAATCCCATGTCGAGCAAGTGCTGCAGCAACTGCGGGCAGCGGGCATGGAAGCGGCCCTGATGTGAGAGCCTGACCCGTAGAGACCCGTAGAGACCCGTAGAGACCCGCAGACGAAAACGCACGGGAACCGCTAGAATTGCGCCAACATTCAGCACTGGAGCCATCACCATGTCGGACCACAGCCCCTCGCACACCACTCCCGAGCCATCGTCTGACCCCGTGGAAAACGTGGTCTCCGTCATGCCCGTGGTGCTGCCCGTCATGGGCGGTGTCATCATGTTCCTGTTGGCCTTCATTGCCGTCAAAATGGCCTGAGGCGCCCTTTGCGCCCCAGAGCAAAAGCCCCGCACTGCGGGGCTTTTTTTCGTTTGGCGCCACGCGCTGAGCCAGCGTGACCACGGCCCCAACTTCCCACATTTTTTGCAAGGAATCCACCCATGCGCAGCGGCAACGCACTCGTTCTGTTTTCTGGTGGCCAAGACTCCACCACCTGCCTGGCCTGGGCGCTGAGCCACTTTGCCCATGTCGAGACCATCGGCTTTGACTATGGCCAGCGCCACCACATCGAGCTGCAGGCACGCCACGCCGTGCTGGAGGCCGTGCGTGCACAGTTCCCACAGTGGCGCGACAAGCTGGGAGACGACCACATGCTGGACCTGGGCGTGCTGGGCCGCATCAGCGACACAGCGCTGACCAGCGAGACCGAAATCCAGATGACCGCCGCGGGCCTACCCAACACCTTCGTGCCGGGGCGCAATCTGCTGTTCTTCCAACTGGCCGCCGCCGTGGGCTACCGGCGCGGGCTGCACACGCTGGTGGGCGGCATGTGCGAGACGGATTTTTCGGGCTACCCCGACTGTCGCGATGACACGCTCAAAGCCTTGCAGGTGGCCACATCGCTGGGCATGGGGCAGCGCTTCACCTTTGAAACACCACTGATGTGGATCGACAAGGCCGACACCTGGGAGATGGCCCACGCACTGGGCGGTGACGCGCTGGTGGACATCGTGCTGGAGCAATCGCACACCTGTTACCACGGCGTGCGCGGTGAGCGGCACGCCTGGGGTTACGGTTGCGGCACCTGCCCCGCCTGTGCACTGCGCAAGGCCGGTTTTGAGCGCTGGACAGCCAGCAAAGCCCCCTGAATAGCCCAGGCTGAGGCCCCAAAGCCCTCAAAATCACCACATAACCCCATGCAACTTTTGCATGGATTTGACCCGAGTCTGACAGACAAAACGGCGACAGATTCATAAAATCGTCATCCCAGCCGACCCGCGGAATGCGTGGAGACGCCTCCACACCGTGGGGGTAGCCACACCTGTTTCGCCCGCCGACTGAGCACAGGCAACGCGCTGTGCAAGGGGTGGTCTGCTCAGCGGGCCCTTTGCCAACGCTTGCCGCAAGCCGTTTTTTCAAAGGCAGCGCTCAGCATCGCAATTGCGCCAGGTCTTTGTCGTCGTGAGCCGCACGGTTCGCTTCCTTTGAAAAAACTGTTTTTCAACTTAGGAAGCTCCCGATGAACGCACCCACCATGCAGGGCCTGAACCTCAACGCCCCCGCTTACGTCAAGAACCCACGCCTGCTGGCCTGGGTGGCCGATATGGCCGCTCTGTGCAAGCCCGACAACATCTTCTGGTGCGATGGCTCCAAGGAAGAGTACGACCGCCTGTGCGAGCAACTGGTCAAGGCGGGCACCTTTAAGAAGCTCAACCCTGCCAAGCGCCCCGACAGCTTTCTGGCCTGCTCTGACCCCTCAGACGTGGCCCGCGTGGAAGACCGCACCTACATCTGCTCGACCCAAAAGGAAGACGCTGGCCCCACCAACAACTGGATGGAGCCTGCCCAAATGCGCGCCACCCTGCAGCCCCTGTTTGACGGCTGCATGAAGGGCCGCACCATGTACGTGGTGCCCTTCAGCATGGGCCCGCTGGGCAGCCCCATTGCCCACATCGGCGTGGAACTGACCGACAGCGCCTACGTGGCCGTGAACCAGCGCCTGATGACCCGCATGGGCAAGGCCGTGTACGACGTGCTGGGCGTGGACGGCGAGTTTGTGCCCTGCATGCACACCGTGGGAGCCCCCTTGGCGGCAGGCGAAACCGACAAGACCAGCTGGCCTTGCAACCCCACCGTCAAGTACATCGTTCACTACCCTGAAACACGCGAAATCTGGTCGTATGGCTCGGGCTACGGCGGCAACGCGCTGCTGGGCAAGAAGTGCCTGGCCCTGCGCATTGCGTCCACCATGGGCAAGAGCCAAGGCTGGCTGGCCGAGCACATGCTCATCCTGGGCGTGACCAACCCCCAGGGCAAGAAGTACCACGTGGCAGCCGCCTTCCCCAGCGCGTGCGGCAAGACCAACTTTTCGATGCTGGTACCACCCGCAGCGTTCGAAGGCTGGAAGGTCACCACCATTGGCGACGACATCGCCTGGATCAAGCCCCAGGCCGACGGCAGCCTGCGCGCCATCAACCCCGAAGCGGGTTACTTTGGCGTGGCCCCTGGCACCAACACGCTCACCAACCCCAACTGCATGGCCAGCCTGGACAAGGACGTGATCTTCACGAACGTGGCCCTGACCGACGACGGAGACGTGTGGTGGGAAGGCATGGACAAGGACTCCGGCAAGCTGCCCGATCACCTGATCGACTGGCAAGGCAAGGACTGGACGCCCGCCATCGCCAAGGAAACTGGTGCCAAGGCCGCCCACCCCAACGCCCGTTTCACCGTGGCCGCCACCAACAACCCAGCCCTTGACTCGGCCTGGGATGACCCAGCGGGTGTAACCATCGACGCGTTCATCTTCGGCGGCCGCCGCTCCACCACCGTGCCGCTGGTGACCGAAGCCCGCAGCTGGACCGAAGGCGTCTACATGGCCGCCACCATGGGATCGGAAACGACCGCTGCTGCCTTTGGCCAGCAAGGCGTGGTGCGCCGCGACCCGTTCGCCATGCTGCCCTTCTGCGGCTACAACATGAGCGACTACTTCCAGCACTGGCTGAACATGGGCGACAAGATCACCGCTGCCGGTGGCAAGCAGCCCAAGATCTACACCACCAACTGGTTCCGCAAGGACGCGGCTGGCAAGTTCGTGTGGCCTGGCTACGGCGAGAACATGCGCGTGCTCAAGTGGATGATCGACCGCATTGAAGGCAAGGCCCAGGGCGAGGAAACCATGTTTGGCGTGGCACCTCAGTACGCCGAAATCAACTGGAATGGCTTGGACTTCTCGGCCGACCAGTTCACCACCGTCACCAGCATCGACAAGGCGGCATGGACCGAAGAACTCAAGCTGCACACCACGCACTTTGAGCAACTGGCTTACCACCTGCCCCAAGCCCTGCTGGACACCAAGGCCGCTATTGAAAAGCGCCTGTCGGCCTGACCGGGCACGCGGCTGAGCCCATTTGCTGCGCACTTGCGCGCAGGGCCCAGGCCTCAATCAGCCGCCCCGCCTTTGTGCCGGGCGGCTTTTTTGTGGGCATCTGCAGACACTACCGCATATGCGACCAAACAGCCCAGCCCCGCAGTGCGAGCAGGCATGAAAAAAGCCGTGGACGTTGTACCGTCCACGGCTTGAATCTTTGGCTCAACCCCGGTGCTTATCCAGGGCCCGCCGCAGTTGGGAGTCACCGAAGTGCTCAGTAGTAGGGGCTAATATCGCGCAAGGTGCGCACACCCAGAGCCTGGTTCAGTTCGGCCATGATGCGGGGATCCTTCAGGGCGACTTGCCAGGTGCGCTCGTCTTCAGCAGCGCGGGCGCGGTTTTCAGCCCAGGCCTTGGCCGAGGCGCGCAGGGCCACAGCCATGCGGCGGGCGGGCATGGTCAAGAGGGCCAGGGCGGCAAAGGCAACGAGCCACAGCACCATCCAGGCGGCCAACAGATGGCCTTCGCTCCAAGTGTCGATCACTTGGTTGGCTACGACCAGCAGGGCGGAAACCACTGCGGCCAGCAGCAAAGAGGCAGCACCGCGGGTGCCGTCAAAGCGCGACGCCATGTCCTTGATGGAGGCGGCTGCGTTTTCGGCGCGGGTCACGCCAAGGTGTTCGGTGGGGTAATCGACGTGTGCGAAATTGGTCATTTTGAAGTCCCTTTTCAAACGCTTTTGGCGAGATTGCCGGGCGAATGCATGAATCTTAGGGTTTACCCTTTATCTATTCAAATTTATATTTTGAATTCATTACATTCACATTGATGATGATCGAGCCATGACCTCACCGAAGACATCGCCCAAAGCATCGCTGGTGAACTTCCGTTCACTGGATTTGAATCTGCTGCGTGTCTTCGATGAAGTGATGGCCGAGCGCAGCCTGACCAAGGCTGCGCACAAGCTTTCCATCACCCAACCGGCCGTCAGCAACGCCATGCGGCGCTTGCGCGAGGTGGTGGGTGACGAGTTGATGGTGCGCAGCGGGCAGGGCGTGGAGCCCACGCCCCGCGCCCTGGCGCTGTGGCCCAGCGTGCGCGATGCACTGGCCCTGCTGCAAGAGTCCCTGGCCCCAGGCGCATTCGAGCCGTCCACCGCCACATCTACCTTTGTGCTGGCCATGGCCGATGCCACCGCCGCCACGCTGATCCCCGCGCTGGTGCAAATCATCGAGCGCGAGGCCCCGGGCATCTCGGTGCGCGTGCTGCCCCTCACCACGCGCGACCCGCGCCGCCTGCTGGACGAAGAATCGGCCGACATGGCCGTGGGCTACTTTCCAGCCGCCCTGGCGGACCTGACGGCCCGTGCCCAATCGGGCGGCGCCGTGGCCTATGACAGCCGGCGCCTATACGACGGTGAATACATGTGCGTGATGCGCCAAGGGCATCCGCTGGCCAGCGGGGAGTTGACGCTCGATGCCTATTGCGCGGCGCGGCACATGCTGGTGAGCTTTTCCGGGCGGCCCTACGGCTTTATCGACGAGGCCCTGGCCTCGCTGGGGCGCAAGCGGCATGTGCTCATCACCGTCAACCAGTTCTTCACGGCGGGCCGGGTGGTGGTGGGCTCGGACTTGCTCACCGTGCTGCCCCGGCACTTTGTGCCGGTGACCGGCATTGCCGACCGGCTGGTGCAACGCCCCCTGCCCCTGAACGTGCCCGCCGTGCACGTCGATGCGCTGTGGCGGCGGCGCGGCCCCCAAGAGAAGGCCATGGAATGGCTGCTCAACGCCCTGGCGCGCTCGGCCCGCAGCATGTTCCCGGACTAGGCGCACCCAGCCCGGGCGCATCTTGGGCATCTACACTGCCTGCATGAAGATTCAGCTCCTGTCCGATCTGCACCTGGAGGCGCACCCTCATTTTGTTCCCGAGCCCGCACCCGGTGCTGACCTGCTGGTGCTCGCTGGCGACATCGGCTCCTACCAGCAAGGGGGATTGCTCAGCGACAAAGACTTCGGCCTGGCCCGGTTTGCCCCCCAGGCGGCAGGCGGCACCTGGCCCACCCCCGTGCTGTTTGTGCCAGGCAACCACGAATACGACGCTCAGGATTTTGACGAAGCCCACGAGCGCCTGCGCAGCACCTGCGAGCGGTTGGGCATTGCCTGGCTGGAGCGCGAAACCCTGGTGCTCGGCGGCGTGCGCTTTGTGGGCACCACCCTCTGGAGCGACTTTGACGCGCTGGCCGAACACGAAGGTACCGAGGACCTCGCCCGCCAACTGCGCCTGCGCGACAAAGCCTACCGCGCCGCCAATTTCTACCTGCGCAAGACCGGTGGCACCCGGCATGGCGAGCCCTTTCTGGCCGAGCCCATGCGCGAGCAGGCCCTGGCTTGCCAGCAATGGCTGCGCTCTGCCCTGGCCACGCCGTTTGACGGCCCCACCGTGGCCGTTACCCACTTTGCCCCCAGCCTGCGCAGTGCGGACCCGCGCTATGGGCTGGTGCCCGGCACTGCAGGTTTTTGCAACGCCCTGGACGGGCTGCTGCCCCACGCCCAGCTGTGGCTGCACGGCCACCTGCACGCGCCCAGCGACTACACCGTGCGCGGCACGCACGCCGCCACCGGGCAGCCCTGGCAATGCCGCGTGGTGGCCAACCCGCTAGGCTATGCCCGCAAGGGGGAACAGGCCACCTTCCAGCCCCAGATGTGCGTCACCGTATGATCGGCGCAGGCCCCTGAACACCCCTGTTCAACCGCCTTTCACAGCGCACGACGAAAAACATGACCCAGGTCAAGACAACAACCGCCCGCGCGCATTAGTCTGAGCACACCAACCTGGAGCACACCATGAACATTTTGCTGGCTGTCGACGGCAGCGCCTACACCAAGAAGATGCTGGCCTACCTGGCCACCCACGAAGACCTGCTGGGCGCAAGCCACAGCTACACCGTACTGACGGTGCAGGCCCCGCTGCCCACCCGCGCACGCGCGGCCTTGGGCAAAGAAGTGGTGGACAACTACCACACGGAAGAAGCCGAGAAAGTCACCGCCCCCGTGGCCAAGTTCCTCGCCCGCCATGGCGTGCAAGCCAAGTGCATGTTCAAGGTGGGTGCAGTGGGCGAGACCATTGCCAAAGTGGCAGAGAGCGGCAAATTCGACTTGCTGGTGATGGGCTCCCACGGTCACGGCGCCCTGGCCACCCTGGTCGTGGGCTCGGTCACCACACAGGTGCTGGCCCACTGCAAGGTACCGCTGTTGATCGTTCGCTGAACGGTTTCGGCACCAGCCCAAACCCCGCCCTGGCGGGGTTTTTTTTCGCCCATTCAATCGTGCAACCCCAAAAAATTACCAATCAGTTTTTTTACAACCAAATGGTTTACTTCAAGACCATTTGGTTATAAATTCCAGCTGCGCCCATCCTGGCGTGTCATTTCCCACTGATCCAAAGAGGAACGACCATGAAGAAGACTTTGATTGCACTCGCCCTGACCGCAGGTGCCACCTTCAGCGCATTGGCCCAAGACATCGTGGACACAGCGGTCAAGGCCGGCAACTTCAAGACGCTCGTGGCTGCAGTGCAAGCTGCAGGCTTGGTAGACACCCTCAAGGGCCCCGGCCCGTTCACCGTGTTTGCGCCAACCGATGAAGCTTTCGCCAAAATTCCCAAGGCCACACTGGACAGCCTTCTGGCAGACAAGGCTGCACTGACCAAAGTGCTGACGTACCACGTCGTGCCCGGCAAGGTGATGGCCAAAGACGTTGCGGCAGGGAAGGTCAAGACCGTGCAGGGTCAGGAACTGACCGTCGCCACGTCTGGTGGAGTGATGGTGGACAAGTCCAAGGTGGTGGCGACCGACGTGGCCGCCAGCAACGGTGTGATCCATGTGATCGACACCGTGTTGATGCCCAAGTAAACCGGCATCAAAGCACCACTTGTGCTCTACAGATCCAGGAGACGCTCCATGAACACCTTGTTGAACCGCCGTACTGTCTTGATGACCGCTGCGCTGGGTGCTGGCACCACGCTGCTGCAAGCCTGTGGCGGCGGCGATGACGAGCCCCAGCGCACGATTGTCGAAGTCGCGCAAAACAACCCAGACCTCAGCATTTTGGTGGAGGCCGTGGTGGCAGCCGGGCTGACACAAACGCTGAGCACGGGCTCATTGACCGTGTTTGCGCCTACCAATGCGGCTTTTGCAGCACTGCTCAGCGAGCTGGGTGTTACCAAAGAAGCCCTGCTGGCCAACAAAACCCTGCTGACCGCCGTACTGAGCTACCACGTACTGGGAAGCAAGGTAGCGCGCGCCGACGTGCCCGTGGGCAAGGCGATCACCCCGCTGGCCGGCGGGTTCTTCAAGATCGAGGCCAGCGGCGGCCTCAAGGTAACCGACGGGCGCAACCGCGTCAGCAACATCACCGCCACAGACATCCAGGCCAGCAATGGCGTGGTGCACCTGCTCGACCGGGTACTGCTGCCTGCCGACAAGGACATCGTGGCCACCGCTTCGGCGCTGCCAGATTTCAGCATCCTGGTAGAAGCCGTGGCAGCGGCAGGCTTGGTGAGCACGCTGCAAGGCAAGGGGCCTTTCACGGTTTTCGCGCCGACCAACGCTGCGTTTGCCGCGCTGTTGGCTGAGTTGGGGGTGACCAAAGAGGCGTTACTCGCCAACAAGACGCTGTTGACCTCGGTATTGACCTACCACGTCGTCCCGGCGCGGGTACTGAAAGCCGAGGTGCCTGTGGGCAGCGCCATCACCTCGGTGCAAGGGCAAAGCTTTACGGTCAGCGCCAGTCTGGTCATTACCGATCAGCGCATGCGCACGAGCAATATCGTGGCGACCGATGTGTTCACCAGCAACGGCGTGATCCACGTGGTGGACAAGGTGATTTTGCCCAAGTAAGCCTGCCTTGCGCAAACGGCAGACACGAGAAAGCCCGGCTTGCCGGGCTTTCTTTTTGGGGAGAGCATCTTGCAGCGACAACGCGCTGCCAAGCCATCAGCGCATCAGCGCGCGGCCAAGCCATCAAAGCAAGTGCGCACCACCAGCTCAACGATCTCTGCGTCGGAATACTGCCCGCCGTCCTTCAAGAAGGTCACGACCGGGTCACAAGCCCGCGCATACAGGGTGTACAGCACCACCAGGGGCGGCAGGGTGGGGTCAATCACGCCCTGCGCCTGGGCCTCGGTGATCCATTCACCGATCTGGTCGCTCACGTTGACCAGGCCATTGAGGTATTGCTTGTCAGCCATGAGCACCGCGCGCAGGCTGGAGTTGCGGCTGGGCAGCAGCGGCATTTCGTTGGTGATGAGCCGCTCCAGCGACCAGCGCACCAGCGCCCGCAGCTTTTCAATGGACGCAAGCTCACTCGGCAAGCCAGCAAGGTAAGCGCGCACTCTCTCCAAAATCTGCACCATGGCAGCACAGCACAGCTCTTCCTTGCTGCTGAAGTGCTTGTACAGGCTGGCCTTGGCAATGCCGACGGCGTTGGCCACATCGTCCATGGTCATGGCGTCGTAGGCCTTCTCGCCCAGCAGGCGGCAAGTCGATTGCAGGATGGCTTCCTCGCGGGCGAGGTGCATCTGCTCTTTGAACGAAACTTTGGTGGGCAGCGAAGACATGGTTCGCATCTTATCCACTACGGTAAAAAAACTACTATAGAAGTTGCTTTGCAACTACGGCGTTCACGCCACAAACCACGGTGCCATCGCCCGCAGGCTCTCCGCTAGGCCACCAAGGTGCGTGCGGCCGTGGCCTTGAGGGCATCGGTCAGCGCGTCCAGCAGCTCGGACTCCAGGTTCCAGCAGTGCCAATACAGCTGAATCGGCAGCGAGCGCCCAGGCACCAGGTCGATCAGGCTGCCATCAGCGATGGGGCCACGGGCCAGCAGCTCGGGCATCACGCCCACACCCCAGCCGGCGGCCACGGCGCGCATCTGGCCTTCGGTGCTGGGCACAAACAGGTGGTTCAGCGCCACGCGCTTGAGACCGAACGCACGGGCCACAAACTCGGCCGCCATGTCGTCCTTGCGGTTGAAGGACAAAAAGGACACCTCGCGGAAGTTGTGCGGCGTGAGCCCCTGCGGCAGGTGCTTGCGGGCGAATTCGGCCGATGCCACCGCCACATAGTGCATGGCGCCCAGCGGCACCATCTTGCAGCCGCGCAGCGCCTGCTTGAGCGTGGTGACGCAGCCCAGCACCTGGCCCGAGCGCAGCCATTCTTGTGTGAAGTCCTGATCGTCGGCAATGATTTCGAGCGGCAGGCGCTGGCGCACCAGGTCGTGCAGCGCACCCATGGCCCAGGTGGCAATGCTGTCGGCATTGATGGCGATGGAGATGCGCTCGTCTTCACGGGTGCTGCCGGGGGCGCTGGGGGCCAGCTCCTGCAGGTCGCGCTCCAGGTCGGCGCGCAGCAGGCGCAGCTGCTTGGTGTGCTTGAGCAGCAACTGCCCGGCAGACGTCGGCTTGAGCGGGCGGCTGCGCACGATGAGCACCGAGCCCACCTGCGCTTCCAGCGCCCGCAAGCGCTGCGAGACGGCCGATTGCGTCACATTCAGCCGCTGTGCGGCGCGTTCAAAACCGCCCTCTTCCACAATGGCGGCAAGACATTCAAGGGCGGCGGGATCGTAAGTGCTCATGGTCTCGCAAGGGCCTGCGCAGAACATTCCATCAACCGTTCACGCTGAGCTTGTCGAAGCGCCACGCAAGGCTTCGACAGGTTCAGCCTGAACGGGTATTTCAAGTTCAAAGAGGCCCAATTAACAATACAAAAAAGGCACCGCAAAACATTAGCGATGCTGATGATTTTGGAGTAAGTTTAATTTTGCTTTTACTCAAATGCAATGTCGCGCACACTGCGCCCTCATGAAAACCATTGTTTTGGGCGCCGGCATCATCGGCATCAGCACAGCGTGGCACCTGCTGGAACGCGGTCATGAAGTGACCGTGATCGATCGCCAGCCCGACGCTGCCCTGGAAACCAGCTTCGCCAACGCGGCGCAGATTTCGGTGAGCTACTGCGAGCCGTGGGCCAACCGCGAAGCGCCGCTCAAGGCGCTCAAATGGATGTTCGACAAAGAGGCGCCGCTGCTGTTTCGCCCGCAGCTCGACTGGGACCAGTGGCGCTGGGGCCTGAAGTTTTTGGCGCAGTGCAACGACGTGGCGTTTGAACGCAACGTGCAACAGATCGTGGCCCTGGGCGCCTACAGCCATGCGGCCCTCAAGGACCTGGTGGCCAGCACCGGCATTGAATACAACCGGCTCGAACGCGGCATCGCCCACTTCTACACTGACCAAAAATCCTTCGACGCCGCAGGCCACGCCGTGGACTTGATGCGCAAGTTTGGCGTGCAGCGCCGCCTGGTCAGCCGAGGCGAGCTTCTCCAGATCGAGCCCGCCTTCAAGGCCTATGGCGACAAAATCACCGGCGGCACCTACACCAGCACCGACGAAAGCGGCGACGCCCGTGTGTTCACGCAAGAGCTGGCCCGCCGCTGTGCGGCGCGGGGCGCGCAGTTCCTGTACGGCCACGATGTGCTGCGGCTGAACAAGATTGGCAATGCTATTGATTCTGTAGCTGTTATCGCTCGCAAAACGGGCGCTGGCGGCCAAAAAGACTTCATCCTCAAGGCCGATGCCTTTGTGGTGGCCTGCGGCTCGTACAGTGCGCCACTGCTGCGCACCGTGGGAGTGGATTTGCCCATCTACCCTGGCAAGGGCTACAGCGCCACCTTCCCGCTGCTCAAACCCGAGGGCGCGCCCATGGTCTCCACCATCGACGACGGCAAGAAGATCGCCATGAGCCGCCTGGGCAATACCCTGCGCGTGGCCGGCACCATCGAGCTGGGCGGGTTTGATTTGAGCCTGGACAGCCCCGTGGCCCGCGCCCGCTGCCACATGCTGTCGCGCCGCATTGCCGAAATTTTGCCCGGCGTGTGCGACACCCGCACGCCCGAAGAAGGCGGCAACCCCGAGTACTGGACCGGCCTGCGCCCCGCCACGCCCACCAACATTCCCTTCATCGGCCAGACACGCGTGGGCAAGCTGTGGGTGAATGCAGGCCACGGCACCCTGGGCTGGACACACGGCGCGGGCTCGGGCAAGGCCATGGCCGAGCTGCTCAGCGGCGAAGTGCCTGCGATGAACTTTGGCTTTCTGGGCGCCCAGGCCCCGCGCGCGGTGCGCGGCACCGTAGCGGCGTAATGATTGATTCAGCCTCTTTGAATTTGAAATACCCGTTCGGGCTCAGCCTGCCCGTCTTGGGCTTTACCCAAGGGTCGAAGCCGGGGCACACCTCGCGCGGCGCTTCGACAGGCTCAGCGTGAACGGTTAGAGGGGTTCATACGAGTGAATATGCACACCTTCGGGGTAGTTTGAGGGGTAGCCTGCCGCCGCTACCATCGGCGGCATGCCGAACACCACACCGCACTCCCCACACTATCTCTTTCTGACCACCTCCACCCGCGAAAGCGGCCACCTGGGCAACACCGAGTGGCTGGCCCAGCAAGCCGCCGCCGCACTGCCCGCAGGCACGGTGCAAACCTGGCACCACCTGGCGCGCATGCACCTGCCGCCGTTTGTGGACCTGCGCCACACCGTGGGCACCTACCCCGCGCCCGAGGGTGACCTCAAAACCCTGCTCGACGCCACGCTAGCGGCCACGCACATCGTGTTCGTGTCGCCCGTGTACTGGTTCAGCATCCCGTCGCCGCTCAAGACCTACCTGGACCACTGGAGCGGCTGGATGCGCGTGCCGGGCCTACCCTTCAAGGAGCAGATGGCCACCAAGTCGCTGCAGCTCATCACCACCAGCGGCGACCGCGCCAAGGCCCAGCCGATGATTGACTCGGTGGAACTGTGCGCCAAGTTCTTGTCGATGCCCTGGGGCGGCGCCCTGTGGGGCAAGGGCGGCCCACCCGGTGCAGTGCAGGCCGATGCAGAGGCCGTGGCGCAGGCAGGGCGCTTTTTGCTACCAAAATAAGAGCTGCTTGCGCTTGATAGATAAGCGCTAGCGCCTGTTTTTACTCAAACCCTGCTCACCCTCAACGCGCCACGCCGGGGGGCTCCGCACCGGCCACGCCCGCCATGGCATCGCCACCGTCCAGCAGCCGGGTGTTCATCCACTGCCGCAGGTCGCGCCACATGGCGCGCACCTCGGCGTCGGGCGGCATGCGCAGGGCGTGATCCAGTTCGATGGTGACCACCGGCACGCCCCGGTGCAGCCCGCCGTAGTGCCCCAGCGAGCCGGGGAACACGCCCAGCTTGTCCATGCGCAAGCGGCCCAGCCGTGCGGGCGGGTCGTGGGGGCCGTCAAAGTCCAGAACGCCATAAGGCGCATGGATGCTGACCACCAACTGGGGCTGGAACTGCTCCATCTGCTGGTGCAAAAAACGCGACTCGGGCTCGGACAACGGCGTGTGGCCCGGCCAGCGACGCGGGTCTTTGCGGGTGCGCTTTTCCCAGTACACCGGCGCGTCTTGCGCCCAGCCCGGGGTGGGAAAGTTGCGGTTCAAGTCCACCCCGCTGGCGTTGACCCGCGTGGGCTTGGGGGCCAGCAGGCCATCGGGGTTGAGCACGGGAATAAAGCGCCAATGCACGGGTGGCTGCGGCGCAGCACGGTCCCCGCCCTCGGCCCCGGCCAGCCCAATCCACCGCAAAGCCAGCGAGGCAGCGGTGAGTTCATCACCATGCATCGCGCCCACCACCAGCACGCGCAGCGGTGGGGCATCGCCAGCCGGGGCGGGAGCCCCCGCGCGCTGCGCCACATCGCGCCAGTACAAGGGCACGCCTTGGCTTGATGTCGCACCGCTGGGCTGCAGTTGCGTGGCCAGGCATTGTGCGCGCGACACACCGGGCAGGCGCGCCAGCAGCTTGTCGCAGGCCTCCTGTGTGGCTTGTCCGGCCAACCCAGAAGCAATCGCCGCAGTCGAAGCAGGCATCTCGGCGCGAGAGGACACCGCCGATGCAGCCGATGCATCCGCCGTGGCAGCGGGGCTGGGTGGCGTCTCTGCGTTCATGGGTTCCCTGGCGTCGCTTGACCGGGTGGCGTCAAGCACAGCCCCTGCGCCCTGCCCCAGGGCACGCCCTTCCAGCGCTTTCAACCCGGTCTGCCCTTGGTGCACTCTGCCATACACGGCAACTGGGGAAGCAACACCAGGCCACAGCTGCGTTGGCACCCACAGCATGGCGGCCAGCGCACTGACCACCGCACTCGCCGTCGCCACGGTCCACACCGGGGAATGTGTTCGGGAATGCACCCGGTGCCTCGCCTTCTGGCCTGCAGGCTGCGCAGCGCCGCTCAATGCAGCACCCGCTGCGTGGCCAGAAAATCGAGCAGTGCGGCATCAAACGCCTCGGGGTGCTCCAGCTGCGGCCAGTGGCCGATGTGCGGCAGGCTCAGGTGCTGGGCGTCAGGCATCAACTCGGCCAGCGCCTGCAGCGCAGCAGGCGGGGTGCAGTGGTCGGCATTGCCCCCCAACAGCAACGTGGGGGTGTGCACATTGACCCAGGCCTGGGCCCAGCGGTCAAAGCCCTGCATGGCCTGCAAGGCACGGCGGTAGGTAGCGGGGTGCACCTGTGCAAGGGCATGCTCGGCCAGGCGCACGCCCTCGGGCAAGGCGGCGGTGCCAATGCACTGGGGCACCAGCGTTTGCGCCAGCTGCTGCATGCTGCCGCCGGGCTGCTGCACCGCGTCCAGCGCGCGCTCGCGCGGGGCCAGCCAGGCTTGCACAGCCTGCGCATCCAGCGCCGGGCCGCCCGCGCACAGCACCAAGCGGCGCACCACCTCGGCACGGCGCACCGCCACCTCCAGCGCCAGCATCGCCCCCATGCCGTGGCCCACCAGCGTGACGGGGCCACACTGCAGCGCATCGATCAGCGCCAGGCAGCTTTGCGCCAGGCCCTTGAAGGTGTAAGGCTCAATGGGTGCGCTGCGGCCGTAGCCAGGCATGTCCCACGCCACGGCGCGGTAGCCCGCGCTGGCCAGCATCTCCAGCTGGGGGGCAAAAGTGAGGTGGTCGCCATCAGCGTCGTGCAGCATGAGCACGGTGGGGCCAGAGCCCAGGGTGGAGAAGGTGGGGAGCAAAGCCATACAGAAAATGACGGACGCCAAACAGAGCTGAGACAAGCGGCTTGCCCCCAGGGTGGGCCGCCTGTTGCATCCCGATGTGCGTAAGTCCTAAAGAAATGAGTGCCGAGTAACCCGCGCCGCACAGGCGCGCGGGCGGCACTCCATAATAGTTCCATCCCCCTTGATGCAGGCCCCGCGCCTAACCTTTGTGAACAGCCCCTTGCCCCGCCCTGCCCTGGCACTGCCCCCCAGCTTCTCCTCCCGCGAGTTTCGCAACGCGCTGGGCATGTTTGCCACCGGCGTGACCATCGTCACCGCACGCAATGCGGCGGGCGAGCTGGTCGGGCTCACGGCCAGCTCGTTCAACTCGGTGTCGCTGGAGCCACCGCTGGTGCTGTGGAGCCTGTCACACGCCGCCAGCAGCATGCCCGCCTTTGCCAACGGCTCACACTACGCCATCCACGTGCTGGCCGCCGACCAAAAAGCCCTGGCCGAGCGCTTTGCCACCCGTGGCATTGACCGCTGGGCAGGCGTGGAACACCGCCCCGGCATCCAGGGCGCGCCCCTGCTTGCGGGTGCCGCAGCCACGTTTGAATGCTTTAACCGCAGCCAGTACAAGGAGGGCGACCACACCATCTTTGTAGGCGAAGTCGAGCGCTGCGAACACCGCGAAGGTGCCTCGCCCCTGCTGTACCACGGGGGCAAGTTTTATACGGAGCACCCGCTGTAGGGTGCGTCTTAGTAGCGTCAAATGCTGCAAATTTGATAGCTACCAGCGCTTATAGAATAAGCGCTAGTGTCATTTTTTACTACAAACATTCAACATACATCCGTTGATGTTGTGAGTGTCTTCATCACGCGCAGCCACTGCAGCGTCTCGCACCACATAGCCTGAAGATCCGCTGCGCAGCAAATGCCGCACGCGCCCGGCGTGGCTGGTCAAACGCCAGCCGTCGGGCGACTCGTCACAGAGTCCAGGCTCGCCCAGCGAAATGGGGCGAGGTCCAGCAGAGGCATGCAAAGGCACCCGTTGAATCCAGTGTTTCGTGAGCAAATAATGCCCACCTCGGTGTAGCGAAATATCAACCCTGGCTTCTGAATGCTCGCCTGACAAATGCAGCACACGGGTGAAACGGCTGGTTTGCCATACATCCTTCACCAAACGGGGTAAAGCGGCGAGAAAAAACAGGGTTCCCACATCGGCCAGCCAAGGGACTACCAATAACCACCCGGGCTCATCCCGCGCTAGCAACCACAGGTCCAGCAACAAGGGACCGACAAAGGGGACATACACGCCAGAGGACGAACGCCCATGCCATTTGTAGTGAAGGTATCCCGCGATCAGCGTCAGCCAGCTGATTGCCAGAAACAACGCCCCTATCGCCAGAAATAATGTGGAATCCATGCAGGGGATTCTGTGGGCAATCTACAGTCGCTCACGGCACCTGCACCGTAGTCCCCAATGCAAGCCGCCCGGTGCCCGCCTGCCACTGCACCCCCGTCACGGCGCTGTCGGCATTGGCAAAACGCGCGGCATAGGCCGGGGTGGCAGCCAAAGCGCTGGCGGCGTCAGGGGCGCCGATGTGCACGCTGTAGCTGCCAGGCGCCAGGGTAGCGGGCAGCGTGACCTCGCCCGACCATTGCAGCGGCTCGCCGGGGCTGGCCTGGCGCAGATCGGTGCCCGCCAAGGGCAGCACGGTGGCCACATTGGTGGCGCTGACGAGGTACAGCGCCAGACCGCGCGCGTTCAGCGGCCGGGCCCAGCCCTGGTTGCTGAGGGCCACCTGCCAGGCCAGCGTGCCGCCCGGCGCGGCGATGGCGCTGTGCGCCACGGTGCTCAATTGCAGCCGGTAACCCAGCTTGCGCGACACCTCGGCCATGCAGCCGCCCGCCTGCCACTGGGCGAAGAAGCCCTCGTAGTAGTCGCGGTTCAGATAGGTCATGTGGTAGGCCGCCCCTTCGCGCAGGATGTCTTCGCAGGCCATGCGGGCCTGGGCCACCTCGGGTGGGGCGCAGGTCTCGCCACCCGCACCCGTCACCGCGCTGGTCTGCTGGGCATGGGTGCGCAGAGCGGCAGATTGCGCAGGCGTATCGGCCCAGTAGGTGCCCACGTCGTCGGGGCTGGCCAAAAAGCAGTCGTTGTGCTGGCCAATGCGCGCTGCGGCCGTGGGGCTTGGGGCCAGCAGCTGCGCCAGGGTGGGCGGAGTGGGGTACCACGCGGCCACATCGGCCGGGGTGCGCACATGCACCTGGCGACTGGTGGGCACGGCCGCCAGCAAAGCGTCACGCACTGCGGCTTTGTTGGCGGGGGTGGTGAGGTTGTTGGACGAGGTATGCCACTCGCCCCACGCCCCAATAAAGCCGCCCTGCACGGCCGCTATCACATCGGCATTGGCCTGCAGCACCGGTTGCAACTGGGTGAGGTGGCGCTTGACGCGCGAGAGCGTGGCGTCTTGCGCGTTGAGGTAATCAGCCTCGGTTTCAGGGTAGTTGTAGGCAAAGCGCACCACGGCCTTGAGGCCCTGCTTGCGCAGGTTGGCAAAGCCGGTGCCCAGCTTGGTGAGGTAGCTGCTGGGCAAATCTTTGTTGCGGTAAGCGCTCAGGTCTGCGGGCGTGTAGACCAGGCGCTGCCCGTCTGCCACCACGTAGTCCAGCGAGGTGGCGGTGATTTTGGAGGGGTCGGTGGCAAAGCGGTAAAAGCCGCGCTCGGGGTTGGGGAAGTCCTGGTCTGAAGGAGCCAGGCTGACTTCGGCCAGTGGGGCGGTGGAGGCCAGCGCCATGGCCTTGGGCTGAGGCACCTCGGCCACAGCGGGCGGCGCCCCAGGTCCGCCGAACGAGATGCTGACGCCGTCGTTTTCGGCAGAGCCGCCGCAGCCCGCCAGGGCTGCACAGCCCAGGGACAGCACAGCCCACTTGATGGTGATTGGTTTGTTCATACGCCCCTCCGCAATAGTTGCCGCATTGTTACGTCAACCGGGGCGCGTTACCAGAGGGCGTAGCGGACGCAATGGTGACGAATGGCAACCGAAAGAAGGTGCAGTCCTCTAGTGAGCCGTTGAGTTGCAACGGCTATTCGCCGTTGGCGGCATGCGGCAGATCTCAGGTGTTTTCCGGTAGGGCCAGGGTTCATCCACGCTTTCTTGCTTCACGAAACAGCCAGCCAGAAATAAACGCCAAACCCATACATGCCCCAGACGACACCAATGTGGCGAGGATCAACCACACCAACACGGAAGATGCAGCGAACATGCGAAGCTGGATTCCCGTGTAGTTGCGGTCCCTGGTCAAGACCACTGCAATAAGCAAAGCATATGCAGCGGCAGGCCAAGCAACCCACAAATTCGAGGAATAGTGTCGGAGCCCTGGCAATGGATTTCCGCTAGTTCCGGGGACGGAACCCCAAGCTGCTGCAAATATGAGCATTGAAGCGGTGAGCCAAGCAAGGAGGACTTCCCAGCGGGAAAAGTATGAGTTCATTGGCTAACTCGGTTGGGTCGGCGAAAGCCTATGGATTCATCTGGTCCTTCACGATACGTCACCTTAAAAGCACCCGCAAACCCACTGATGCACGGCATTAATCACCGCCAGCGACGCAAAGCACAGACATCAAGCTTCGCAACCACCCGGCACGATTCGACTCCGCCACCTGAGAGCTGTGGAGGATCCAGGGGCGAATGAAATCCTTTTGCACATCGCCAGATGCTGCGCACCAACCCCTCACCCCCGCTCCACCATCTGCCGCGCCTGCTCACGCAGTTGCGGAAACACCTTGCCCACCAGCAGCAGCTGATTAGCCATCCAGCTTTGGGCGGGCACGGCGGGCGGGGTTTGGCCAAACTGGCGCAGCACTTCGGCTACGGCGGGGGCTTGGGCGAGGGCGCGGCGCTTGCGGCGGCCGCCCATTTCGCGCTGGGCGCGCTCTAGCTCGTCCGACAAATCCTGCAACGACTGCAGCAGCGCCTGGGCCGAGGCCTGGGTGGCTTCGTCCATGGGCTGGGCGGCTGCGCCCCCACGCTGTGCGCCAAGGGCAGACAGGTAGTTGAGCTGGGTGTGCGACAGGCGCAAGAAGTTGCCCACCACCTCGGCACCGCCACGCACCCGCAAGGGTTCTTTGAGCATGGCGCTGTAGGAGTTGGACAGGGCGGCGTCGGCGTTGTGGGCGTTGCGGCGGGCCAGGCGGTAGGCCAGGTGGTCGCGCTTGCCGCTTTGGTACTGGGCCAAAATTTCGCGCAGGTAGATGGCCTGGGTTTGCAGGGCCTGGGCGGCCAGCTGGGGCCACTGGCGCGACTGCCAGTGCGGCAGCACCAGCCAGGCCGCGGCGGCGGCAATGCAGCAGCCCACGGCGGTGTCGAGCAGGCGGGTCAGGATCACGCCTTGCGACATGCCCATTTGGTGAAAGCTCAGCAGCAGCAAGGTGGTGACGGCGGCCGTGGCCAGCACATAGCGGGTGTGGCGCGCACCAAAGAACACGGCGCCGCCCAGCACCAGCAGAGCGGCCTGGATGAAGTTGCCAGGGAACAGCTGGATGACGGCCCAGCCCAGCGCCAGCCCGATGGCCGTGCCCTTGGCGCGCTGCATGAGGCGCGTTTGGGTGGCGGCGTATTGCGGCTGGCTGACGAAGACGATGGTCAGCAGAATCCAGTAGCCGTGCGGGTCGGCGGTGGCCTGCATGACGGCAAAGCCCAGCACCAGCGACAGGCTCAGGCGCACGCTGTGGCGCAGCCAGGGCGACTGCGCGCGGCACTGGGCGCGGATGCGGCCCCAGGCGTCGCGCAGGGTGCGGGGCTCGCGGTCAAACAGGCTGTAGTCCACCGCCCCAGAGGCGCCGGGCTCGTCCCCCGGCAGCGCCAGGGCCCCGGCAAACACGCGGGCCAGGGCCGTGAGGTTGTGGCCCAGGGCGCGCAAAGAGCGCAGGGGCCGGGCCTGCGTGGCGCTGGGACGCTCGCGCTCGATCTCTTCCTGGTGGGCCAGGGCGGCCTCCATGTCTTCGATGGCGCGGGTGGTCACGCCCGAGTGCACCGGCTCGGTCTGCTGCTGGATGGCCACCGAGAACTTCAGCGCCTGCTCGCCCAGCAGCGTGAGCACGCGCTGGCAGCGGTAGAGCACATCGCTGTGGAAGAACGACTGGGCCAGCAGGTCGTAATGCTCGTGCGAGGAGCTGGCGCGCTCGTGCACGTCTTGCGCGGCCAGGTACTGGTGCATGGCGGTTTGCAGCCACAGGGGCGGGGTGCCCCGGCCCATGCGGCTGATGAGGCTTTCTTTGGTGGCGTTGAGCGCATCGACCACCCGGCCGTTGTGCAGGGCCAGCGCCATGCGGCGGCGCTCCAGGTCTTCGTCGCGCACGGGCTCCAGCAGCAAGGCCTTGAGGCGCAGGTATTCGCCCAGCATGGCGTACAGCTTGGCCAGCCGAAAGCGCACAGGGGCACGGGGCATCACCACGTTCCACAGCACCGACACCACGCCGTACCAGGCGGCCCCGCCCAGCATCAAAGGGGTGGCGGCCATGGCGGCTTCGCGGCTGGTGTGGGCGGCCAGGGCTTCGTAGATGAACAGCACCAGCGAGCCAAAGGCAATGGCGCGGTAGCGCTCGCTGAGCGCCCCCAGCAGGGTAAAGGTAAAGGCCGACAGCGCCATCACGCCCATCAGCACCCAGGGCCACGTGACCGTGGCGCACACGGCCAGCGCCACCAGGGTGAAGCAGCCCATGGCCAGCAGCTGCGCACGCAGGCGGCCACGCCAGCTGTCGTCGGTTTCGGTCAGGGCGCTGGCGATCACGCCCAGCAGCACGGGCATCAGCTCCGTCTGCCAGTCGGCCCACCAGCCATAGGCCAGCACCACGGCCAGCGCCAAAAAGGCCCGCGCCCCGCGCGTGAAGCCTTCATGGTTGCTGGCACGCTGCCAGCTGAGTTTCCAGGTTGTGTCCACCACAGTGCTTTCTCACCCACGAAAATCTAGGGTTTACCCTAATAAATTAAGCAATTGTCACGCCAGCCACCGCGACACCGGCACAAAAAAGCCCGCGCCGCAGGGCTGCGGGGCGGGCTTGGGGTGCTTGCCAGGCGGTGCCCGGGGTTCAGCGCACGGTGTCAGGCAGCTCGATCTTGACTTCGAGCACTTCCAGGTTGTCCTGGCGCTCCAGGTGCACCTTGAGGTCCTCGGGGCTGATCTTGACGTACTTGGAGATCACGGCCAACAGCTCGCGCTGCAGCGCGGGCAGGTAGTCAGGCTCGGCCGCGTTGCGGCCATTGCGTTCGTGCGCCAAGATGATTTGCAAGCGCTCTTTGGCAACGCTGGCGGTTTTTTTCTTTTCCCCCACCAGGAAGGACAGCAACGAAGCCATGGCTACTTGCTCCCGAACAGGCGTTTGAAGAAACCGGGCTTTTCCGCCTCGATGAAGCGCAAGGGCTTGTCGGTTGCGCCCAGAAAGCGGTCGATCACATCCTTGTACGCCTCGGACACATCGGTGCCCTGCGCGTGGATGGCGGGCGTGCCCTGGTTGGACGATTGCAGCACCACTTCCGACTCAGGAATCACGCCGATGAGCTTGATGCGCAGGATGTCCTGGATGTCTTCCAGGCTCAGCATCTGGCCGTCTTCCACGCGGGCGGGGTTGTAGCGGGTGATGAGCAAGTGCTCTTTGATGGGCTCACTGCCGTCGATGGCACGCTTGGTCTTGCTGCCCAGCATGCCCAGGATGCGGTCAGAGTCGCGCACGCTGGAGACTTCGGGGTTGGTCACCAGCAGGGCCTCGTCGGCAAAGTGCATGGCCATGAGGGCACCGCTTTCGATGCCGGCGGGGGAGTCGCAGACGATGTACTCGAAGTCCATCGCGGCGAGGTCTTTGAGCACCTTCTCTACGCCGTCTTGCGTGAGGGCGTCTTTGTCGCGCGTCTGGCTGGCGGCCAGCACGAACAGGTTGTCGCACTGCTTGTCTTTGATGAGGGCCTGGTTCAGGTTGGCCTCGCCGTGGATGACGTTGATGAGGTCATACACCACGCGGCGTTCGCAGCCCATGATGAGGTCCAGGTTGCGCAGACCGACGTCGAAGTCGATCACGGCAGTCTTGTGGCCGCGCAGGGCGAGGCCGGTGGCAAAGCTGGCGCTGGTGGTGGTCTTGCCCACGCCACCTTTGCCGGAGGTCACGACGACGATTTTGGCCATGTGTTGCAGATTCTCTGTGGGTTGATACGAAGGAATGAAGGCCATCAAGCCAGGGGCTCGATGATGAGTTTTTCGCCCTCCAGGCGGACCTGGGCGGGCTTGCCGGCCACGTTGTCGGGCAAGGCGGTTTCGGTGGTGCGGTAGATGCCGGCGATGGAGACGAGCTGCGGCTCCAGGCAGGTGCTGAAAATGCGGGCCTCGGTGTTACCCCGGGCGCCGGCAATGGCGCGGCCGCGCAGCGGGGCATACACATGGATGTTGCCGTCGGCAATCACCTCGGCGCCAAAGCTGACCACGGCCATCACCACCAGGTCAGCGCCGCGCGCATACACCTGCTGGCCCGAGCGCAAGGGTTTGTCGACCACCACGGTGCCGGGGCCGAGTGTGGGCACTTCACGCACCACCTCGACCTCGCGCACCACTTCGCGCACGACCTCGACCGGGGCCGGCGCTTCGGCGCGGGCGGGTGGGGCGTCCGGGGCGGCGGCCAAGCCGGCGGCGAGGGCCGCTTCCATCTGGGCGGGGCTGCCACCGCGCACCGCCACGGGCAGGGTGCGGTGCTCGCGCAATTGCTCAGTGATGGCGGCAAAGTCGATGGGCTCCTCGGCCTCGCGCACGGGCGTCAGGTCAATCAGCACCGGGTCTTGGTCAAAGAAGCCGGGGGCGTCAGCCACACGCTCGGCCAAGTCCACGGCAAACTGGGTCGCGTCCGTGGTCTTGAGCACCACGGCCACCACCGGCAGCGAAGCGCTTTTGAGGTCAAAACTGGTGCGGGTGTGCGCCGCCGTTTCAGTGGCCATGGAGGGGTGTGTTGAGCGACCACGCCACCGGGCGCAGCCAAAAGTCCTGAGTGTAGCGGCAGCCTGTGGCCAAGCCACCACGGGCGGGGCAACCACTCACATTCGGGTTCAAGGGACGGAAGACTGCCGCCAGGGGCATCTCGATAGCAGGGATAGCGGTAGCAACTTGGGGCATGGCCCCTATTGAACCCGGAAGCGCCGCACCTGTCACCTGACCATAATCAAGCGATGAACGCCCCACGCGCACGCAAGACCCATCTCGACACCCTCTCCATCACCCTGCTGCTGGCCTGCTGCATGTTCTGGGGGTTCCAGCAGGTGCTGGTCAAGGCCACGGTGGCCGAGGTGGCGCCGGTGTTCCAGGCCTTTGTGCGTTTCGCCCTGGCCACGGTGGCCGTGGCCGCGTGGTGCCTGTGGAGCGGCCTGCGCCCCCCCGTGCCCAGCGCAGCAGGCGCTGTGCCCAGCCCCACCCCTGCCGGTGCCGCAGACCAAACCCCAGCCCCTCGGCTTGGCGGCTGGGGCCCGGGGCTGCTGGCCGGGGCGCTGTTTGCAGGCGAGTTTGCGTGCATCTACGTGGGCATGCAGTACACCACCGCCTCGCGGCTCACGGTGTTTTTGTACGGCTCGCCGTTTTGGGTGGCGCTGCTGCTGCCGCGCTTTATCCCGGGTGAGCGGCTGCACGGCTGGCAGTGGCTGGGCCTGGCAGCGGCTTTTGTCGGTGTGGGGCTGGCCCTGGGCGATGGCATGGCTGGGCGAGCCCCAGACGCGCACCCGCTGGCCTGGCTGGGCGATGTGCTGGGGCTGGTGGCGGGCCTGATGTGGGCGTTGACCACCGTGGTCATCCGCAGCACGGCACTGGCGCGGGTGGCACCAGCCCAGCAGCTGCTGTACCAGGTGGCGGTGAGTGCGGCACTGCTGCCGCTGCTGTCCTTGGCGCTGGGGGAGGCGTGGTCGTGGCACTTCAGCGCATTTGCCTGGGCATCGCTGCTAGTG
Source organism: Acidovorax sp. 106 (assembly GCF_003663825.1). Classification (NCBI taxonomy): domain Bacteria; kingdom Pseudomonadati; phylum Pseudomonadota; class Betaproteobacteria; order Burkholderiales; family Comamonadaceae; genus Acidovorax; species Acidovorax sp. 106. The sequence continues at coordinate 1,873,873 of NZ_RCCC01000001.1, read as the reverse complement.
CAGGCCGTGGTGGGTGCGTTTGTGAGCTACCTGGCCTGGATGTGGATGCTGGCGCACTACCCGGCCACCAAGATGTCTTCGTTTGTGTTCTTGACCCCAGTGTTTGCACTGCTGTTTGGCGCCAGCTGGCTGGGTGAGCCGGTCACGCCCTCGTTGGTGGCCGCGCTGGCACTGGTGACCGTGGGTATCGTGCTGGTCAACCGTAAACCGGCAGCGGCCTGAGCACCTGTTCAAAGGGCCAACCCACCCATTGGCATAAAAATAGCTGCTAGCGCTTGCCCAATAAGCGCGAGCAGCTATTTTATTGATAGCAAATTAAAGCTTCGGGATTTTGATGCGGCTGATCATCAGCGAGCCCGACAGCGCAAACAACAGCACCAGCGGGTGCAGCGTGAAGCCCCAAAGCACCATGCGCCCGCCCCACAGGTTGGCGCCCACTGCGCCCTGGGCGGCGGCCACGGCCAGCAGGCCCACCAGCACGATGGAGGTGGGAATGGGCGTGCCCTCAAAGTACTTGACCTTGCCCGTGCCTTCCGAGAGCGTCTCGGCGGTGACGTTGTAGCGCGCCAGGCGCGACACGCCGCAGGCCACAAAGTAGGCCAGCACCACCCGGTCGTACAGGCCCTGCATGCCGCAGCCATAGGCAATGATGGCGGGCGCCACGCCAAACGAGATCACATCGGCCAGCGAATCCAGCTCCCGGCCCATGGCCGAGCTTTTTTGGCGCCAGCGGGCAATGCGGCCATCGAGCACGTCAAAGATCAGCGCCGCCAGCACCAGGGCGGCAGCAAAGTAGATGTGCACCACATCGTGTGTGGCGAGGTAAGACATGGACGAAAACAGAGCCCCTACGCCACAGACCGCGTTGCCGAGGGTGAACCAGTCGGCCAGATGGAATTCGCGGATCATGGAAAAGCGTTTGGGGTGCTGGGGAGTGTTCATGAAAAAGAGCGCCCGAAGCGCGCAGTGACAACACTGCCCATTATGGGCGCGGTGCCACCCTGCCCCTGAACAACCCCCAGCGGCTTTGCTGACATTTGCGCGACTGCTTTTGCGCCCGCGCCCAGCGAGACTGTGGCCACACGCCACGGCACAGTGGCGCCAGGACCAACGAGACAAACAACCATGCACACCACCGGGAACCGTCCGCAAGCACACGCGCAGCAGCAGCCGCCACAGCCCCTCCCCTTGGCCACGGCTACCCCCATCCCTACAACCGCGCCGTTCTCCCCCAGCGTCCCCATTCGCAGCCTGCAGGATGTACAGCGGCTTGAAGCCCGCCCGCTGGCCGAGGCGCTGCCGGTGCAAAGCACCTACGAGATCTTTGTGAACTCGGCCCGCGCCTTTGGCGACAAGACGGCGCTGACCTTTTTGCCCACTGCCGATCCGGCGCAAGAGCCGGTCCGCTGGTCCTACGCACAGTTGCTCCATGGCATCCACCAGACGGCCAACCTGCTGCACCACCTGGGCGTGGGGCCAGAAGACGCCGTGGCCGTGCTGCTGCCCGGCTGCCTCGAATACCACTTGGCCCTGTGGGGCGGCGAGGCGGCGGGCATCGTGCAGCCGCTCAACCCCATGCTGACCGACGAGAAGATCGCGGCCATGATGACGCTGGCCCGCGCCAAGGTGCTGATTGCCTACGGAGCAGAGGGAGACCTGGGCTACTGGAGCAAGGCCCTGCGCCTGCGTGCCCTGGTGCCCACGCTGCAAACCCTGCTGCGCGTGGCTCCACACGACGAACCACCGGGCGCCGCCACCGCCCTGCCAGCTGGCGTGGTGGCCCTGGCCGCACGCCACCAGCACCCCGGCGACCACCTGGTCAGCCGCCGCCGTATCGCCGCCAGCGACATCGCCGCGTACTTTCACACCGGCGGCACCACGGGTGCGCCCAAGCTGGCGCGCCACAGCCACGGCGCGCAGGTGTTCACGGCCTGGGGCAGCGTGCAGATGCAGGGCATCGCGGCCGAGGATGTCGGTATCAACGGCTACCCGCTGTTCCATGTGGCAGGCGTGCTGCCTGGGTCACTCGCCGCCCTGTCGGCGGGGGTGGAAACCATCATCCCCACCCCCGGGCTGTTCCGCAACCGCGAGGTGGTGGCCAACTATTGGCGGCTGGTGGAGCGCTACCGCTGCACCTACCTGTCGGCCGTGCCCACGGTGCTGGCAGCGCTGGCCAATGTGCCGACCGAAGGGGCCGACATCTCCACACTGCGCTACTGCCGCACCGGCGCGGCCATCCTGGCGCCCGAGCTGGCCGCGCGGTTCGAGCGGCTGTTTGGCCTGCACATCCACGAAAGCCTGGGCATGACCGAGATGGCCGGCATCTCCACCATCACCCCGCCCGGCGTGCACGCACCCGCAGGCTGCGTGGGCTGGCGGCTGCCCTACACCCAGCTGCGCGTGGTGGCGCTCGATGCGCAGGGCAATGCGTCTGACCAAGACATGCCCCCCGGCCAACCAGGCATGGTGCTTTTCAAATCGCCCAACCTGTTCTCGGGTTTTCTCGATGCAGCCGATACCGCCAAAGCCTTCACGCAGGATGGCTGGCTGGCCACGGGCGACCTCGGCTTTGTGGACGAGCAAGGCCGCCTGCACCTGAGCGGCCGCTCCAAAGACCTCATCATCCGCAGCGGCCACAACATCGACCCCAAGGTGATCGAAGACGCGCTGGGCGCCCACCCCGCTGTGCAGCTGTGCGCCGCCGTGGGCGCGCCCGATGCCTATGCGGGCGAACTGCCCGTGGTCTATGCCACCCTGCGGCCCGGCGTGCAGGTGACAGAAGCCGAGCTGATGGCCTTCACCGCCGAGCGCGTGGACGAGGCCGTGGCCCGCCCGCGCTGGGTGCAGGTGATAGAGACCATGCCCGTGACCAATGTGGGCAAGATCTACAAGCCTGAACTGCGCCAGCGCGCAGCCTGCCGCACGGTGCAGGCCCTGGTGGACGGCGTGTGCGCCGAGGCCCCACACAAGCCACGCCCTGCGGTAGGCCCCGTGGGCGACAAGGCCGTGCACGTGACGGTGCCCGAAAGCCCGGGCGCCGCCACGCTGCAGGCCCTGCTGCGCACCGTGCTGGAGCCGCTGCCCATCACGCTCCACATCGCCACGGCCCCAGCGCCGAAGAGCCCCCAGGCGCCATCAGCATCTGCGTGACAGCCAGCCCCTGGCCCGCCAAACTCCGGGGCGCCGCCCGTTCGATTTCTCACAACCATGACAGGAGACAACGCATGCCCTTCCAGCCCCCCGTGAACCGCCGCACCTGGCTCAGCGCCGTCGCCCTGGCCGCCGTGGCCTGCACCGGCACCGCCGCCTTGGCGCAGGCTTACCCCAACAAACCCATCAAAGTGGTGGTGCCCTTTGCCCCCGGCGGCGCCACCGACGTGCTGGCGCGCGTGCTGGCCGAGAAGATGGCCGTGGGCCTGGGCCAGCCCCTGGTCATCGACAACAAGCCCGGCGCCGCCGGCATCATCGGCACCGACGCGGTGGCCAAGGCCGCGCCCGATGGCTACACCCTGCTGCTGGGCTTGAGCAACTCCATGCTCACCAACCAGTTCCTCTACACCAAGCTGCCCTACAGCCCCGAGCGCGACATCGCCCCCGTCTACCAGATTGCCATCGCGCCGCTGGTGCTGGTGGCCCACCCCAGCGTGCCCGTGGCCACGGGCCCCGAGCTGCTGAAGTACATCGTCGCCAACAAAGGCAAGGTGGCCTATGGCTCGTATGGCACGGGCGCCTACCCGCACCTGGCCGGGGCCTACATGAGCCAGTCGCAAAACGCCGACATGAGCCACGTGGCCTACCGGGGCGAGGCACCCATGGTGCAGGACCTGCTGGGCGGGCAGATCCAGATCGGCTTTGCCAGCGCGCTGCAGGTCAAGGCCCACATCGATGCAGGCAAGCTCAAGGCCCTTGGCGTGAGCGGGGAGCGCCGCATGGGCACGCTGCCCAATGTGCCCACGCTGGCCGAACAGGGCCTGAAAGACGAGGCCTACCGCGTGGCTGGGTGGCTGGCGTTTGGTGCGCCGGCCGGCACGCCGCCCGCCGTGTTGGAGCGCCTTGCCACCGAGGTGCGCAAGGCCACCGAACAGCCCGATGTGGCCCAGCGCATTGCCGCCATGGGCTTTGATGTGCAAAACAGCTCGCCCGCGTTGTTTGCGTCAGCGATGGCCAAGGAACGGCCGGTGTGGGAGCGGCTGATCAAGGCATCGGGGGCGAAGCTGGATTGAGGTGGCGGGGGGCGGAGCGCCCCCCGCCGGTGGCAAAGCCGCAGAACCCCCTCTCCCCTTGCGGGAGAGGGCGGGGGGGAGGGGTTGATGAGGCACAGCCCCTTGCACAAGCCCCTCTCCCCAACCCTCTCCCACCAGGGGAGAGGGGGCTAAGACCGCAGCGCCGCTGGTGCGTGCAAACCCAGGGCCGACTGGGCCATGTGGCCACGCTACATTTCAACAAAAAAGGCTGCCATCGCTTATGAAATAAGCGCTGGCAGCTATGAATTTTGCAGCATCACAGCCCGATTCGCGGCAAACGCCACATACCAATCCAGGCAGCCCGGATTGGCCATCGCGTCCCTGTTCACCACCTTCTCGATGGGCTGGCCCAGCAGCAGTTTCTTGATGGGCAGCTCCTGCTTTTTGCCGCTCAGGGTGCGCGGCACCTCGGCCACGGCAAAGATGTCGTCCGGAATGAAGCGCGGGCTCAGGGCGGTGCGCACTGCGGTGTGGATGCGGGCCCGCACTGCGTCGTCCAGCGCCACCCCGGCGCGCAGCACCACAAACAGCGGCATGTAGCTCTCGCGGCCCAGGTATTCCAGGTCCACCACCAGGCTGTCGAGCACCTCGGGCAGGGACTCGACCGCGCTGTAAATCTCGCTGGTGCCCATGCGCAGGCCGTGGCGGTTGATGGTGGCGTCGCTGCGGCCGTAGATGGTGCAGCCGCCACTGGCCCCGTCGATCTTCAGCCAGTCGCCATGCCGCCACACCGCGCCCATGGGGGCAGGCCCGTCACCACCGCCGGGCTGGCGGCCATGGCCTGCGGGGTACATGTCGAAATAGCTCGACAGGTAGCGGCTTCCATCCTTGTCGCCCCACAGGTACAGCGGCATCGACGGAATCGGCTGTGCGCACACCAACTCGCCCACCTCATCGGTCACCGGCTGGCCCTCTGCGTTCCAGGCCTCCACCGCTGCGCCCAGCATGCGGCATTGCATCTCGCCGGGCACCTGGGGCATCTCACGGTTGCCGCCGATGAAGGCGCCGCAAAAGTCGGTGCCGCCAGAGATGTTGTTCCACCATATCGGTTCGCCCCCACGCTCCCCCACTGCGTGTGGGTCGCTGCCCCCGGCTGGGGAAGGGGCCCCGGCTTGGCCGGTGCGGGGGGCCGCGCCTTGCTTGGGGCGGCCCGGCGCTGCGGCGTTGCCGTGCGTACCCAGCGCCTCAAACTGCGCCGTCCCCCACTGCTGCACCTCGGGCGACAGCGGCGAGCCCGTGGTGCCCAGCGCGCGGATGCGCGTGAGGTCGCCATAGTCGGCCAGCGTGATGCCCGCCTTCATGCAGTTGGCAAAGAACGCCGCGCCCGCGCCGAAGAAGGTCACGCCCGTTTCGGCCGCAAAGCGCCACAGCACGCCCCAGTCGGGATGCTCCTTGCTGCCGCCGGGGTTGCCGTCAAAGATGACGCAGGTGGTGCCTGAGAGCAGGCCGCTCATCTGCGCGTTCCACATCACCCAGCCGGTGGAGCTGTACCAGTGGTAGCGCTCGCCAAAGCTGTTGGCCGCGTAGCTGCAGCCAATGTCGTTGTGCAGCACCTTGAGCTGCAACGCCACCAGCATGCTGCCGCCGTGGCCGTGCACGATGGGCTTGGGCAGGCCGGTGGTGCCGCTGGAGTAGACGATCCACAGCGGGTGATCAAACGGGAGCCACATCGGCTCAAAGGCCGCAGTTTCAGCATCATTTTGGGCGGTAGCGCTTGTCCAATCAGCGCAGCCAGCTATCGAAATAGAAGCATCCAGGTTGCCCAGCAACACCACGTGCTGCAGGCTGGGCAGCGCGGCTCGCAGCTCGGCCAGCACGCCGGTGCGGTCGTGGTCGCGGCCGCCATAGGTCACGCCGTCCACGCTGATGAGCACCTTGGGCTCGATCTGGCGAAAGCGGTCGAGCACCGCGTGCGTGCCCATGTCGGGGGCGCAGATGCTCCAAACGCCGCCGATGCTCGCCGTGGCCAGGAAGGCGACCATGGCCTCGGGCACGTTGGGCAAGTAGGCGGCCACGCGGTCGCCGGGCTGCACGCCCTGGGCCTTGAGGTGCAGCGCGAGCGACGCCACCTGGCGGCGCAGTTCGGACCAGGAGAGTTCGCGGTGCTGGCCCTTTTCATTGCGGCTGATGATGGCGGGCAGACCTGCAGCGTGGGCCGCATCGACATGCCGCAGCACCTGCCGCACATAGTTCACCTGCGCGCCAGGAAACCACTGCGCCCCCGGCATGGTGTTGCACGCCAGCGCGGCCGTGTGCGGCGTGGGCGACTGCAGGTCAAAGTAGTCCCACACGCTTTGCCAGAAGGCGTCCAGCTCAGTGGTGGACCAGCGCCACAGGGCGCCATAGCTGTCGAACTGCAGGCCGCGCGCATCGCGCAGCCAGTGCTGGTACAGGCGGATTTGCGGGATGTAGGGCGGCGTGGGGCCCTGGGCCGATGTGCCCCGGCCGTGAGGAATGTGTGGTGTCTCCATGCCCGGCAACTTAGCAGTGCACCAGGGCAGAAGCCACCCGGGTCAGTCACCTGTTTGACACTCACAACGCCTGTGGCGGTGGCGCAGCACCTGGACCTCAAAAATTACAAACCTTAACAAGGTGGGGATGGCTACGTCACACGTACGACATCCGATGACACAGAATCCGTGCTCAGAGAGAGAGGCCGCCAGCGAGCGGCAGCCAGCCCAAAAGAGCCCGGCGCCCGCCGGATTGAAACCAGACCCAGGATCTGAGCCCCATGCTGCCCCACGCCCCCCTGTTGCCGGCCCACACCGCAGGCCCCCGCCACCATGCCACCGCACGGGCCCTGCTGGCCTGGACGCTGACCGCCAGCCTGGTCGCCTGCGGCGGCGGCACGCAAGACACCGTGACCACGGCGAACCCTGAACCCGCCCCCTCTCCCGTGCAACCGACAACGCCCACACCGACGCCGGTTCCCGCGCCTACGCCTACGCCTACGCCTACGCCTACGCCTACGCCTACGCCTACGCCTACGCCTACGCCTACGCCTACGCCTGCACCGACCCCAGCCCCAGCCCCAGCCCCAGCCCCAGCCCCAGCCCCAGCTCCAGCTCCAGCTCCAGCTCCAGCTCCTGCTCCTGCTCCTGCTCCTGCTCCTGCTCCTGCCAGCCCGGTCGCCCTAAATGTTCGGGTGCAAGGCCTCGGCCTGGGTGGCACGCTCAAGCTGGGGCACGGCTCGGCCACGCTGGATGCAACGCTGAACCAGCCTTACACCTTCACCCCACAGGTGGCTGCAGGGGCACCGCTGGATTTACGTGTGGTGGCACAGCCTGCGGGCCAGGCGTGCGCGGTATCCAACGCAGCGCCAGCCACCGTGCCCGCCGATGGCGCGCCGGTGTTTGTGCGCTGCCTGTACACCAGTGCAGCGCACCTGACCCTGCCCGAGACATTGCCCAACGCCGCGCTGGCCGTGTCCTTTGGACTGCGCGACATTGCCTACCCAGGCATTGCGTACGAAAGCCGTCCAGGCGTGGTGGGCGGCATCTTCCCGTATGAGTACCGCATCAAGAGCTTCACCCTGGGCGGCGTGGCGCAAAGCACCTCAGGGGTATCGCTGGACTGGCGCCGGGGCACCGTGCGTTTCACCCCGGCAAGCGAAGGCACCTACGTGCTCACCCTGGAGATCAAGGACAGTGGCGCTGCACAAAAGGCGCTGGAGCAGAGCTTCACGATCCAGTCGACGGCCTCGCGCTTTCTCTTTGTGGACCCGAATGGCACCGACGCTTCAGGGCGCGGCACGCGGGCAGCGCCCTACAAGACCCTGGCCTATGCGCTGGCCAACTCCACCCCCGACCAAGCCATCGTTTTGCGCAAGGGAACCTATCTGCCCGGCAACATCAAGGTCTATGACAACAAGGCCAAACAGTTTCTCGCGTATCCAGACGAGGTCGTGACGCTGAACTTCAACAAGGCCAACAACATCAGTGTGGGCAGCGACATTGCCCCTGCGGTGCGCATCGAGGGTTTCGACATCACCGGGGTCACCCAGTGGGGCATCGTCAGCGACCCGAGCAAGGCCGGGCTGGTGATCCGGCATGTGCGTTTTCTCGATGGCCAAGCCACCAACAACGGCGAGAACCCTGCGTTCATCCATGGCTGGGGCGACTCCGGCCCGGCCTGGCGGCACAAGTTCCTGATCCAGGACAACGACTTTGGCCCCTATGTGGGCAACGGCTACGCCACCACCTTGTTCGACGCGGGCCAATCGCTCATTGAAAACAACCAGCTGAACCTGGGCAAGGTGTACGGGGGCTTTCACGACAAGGACAACTCGCAGTACAACACCTACCGCGAGAACTACATCGCCTTCTCGGACGCCAACCGTACCACCATGGGCATACAGGTTTCCGCGCAGGACAACTCGGCCAACGTGCACATCCACCACAACCTGATCGTGAATGCAGGCATCCATCTGGGCATGCAGTGCTGGCAAACCACCTGCATCATGCTCAACCACGACGTACACCACAACACCGTCGTCAAGCACGGCATCAACCTGGGTTTGGGGCCCATCCAACCCAACAGCGCAGGGACACGCATCAGCCACAACATCATCAGCAACGGCAACGTGAGCCCCTATAGCGGCTTTTCCTGCCAAGGCCGCCCAGCGGGGCTGGCCACCCAGCTGGCGGTAACAGCCAACCTGATCGAAAGCAGCCACACGCTGGCATTCAAGGACAGCGAGTGCACCGGCAACGATATGACCTGGGCCGTGTGGCAGGGCACCTACGGCTTTGACACGACGACCTCCGGCAGCACCGTCACGGGCACCAGCACGCTCACCGGCAGCGGGCCTGGCACCGGTTTGCCCGCAGGGGACACCAGGCGCACGCGCCGGGGGCACCAGTACCCCTGAGGCGGGGAGCCCCAGCACACGCCACCGCACACAAAAAAGCCCCGCATTGCGGGGCTTTTTTAAGATTTTTTGGCCTCCAGCGCTTAATCAATAAGCGCTGGAAGCTATCTTATTGATAGCATTATTTGCTGCCAGAGGCCTTGTCACGCATGCGGTCTGCACGGGCGCCTGGATCGGGGTGGGACGACAGCATCTGGTCCATGCCGCCTTGCTTGCCGCCCAGCGAGGCCAGCTTGCGGAAGGCTGATTCCATGGCCTTGACGTTGTACTTGTGCTTTTGCATGAAGGCCAGGCCGTAGTCGTCCGACTCGGTTTCCTGGCTCTGCGAGAACTGGCTGTTAAGCAGCTTTTCGCCCAGCTCACCCAGGTCCGAATCCGCCAGCTTGGCGGCTGTGCCGCTGGACGCCGCCACGGCCTTGCGGCCTGCCGATGCCATGTAGGCCGTGCGCATGGCACTCATGGTGTGGGCGTGCTTGACGTGGCCGATCTCATGGCCAATGACGCCCAGCAGCTCCTGGTCGTTCATCATGTCCATCAGGCCTGCATAGATACGAATCGAGCCATCGGCCGTGGCATTGGCGTTGACGTTCTTGCTCAGGTAGACCTTGAAGTTGAGCTTCAAGCCGTCTTCATTGACGTGCTTGGCCGTCAGGCGCGCCAGGCGCTGGGAGTACTTGTTGTTGGCGGGGGCCAGCTTTTCTGTGCGGTCGCCATAGGCGCGGTACTGCAGGGCCACGGACTTGAGTTCTTCATCCGACACGGTGGCGGCCTTGAACACATCCAGCGCTGCGCCCACCTTGTTCTCGGACTTGGTGGCACCCGAGCCGCCGGCGCTGGTCGAGCCCAGTGCGGACGAGACGGCCGACAGGCCACTGGCAGAGCCCCCGTCGGTGGTGGCGCAGCCAGTCAATACCAGCGCGCAGGCCATGGCGATGTAAGACAGTTGTTTCATGGTGTGATTTCCCTCTTTGGATGGATGTGAATTCAGTGCAGCGCGCCCCTGCCACACCGCTGGTGCCGCGTGGCCCCCTGCAGCATTGGCAATCCGGGCAGGGGCTTGTTTCAAATGCGGCGTAATTGTTTCACGCACGCCCGCCAAACGCCCTGCCCAGCCCCTTCAATTGCAACCGTTCGTATCTTTGCGGAAGTGATTGAAACGCGCCGTACTTTGTAACACTGGCGCCGCTCTGGCGGCCATCGGGCAGTGCAACGGCCCATCACTTTGCGTTACATATTTCACGCTAGGCGCGTCCATTGCACTGACCTTCGGCCCCAAAGCCACCAGCGCCGGGCATCAGGACACCCTTTGATGCAATGCAAGCCCCCGTGCCGGGGCCGAGGCCACAATGCCAGCGTCATTTTTCAGGGCCACGCCCCACCCATTCCATGCACATGCACAGCGACGTACTCATCGTGGGCGCAGGCCCTTCCGGCCTGTCTCTGGCGATTTCGCTGGCGCAAGCCGGCTTTACCGCGACGGTGCTGGACCAAAACACCACCGCAGCGCTGGAGCAACCTGCCCCGGACGGGCGGGAAATCGCACTCACCCACCCCAGCGCGACCACGCTGCAGCGCCTGGGCACCTGGGACGCGCTGGCGCTCCATGAAATTGGGCACATCCGCACCGCAGAGGTCCACGATGGCCCCGTGGGCGCGTACAGCGCCATGCAACTGCAGGCGCCCGATGGCTTTGGCTCCGCCGAGACCCCAGAGGGCACCACAGCCTCAGGCCCCCGCCCCCCGCTGGGCTTCATCGTGCCCAACCATGCCCTGCGCCGCACGGCCTACCAGGTGGCAGCCCGCACACCGGGCGTGCGCATCGTTGCCGGGGCGCAAGTGCACCGCGTGGCCGCCCTGGCCACCCATGCCGAGGTGGACTTTGCCCTGGCCGCCCACCCTGGGCAGCCCAGCGAGCGCCTGTGCGCCCCCTTGGTGGTGGCGGCCGACAGCCGCTTTTCTGCCGCCCGGCGCCAATTGGGCATTGGTGCACAGATGACCGACTTTGGGCGCACCGTCATCGTCTGCCGCATGCGCCACGCCAAGCCCCACGGCGACACCGCCCACGAGTGCTTTGGCTACGAACGCACGCTGGCCGTGCTGCCGCTGCCCGATGTAGCCGCCGGAACGACCGACAGCGCCACTGAGGGCCACGCACAGTGCTCGGTGGTCGTCACCGCCAAAGCGGACGATGCCGCCCGCATGCTGGCACTAGAGCCCAGCGCCTTCGCTGCCGAGGTGCAAGCCCAGTTCCAAAACCGCCTGGGCGCCATGGAGCTGCTGGGCGAGCGCCACGCCTACCCGCTGGTGGCTGTGTACGCGCAGCGCTTTACCGGCCCACGCTGCGCGCTGCTGGGCGATGCGGCCGTGGGCATGCACCCCGTTACCGCCCACGGCTACAACCTGGGCCTGGCCGGGGTGGAGCGGCTGACGCTGGCCCTGGTGGCCGCCCGCCAGCGCGGGCAGGACTGGGGCGACGCGGCGGCGTTGGCGCCCTATGCGCGCGCCCACCACCTGCATGCCTGGCCCATTTACCAGGGCACCAACGCCATCGTGCGCCTGTACACCGATGCGCGCCCCCTGCCCCGCGCACTGCGCCAGCTGGTGCTGCAAGGCGCGCGGCGCCTGCCGCCGCTCAAGGCGGCCATCGTGGCGCAACTCACCGGCAAAGCCCCCCGCTGGCAAGCGCCCCTGGCCCGGCTGGGCAACGCGCTGGCCGCCGCCCGGCCACGGGGGTGACGGACAGGGGCGGCGCCCACGCGACATAAGCGGCCGCTTTGTAAAACCTGCTTACCTCGCGGTCGGTGCTTTGGCCGCTGCGGCGCGGCCGGACCACTATCATCGGCAGCCGCGCCCCAGAGGCGCAAAATTGGCCCTTGAGACGAACCCTGAGCCACTGGCGTCCCCAAGGGCCTCAGCCCCGCATTTCCACCGCTGCTATGCAAACACTCCTCTCCGCCTGGCCCGCCGTGGTCCTGCTGCTGCCCGCACTGGTACTGGTGTCGGCCATCGTCTTTCTGGCCAAGGGCGACCGCCGATCGTTCGCCTTCCTGATGGCCCTGCTGGCCTGCTACCTGATTGGCGCCTTGCTCATGGAGTTCTTTGTCTTCATGGCCGCGCGCATGGCCCGCGCCGGCAGCACGCCCACCGTGCCCGTGCTGGGCACGGGCACCAAGCAGTTGCTTGAAACCCTCAGCAACCCCCGCTCAATCACCGCACCGCCGCTGTCGCTGCCCGCCATCGCGGCCTATTCGGTGCTGGCGTCGTACCTGTGGCTGCTGGTGGGCTGGGGCTTGCACCTGCGCGGCAAAAAGGGCGGAACGGCCAAGAAAAAGCCCGCGAAGACCGCACGCAAACCCGCCAAGGCCTGAGGGGCAGGAGCGGGATCAGCCTGCCTTTACGCCGTTATTTGCTACCAAATTTATAGCTACCAGCGCTTATAGGGGAAGCGCCAGAGTCTCTTTTCTCTTAAAACCAAGCTGTTCCCCGCTCGCCCTGGTTTTACAGAATCTTTACGGCCCAGCAAATAGGAGGTGCAGTGGGCTCTCTAGATTGCGTTGCTTGAACCGCAACCACCAAGAGAGAGAGCACACGATGGACCGCACCACCCCCCACCCCTTCCCCGCAGCCGCCCCCAACGCGCATTACGGCGGCCTGGCACAAGACCTGCACCGATTGACCGAACGCCGCAAAGCCCTGCGCTGGCTGGCCGTGGGCACCAGCGTGCCCTTTTCCCTGTGGGGCTGCGGCGGCGGCAGCAGCGACGCCACCACGGCCACGGACACCACGACAGACACAGGGACCGGGACCGGCACGGGAACAGGCTCTGGCAGTGGTACAGGAACCGGCACAGGGACCGGAACGGGCACCGATACCGGTACCACCACCTGCAGCACCATCCCCAGCGAGACGGCAGGCCCCTACCCTGGCGACGGCACCAACAGCAGTGGCGGCACCGTGGCCAACGCGCTGCTGCTGTCGGGCATTGTGCGCAGCGACATCCGCAGCAGCCTGACCACCAGCACCACGGCCGCGGGCGTGCCGCTGACCCTCCGGCTCAAGCTCGTTAACACCAGCGCCAGCTGCGCCAGCCTGGCAGGCTACGCCGTGTACCTGTGGCACTGCGACCGCGACGGCAACTACTCGATGTACAGCACCGGCATCACCAACGAAAACTACCTGCGCGGCGTGCAGGTGGCCGACGCCAATGGCGAGGTGAGCTTCACCACCATCTTCCCTGGCTGCTACGACGGGCGCTACCCGCATGTGCATTTCGAGGTGTACCGCAGCCTGTCGGTGGCCACCTCGGGCAACAACGATGTGAAGACCTCGCAGCTGACCTTCACCCCCGCCGCCATGGCCGAGGTGTACGCCACCACCGCCTACGCCTCCAGCCGCACCAACTACGCGCGCACTTCGCTGGCGTCCGACAACGTGTTCAGCGACGACAGCGGTGCCCTTCAAATCGCCGACACCAGCGGTACGGTGAACGATGGCTACACCGCTGTGCTGCAGGTAGGCGTGGCGGCCTAACCGCCCAGCAGCATCCCCACCACCAGGCCCACCCCGGCGGTCAGCAGATCGCCGGTGACGGTGCGGTCGTCCTCTTGCGTGAAGCGGCGCTTTTGCTGTTCGCGCTCGGCCCGGTTGCGGTCACGCTCGATCATGATCAGGGCGTCGGCCAGGTCGGGGCGCAGCGCACCGTCACCGGCGGCGCCAGGCGCCTTGGCCGCCGAAGCCACGCGATAGCCCTCCAGGGCGCGCTTGACGGCTTCCGGGTCGATCAGGGAAAACGCCGCCCGGCAATGCGGGCAAGCGTGGTCTTTGCGGATGTCCACCGGCGCGCCGCAGCCCGTGCAGTAAATGGCATCCACCCGCCGCGCCAGGTCTTGCACCTCGGCCGGGGTGAGGTGGCGCACAAAGCCCTTCTCCACCATGAACGAGGAAAACGCGCTGAAGCGCCCGTGTTGCTGCGCGCAGCGGTAGACCATATAGCGCCCGCTGCGCACCATGTCATACCCCTGCGACAGGGGCCGCACGCAGCGCGGGCAGGCCAGGTTGTGCTGCAGCGGCCTGCGCTCATCGGTGCGGTGCTGGTGCAGCAGCGCAAACAGCTCTACCACCGCCTGGGGGTGCAGCTTCAGGTTCTCTCGGTGGTCAAACCAGATGCCCTGGCAGGCAAAGCACAGGTCCAGCTCAACCGCGCTCTGGCCCCCGCCATGGTCGTGGCCCGCCAGCGTCTGGGTCTGCATGGGCTGGCGGCACGAGGGGCAAAGCGAAGTGGTTTTCATGGCGTAGCGGCTGGACGGGAAGCGACGCGCCATCGTAACCGTCCACCCGCTGCGCCCCGGCCCCACACCACTCGCTCGCGCACGGCGGCCATTGCGGCGCCCCGAAATCCACTAGCATCCAGCACACAAATTTTCACAATAAAGGAAACACCATGGGATTCATGGACTGGAAAGTCAAAACCCCCGACGTGCTGGAGCGGGGCGGCGTGGTCGGCCCCGACGAGCGCCTGCCTTGGCCGCAAACCGCAGTAATGGGCGTGCAGCACGTCATCGCCATGTTCGGCGCCACCGTGCTGGCCCCCATCCTTATGGGGTTTGATCCGAACGTGGCCATCCTCATGAGTGGGCTGGGCACGCTGATCTTCTTCCTCATCACCGGCGGCAAAGTGCCCAGCTACCTGGGTTCGAGCTTCGCCTTCATTGGCGTGGTGATTGCAGCCACCAGTTATGCAGGCAAAGGCGCCAATGCCAACATCGGCATAGCGCTGGGCGGCATCATTGCCTGCGGCCTGCTCTACACGCTGATCGGCGCGCTGGTGCAAGCGGTGGGCACGGGCTGGATCGAGCGCTGCATGCCCCCCGTGGTCACTGGTTCAGTGGTGGCGGTGATTGGCCTGAACCTGGCGGGCATCCCCATCAAGAACATGGCCGCGAGCAACTTTGACAGCTGGATGCAGGCACTGACCTTTGTGTGCGTGGGCCTGGTGGCCGTGCTCACACGCGGCATGGTGCAGCGCCTGCTGATTCTGGTGGGGCTCATCGTGGCCAGCATCGCCTATGCAGTGCTGACCAACGGCCTGGGCCTGGGCAAGCCGATGGACCTGTCCGCCCTGGCCAACGCTGCCTGGTTTGGCCTGCCCAACTTTGCCGCACCCGTGTTCAGCGCCAACGCCATGCTGCTCATCGCCCCCGTGGCCATCATCCTGGTGGCTGAAAACCTGGGCCACGTCAAAGCTGTGACGGCCATGACGGGCCAGGACCTGGACCGCTACATGGGCCGCGCCTTCATCGGTGACGGCATTGCCACCATGGTCAGCGGCAGCGCAGGCGGCACGGGCGTGACCACCTATGCCGAAAACATCGGTGTGATGGCGGCCACCAAGATTTACTCCACCGCTGTGTTCCTGCTGGCTGGTGTGTTTGCGCTGGTGCTGGGCTTTAGCCCCAAGTTCGGCGCGCTGATCCAGACCATCCCCCTGCCGGTGATGGGTGGTGTCTCCATCGTGGTGTTCGGCCTGATCGCCGTGGCGGGCGCCAAGATTTGGGTGGACAACAAGGTGGACTTCTCGCAAAACAAGAACCTGATCGTGGCCGCCATCACGCTCATCCTGGGCACGGGCGACTTCACGCTCAAGTTCGGCGACTTCGCCCTCGGCGGCATCGGTACCGCCACGTTCGGCGCCATCGTGCTGTACGCGCTGCTCAATCGGTCTACCGACTGAAGCAAGCAACCACGGCCATAGGAGATGTGCAGACAGCCCCAGCAGATCTCCGCCGCAAATTTGACGCAAGCCTGACGCCCCCTGACTTTCACGGGGGCATTTGAGGGTAATCACTGACAGGGTTTACACGGTCGTTACCATTTGCCCTGTAGAAGACAGAACCGCCCTGTGGGGCGGTATTTTTTTTGACCGGAGATGGCCCCCATGACCCTGGCAGAGCGCGTTCGTTACCCCGACTTTCACTCACGCATCATGACGGCGCAAGAGGCCGCAGCGTTGATTCCGGCAGGGGCCAACGTGGGGATGAGCGGCTTCACCGGGGCGGGCTATCCCAAGGCGATTCCGCTGGCGCTGGCCAAACGCATTGAGGCCGAACACGCGGCGGGCAAGTCGTTTCGCATCAATGTCTGGACGGGCGCGTCCACCGCGCCCGAACTGGACGGAGCCCTGGCCAAGGTGGATGGCATCGACATGCGCCTGCCGTTCCAGTCCGACCCCATCTGCCGCGAAAAGATCAACACGGGCAAGATGCAGTTCAATGACATGCACCTGTCGCACGTAGCGCAGCATGCCTGGTTTGGCTTTTTGGGCCATCTGGACGTTGCGGTCATTGAGGTGCTGGGGATTCTTCCCGATGGGCGGCTGATCCCGTCCACCGCCGTGGGCAACAACAAGACCTGGCTGGACCTGGCCGACAAAGTCATCATCGAAGTGAACTCCATGGTGCCCGAGGCCATGGAGGGCATGCACGATGTGTACTACGGCACGGCCCTGCCACCGCACCGCAAGCCGATTCCGCTCACGCAGCCCCACGAGCGCATTGGCGAGCCCTACCTGCGCGTAGACCCCGCCAAGGTGGTGGCCGTGGTGGGCACCCACCAAAGCGACCGCAACACCGTGTTTGCCAAGCCCGACGAAGTGTCGCAAAAGATCGCTTCGCACATCATCGACTTCTTGCAGGCCGAGGTACAGAAGGGCCGCCTTCCCAAGCAATTGCTGCCCCTGCAGTCGGGGGTGGGCAATGTGGCCAACGCCGTGCTGGCGGGCCTGCAGGACAGCCCTTTTGAGGGGCTGACCGGTTTCACCGAAGTGCTGCAAGACGGCATGCTCGACTTGCTGCGCACCGGCAAGATGGCTTCGGCATCGGCCACCGCCATCTCGCTGTCCACCGCTGCGCTGGCCGAGTTTGCGAGCAACCTGGACTTCTACCGCGAGCGCATCCTGCTGCGCCCTCAGGAAATCAGCAACCACCCCGAGCTGGTGCGGCGCCTGGGCATCATCGGCATGAACGCGATGATCGAGGCGGACATCTACGGCAACGTCAACTCCACCCACATCATGGGCTCCAGCATGATGAATGGCATTGGCGGCTCGGGCGACTTTGCCCGCAACTGCTACCTGTCGTTCTTCGTCACACCCTCGCTGGCCAAGGGCGGCTCCATCTCCAGCATCGTCCCCATGGTTTCGCATGTGGACCACACCGAGCACGATGTACAGGTCATCGTGACCGAGCAAGGCCTGGCCGATCTGCGCGGGCACTCGCCCACCCAGCGGGCCGAACTCATCATCGAGCACTGTGCCCACCCGGACTTCCGCCCCGCGCTGCGCGACTACCTGGCCCGCGCCCGCAAAGGCGCCACGGGCCAACATACGCCACACCTGCTGAACGAGGCCTTGTCCTGGCACCAAAGGTACGTGGACACAGGCTCCATGCGTTGAGCCGGAGCGCCAGTCGCCCCGCAAACCAAGCCGAGGGCAGCCCCACCGCTGCCGCTCGCGGACGCCGCGCTTGCAGAAATCCTCTACCACCCGGTAAAATTAGGGTTAACCCTAGGCCAACCACCTGACGCCTGGGAATCTCAGGCCTTCGCACGGCCCCACCCCCTTCATGACTTAAGCCGACCTCCCTTAGAACAGGTTCTGAGAGGCCGGCTGTTTTACTTGCGGATTTCACAGCCATGCAACGTCGTCAATTCACACAATCGCTGGTGGCCACCAGCGCAGGCCTTCTCTTTGCCACCGCATCGCGCGCGGTGGGCGTGCAAGACCCCATGGACAGCAAAACCGTGTCCATCGGTTGTTCCTTGGGCCTGACAGGCCCTCTGGCCAGCCTGGCCCGCGAACTCAAGCAAGGTCTGGATGCCGGTCTGGCGCAGGCCAATGCCAAGGGCATCCATAGCCGCGAGATCAAGCTGGTGGCACTGGACGATGGCTACGACGCCAAGCGCTCGGAAGACAATGCCCGCAAGCTGATTGCCGACGCCAATACCGTCGCGCTGATCTCTTGCATGGGAACACCCAACAACCAGCGCATCCTGCCCCTGGTGGACGAAGCCCAGATCCCCTACGTCGCCCCCCAAAGCGGCGCCACGTCGCTGCGCAAGGCCGAGCACCGCTCGGTGTTTCATGTGCGCGCCAGCTATTCGGACGAGGCCCAGCGCCTGACGCAAAAGCTCTTTTCCATGGGCATCACCGACTTGGCCATCGTGTACCAGGACACGGTCTTCGGCCGCGAGTTTCTGGCCGATGTGACGGCGGCCCTCAAGTCCACCGGCCAGACGGCGGCGCCCAAGGCGTTCAAGCTGGATGCAGAGGGCAAGGGCGTTGAGAGCGTGGTAGGCCAGGCAGTGGCTGCCAAGCCCATGGCCGTGCTGCTGGGCACGGCCGGTGACGTGACAGCGGCGCTGGTCAATGAATTCAAGAAGGTATCGCCCAGCACCCCGCTGGCCGCCACCAGCGTGGCCTTGAGCGGTGACAACCTGCGCCAGTTGGGTGGCAAGACGGCAGGCCTGGCCCTGTCAATGGTGTTGCCCGACTCAGGCCGCACCAGCGTGGCACTGGTGCGTGAGTACCAAAAGGCTATGCGCGCAGCGGGCTTCCAGGATTTCTCTGCCCGCAGCTTTGAGGGCTACGTCAACGCCCGCGTGCTGGCCGAAGGTCTGGAGCGTGCAGGCCGCGAGCTGACCCGTGGCAAGCTGCGCTCTGCCTTGGCGAGCCTGCGCAGCCACGACATGGGAGGCATGACGGTGGACTTCAGCGGCGGCGCCCCCTACGTGGGCTCGCGCTTTGTGGACCTGGGCATCCTGGGCGCCAACGGCCGCGTGGTCGGCTGATCCAGCCCCGCAACGGGCGTGGGCACGCTGCAAGGCTGTATCAGCCGACGAATCGGCCCGAACCGTTGAGCACCCCCATATCGATAAACCGGGAACCCACGTAAGGGGCCTGACCACCGTAGTCGATGGTGAGGCCCCCCAGGTCTAGGTTGCGAATGCCTGCCAGCGCGGTGCGCAGCTTGCTGCGGGTAGGGTCTGCGCCGGCACGCTCCAGGCCTTCGGCCAGCACCCGGGTGTTGACGTAGGCCTCCAGCGTGCCCAGGTTGAACTCCTGCACCCCCTTGGCACGCATGGCGGCCTGGTAATCGCGCACCAGCGCGGTCTTGGCGCGGTTGGGGTCGGGCATCACCATGGTGACCGCCAAACCGCTGCCCGCATCGCCCAGTTGTTTGAGGCCATCGCTCGTCAGGGTCACACTCAGGCCCGCCATCAGCACGCCGGGCAGGTTCTTTTTCAGCCCGCGCACCAGCTCGACCGATGCCGTGCCAGCTGTGGCCAACAGCACCGCTGCCGGGCGCGCCTGGCCTACCTTGGCCAGCACATCGCTCAGGTTCTTACCATCGGTGGCCAAGGCCGCCTGCACCAGCGGCTTAAGGCCCTGCTCTGCCAAAAAGCGCGTGGAGTCTTCCAGCATTTCGCGCCCATAAGCGTTGTCCAAGTTCACGATGCCGATGTCCTTGAGCCCCATGCCCGCCAGGCGTTGCACCAGGCGGCGCACTTCGTCGGTGTAGCTGGCCCGCACATGGAACACGTTGCGCGAGCCCTTGCGCAGCGACGATGCCCCGGTGAACGGCGCCACATACGGAATGCCCGCTTCGTCGATCAAAGGCAGGATGCCTGCGTTGTTGGGCGTGCCCACACAGGACATCAGTGCAAACGCACTGCCCTGGCTGATGATTTGCTGGATGTTCTCCGTGGTGCGCTGGGGCACATAGCCATCGTCCACCACCTGCAGTTGCACAGCTCGGCCATGGATGCCGCCACGCGCGTTGATCTGCGCCAGCGCGGCGTCGGCGCCAAGTTTGATGTCCTGCCCAAAGCCCGCCAGCGGGCCAGTGAGCGCTGCCGAGCAGCCAATCGTCAGGCTCTTGCTGCTGATGCCGCCCTCTTGCGCAAACACATTGCGCACCAGTGCAGGAGCTGCCAGGGCAGCAACCAGACGAGGGGCATGGGTGACAAATTGGCGACGCAGCATAGAACACGGACTCCTGAGAATTGACCACAATGGCACGCGACCGACCAGCCGCCACCAGTGCCCCGAACACAGGGCAGCATGGCAATCTATGCGGTGGCTTGCGCGGGCGCCAGAGAATCAACCCTTACGACATCTGCGCACACACCGCGCGGCCCCACCCACACCTCATGCACCGACAGGACCCCGCACCCATGTCCATCTGGAAAAAGCCCATCTCCGTCCAAAGCCTGAACGACACCAGCGCCAACACGGTCACCAGCCACTTGGGCATTGAACTGACAGAAGTGGGCGATGACTTCGTGCGCGGCCGCGTGCCGGTCGACGAGCGCACCCGCCAGCCGTTTGGCCTGCTGCATGGCGGCGTGAGCGTGGTGCTGGCCGAGACCCTGGGCTCGCTGGGTGCTTACTGCGCAAGCCCCGAGGGCCATCGCGCCGTGGGGCTGGACATCAATGCCAACCACCTGCGCGCCGCCACCAGCGGCTGGGTTACCGGCACGGCACGGCCAGTGCACATTGGTCGCACGACGCAGGTTTGGCAGATTGACATGGTCAACGACGCAGGCGAGCTGACCTGCGTCTCGCGCATCACCATGGCGGTGCTGGCGCCCAAGGACTGAGCCCTGTCTCAATGCTCGCACCAACACACCAAGGCCCCTCGACACAAATCGAGCAGTCATTTCGCGCCGCAGATTGAAGAGGACTGCCGGTCGCAAGGCACAGCATTCGCCATCGCTACCGCTACTGCCGCTATTGCGCATTGACTTGAGAAGCAGACCGCCTGAGCCCCAAGGGTACCGGGTGCGCGTGACGCGATGATGAGCGCCAAGGTTTCCAAAAGGCTGATCGCTATCACTGCCCCATGCCAATACCTCCCCCCAAACGCAAAAGCCCGCAAGGCAAACCTTGCGGGCTTTTGCGTGATCCGCCCCAAAATTTGGGGCGGTTGGCGAATCAATACTCGCCGTGGGCCGTCTTGTCCGCGCGGCTGGCGGCGATGGCTTCGGCACGCACTTCAGCGCGGCTGCGGGCAGCGTGCACAGAGGCGTCGCTGTAAGCAACGTCAGAGCCTTCGGCATCGTGCGGCATCGCGCCATTGGTACGGGCGGCGGCCAGATCGGCAGCCACTGCGGCGCGGGTCAGCGTGCCTTGGGCCGATGCGGCGGCGGGGTAGTTGGAGCCTTCACCAAAAGCGCCCACCGATTGGGCTTGGGCAGCCAAGGAGCTCAGTGCGAGAACGGACAGGGCGGCGAGAGTGCGATAGTTCTTGTTCATGGTCATACCTTTCAGATCAACAGTCAGATGCAGGCGGGACCCGATTGAGGGAGCAGAGCCTGTGTCGGTGAGCGTCAGTTGACGCGCCGCTCATCGATGGAATGAACTGTACCTAGGGTTACCACCAAGATAAACGCCCTTTCGTGGAACGAAATGTTCATGAAATTGAAACAATCAAAGGGAACTTTTTGGATTGAAACTATTGGTAATCGCTATTTCATAGGAAGGGCCGCGTGGTGGCAATATCGAATATCGCGCGCGGCGCGGCCTGACCCCCGCAAAGTGCATTAAAAGTGCGGCACGGCAGGGAAAAGCAAAGGGGCTGCAACACTGATTCGGCAGCGCTCCCCAACAATGCGCGCGCAGACCATCGACATCAGGGTGTGCGGTACCAGAACCTGCAGACCGCCACGCAGGATTTCGCTAAAGGCTCTCCTGCGTTCTCCCGTCTAGCGAATCCACTCAGGGACCAGAGCGCCGCGACTCCACCACGGTCAGTACCAATCGATCTCCATGGCGAATCACCAGGCTATCGGTGCCCAGGTCGCAGATTTCCACTTGCAGCGGCAGTTCGTCTCTGAAATCGCCTGT
Source organism: Acidovorax sp. 106 (assembly GCF_003663825.1). Classification (NCBI taxonomy): domain Bacteria; kingdom Pseudomonadati; phylum Pseudomonadota; class Betaproteobacteria; order Burkholderiales; family Comamonadaceae; genus Acidovorax; species Acidovorax sp. 106. The sequence goes on along the minus strand of NZ_RCCC01000001.1, from coordinate 1,851,858 downwards.
GGAGGTCAGCAGCCACACCTCACCCCCAGCGGGTGAGGGCACCTCCAGCTTCCACCCCCAGGAGCCCGAGCATTGTTCGTGGTCCAGCCTTGCGGAAATCCATTCGGCGGAGGCCCGCGCACGCTCCACCAAAGCACGATCATCAACATGGCGTCTGTGCCCAAGCGCCTGGACCAGCAAAACCGCCCCACCCAGCCACCCCATAGCTGGGGCTTCGCAAGCCACACCCAGAGCCACCAACGCGCAGGGGACGGCAAGCCCGAGCCAGCCGGTTTTTCCCGAAGATGGATGCGCCGACTTGACCCATCGGGCGGATGTGCGGTGGTTGTCCATAGTGAAGGCAGTTAAAAACTGTTCGAAGGAGTGCCGACCGATTGCACCACAGCGCGTGCAGACGTCACAGGGCTCTCTGAAGGAGCGCACCTTGCGGGGCTAGGCCACCGCCCTATCCCGGTACTGAAACGGGTGCATCCACAGCCCTCCTGGCGCATCAAGCGCCGAATACTCCTGTCCGATTCCTTCGGCCAGGCTCTGCGACAGAGACGCCCATCCATCGCATAAGAATTTCGGTCACGGCTTGAACCGAACCGTCATCTGCGGCCTCTGGTCCAAACGGCCAATCTTCCAAGCGTACGAGCCAAACCCCAACGTGGGCGTTGAAGTCGCGTTGTGCGAGATGACTTCAGCGTTCTTGGGAAGGTTGACCTCCAGTGTTCCGTTCACCGTGATACCGAGCTGTTCGAGTTCACGCTTTTCTTTGTCCTTGATTTCCTTCGAGGCGATGGTCATCACCCCATCTTTGTCGGTGCGCACCAAAAAAATGTTGAGCATGTCCAGCGGCTGGCCTGGCTTTTTAGGGCTGTCAATTTCCAACTCGTAGCGCCCATCGCCCTTGTAGGTCGCTTTGCGAAAGCCAGGGTGGCCAGAGAGTTTTTCAGCCTCTGCTTTGAGGTCCGCCTGGTCCTTATCGGTCAAACGGCCTGCCTTCTTGATCTCGGCAGCAGCCAAAGCATGCATGGCCGTGCCCGAGTATCGGAACATGTAGCCACCGTCCGATTGCACATTCACACTGGCTGCAAACTTTTCGGGAACAAGGCATCCCGTCAACATCAGGGCACATGCGGCAATGGAATATCGAAACCCAGCAGAAATTTTCATAACAAAAGGAACGTGTGGTGCGAGGAAACCAAAAACGGGAAAAGTCGCAGAGCGGCAAACCGATGACTAAGCGCCCTCCTGGCGCGCCAGGCGCTCGCTTCTCCAATACACATCGTCCCCGCCATCCATGCGATTGAGCACACGGGCGAGCACGAACATCAGATCGGACAGGCGGTTGAGGTACTGGCGGGGCGCATCGTTGATCGCCTCTTCGTTACCCAGCGCCACCACCACGCGCTCAGCGCGGCGGGCCACGGTGCGGCAGACATGGGCCTGGGCCGCAGCGCGGGTGCCTGCGGGCAGGATGAACTCCTGCAGGCGCGGCAAGGCTGCGTTGTGCTCGGCCAGGGCGTCGTCCAGCGCAAGCACCGCCTCGGCCTTGAGCAGCTCAAAGCCGGGAATGGACAGCTCACCGCCCAGGTTGAACAGCTGGTGCTGGATCTCCACCAACAGCGTGCGCACGCCGTCGGGCAGGCGTTCACACAGCAGCAGGCCGATGTGCGAGTTCAGCTCGTCCACGTCACCCATGGCGTGGATGCGCAGGCTGTTCTTGGATACGCGCTGGTTGTTACCCAGGCCCGTGGTGCCAGCGTCCCCGGTGCGGGTGGCGATTTCGGTGAGGCGGTTTCCCATGCGATGTCTCCGGTGGGGTTCAATGTCTGTTCAAAAGGGAATTCAAAGGTCTTTGTGCGCGTCGAGCACAAAGACCATGCCCATGCAGCCCACCGACACCGTGCGCCCACGGATGCTGGTGTACGAGGCCACGCCCACCGAGTGGTAGTTGGACACAAACGCTGCCAGCGCGCCCACGCCCAACATGCCTGCCAGCGGACTGCGCTCGGCCACGGAGGCCTGGATCTGCTGGCGGTGCCGCTCGGCTGAGGGATTGAGCAGCGCTGCAGCCGCCACAAGCACGGCCAGGGCTGCGATGACGGGAAGGGCTTTGGAGGCTTGGGCCATGGGCTGAGAGTGGAGTGGGAGGTGGGTGGATCAACGAAGGCCCGATTGTGCCCGGTGCGGCGCACGCCCACCCCGACCGCCAATTGCTATTAAATTTATAGCTGCTAGCGCTTATAAATAAAGCGCTACAAGGCATTTCCATTTGAAACAACGCACCAACCCCAGCGAAGGGCTATGCCGCGTTCCATGCCGTCAGCGCCTGCGCCGTTACACCGCGCTGAAAAATGTTGGTCCAGGCAACAGCAGGCAAAAGTGCTGGCCTGCAGGGCACTGCTGGGGTGCAATGAAAGCCTGTTCAACTTTACGGAGCACTGCATCCATGAAGACCAAGCAACAACTTGCACCCCACACCGCGAGCCCCACAAACCCGGCCAGCCGCGCCACGGCCACTGGCTGGACCCGGCACTTTGAAGCCAGCAGCGTGGTGCTGTTTGCGGCCTTGACGCTGGGCACTGCCGGTGCGGTGCACGCACAAAGCGGTGCCAGCAGCACGGGCACGGCACCGTCCAAAACCGTGGTGGGCCCAGCCAACGCCACGCCCACCGCAGGCCAGGCCACCTTTGGCGGCAGCAGTGCCGGCACCAGCAGCGAAGCAGCCTTTCAGCGCGCCGATGCCAACCACGACGGCATGCTCAGCCCGCTGGAAGCGGCCACGCTGCCAGCCATTGGCAACCGCTTTCAGGCGCTGGACAAGAACAAGGACCAGATGCTGTCGCGCGAAGAATTTGAAGCAGGCGTGAAGTCATAACGCCCTGCGGTGCGGCCCCCGCCGCGCACACCCCATGAGAGCCCGGGCGGTGGTGGACGCTCCGGGCTCTTTTTTTGGCGGTATGGTTGCGCCCAGCCGCCGTTTTTTTGGGGTCGATCTCAGTCGTGCAACGACGACAGAAATTGCTGCAGCTCCGGCGTTTGCGGGCTGCCAAACAACTGCGCGGGGGTGCCCATTTCATGCACCCGGCCTTGGTGCATGAAGATCACGCGGTCGCTCACCTTGCGGGCAAACGCCATCTCGTGCGTGACCATCATCAGCGTCATGCCTTCCTGCGCTAGCGACTCGACCACGCGCAGCACCTCGCCCACCAGCTCAGGGTCCAGCGCCGAGGTGATCTCGTCGCACAGCAGCACCTGCGGCTCCATGGCCAGGGCTCGGGCAATGGCTACGCGCTGCTGCTGCCCGCCTGAGAGCTGGTCGGGCATGGCGTCGAACTTTTCGGCCAAACCGACGCGTTCAAGCAGCTTGCGCGCCTGCACCTCAGCGTCTTTGGGGCTGCGGGCCTTGACCAGCGTGGGCGCCAGCATCACGTTGCGGCCCACCGAGAGGTGCGGGAACAGGTTGAAGCCCTGGAAGATCATGCCCACCTGCTGGCGCAGCTCCCGCATGGCGGCGGGGTTGTCGTGCAGCAGCTTCTTGCCGTTCACGCTCAAAGCGCCTTCCTGGAACTGCTCGAGCCCATTCACACAGCGCAGCAGCGTGCTCTTGCCCGAGCCGCTTTTGCCGATGATGGCGATGACCTCGCCCCGCGCCACTTTCAGATCGATCCCTTTGAGCACCTCGTTGGTGCCATAGGACTTGCGCAGTGCGGTGATATCGACGATGGGGGGTGGGCCGACGAGGATGCCGTCGTGCGGGTAGACGGGGGTAGCGACGGTGGTGGTGGCTTCAGCGGCGGGTGCCATGGAGTTTCCTTTCAAGCGATTGCGCCACCAGGCTCACGGGGAAGCACAGGGCAAAGTAGAGCAACGCCACGCAGGCGTAAACAAGAAACGGTTGGTAGGTGGCGTTGGAGATCATGCTGCCCGCCTTGGTCAGCTCGACAAAGCCGATGACCGAGGCCAGCGCTGTGCCCTTGATGACCTGCACCAAAAACCCCACCGTGGGTGGCACCGCAATGCGCAGCGCCTGGGGCAGCACCACATGGCGAAGCTGCTCGGCAAAGTTGAGCGCCAGGCTCTGCGCCGCCTCCCACTGCCCCTTGGGGATGGAGGCCACGCAGCCGCGCCAGATCTCGGTGAGGTAGGCGCTGGTGTACAGCGTGAGCGCCACGGCCGCCGCCGTCCATGGCGAGGTCTTGATGCCAAACAGCGCAATACCAAAGTACGCCAGGAACAGCTGCATGAGCAGCGGCGTGCCCTGGAACACCTGCACATACGCGCCCACGGCGCGCTCCGTGCCGCGCAGCTTGGACAAGCGCGCCACCAACAGCAGCAAGCCCACCAGGCCGCCGCCGATGAAGGCGATGAGGGAGAGAGACACCGTCCAGCGCGCTGCCATCAGCAGGTTGCGCAGGATGTCCCACAACGAAAACTCAACCATGGCTTATCTCCCCACCAGAAAACGTGCGCCCACCCACATCAGCAGGCGGCGGGTGAGCATGGACAGCGCCAGGTACACCAGCGTGGCCAGGATGAAGGCCTCGAACGCACGGAAGGTGTTGCTTGAAATCAGGTTGGCGGCGTAGCTCAACTCGGGCGTGGAGATTTGCCCGCACACGGCAGAGCCCAGCATCACGATGATGATCTGGCTGACCATGGCGGGCCACACCTTTTGCAGCGCGGGCGGCAGCACCACGCGGCGAAAGGTCTGCCCCGGCGTGAGTGCCAGGCTGTGCGCGGCCTCGATCTGGCCGCGCGGCGTTGCCTCAATGCCCGCCCGAATGATCTCGGACGAGTAGGCCCCCAGGTTGACCACCATGGCCAGCACGGAAGCGAACTCGGGCGAGAGCTTGAGCCCCAGCGCGGGCAGGCCAAAGAACAGAAAGAACAGCTGCACGATGAAGGGCGTGTTGCGCACCAGTTCCACATAGCTGGCCACGGCCCAGCGCAGGGGCGCAGGCCGGTGGCCCAGGTTGCGCGCCCGTGCCCAGGCACAGGCGGTGCCCAGCAGCAAGCCCAGCACGGTGCCCACGAGGGTGAGGCCGATGGTCCACACCACGCCGCGCACCAGCAGCGGCCACGCGGCCAGCACGGCAGAAAAGTCGAGTTGAATCAGCATGGTGGGCAAACCCTGCGGCGCTTGTCACACCGCAGCCCTGTGCAAAGGAAGAGAACGGTCTTTCGCGCTTATTGGGGCAGGTCGCCTGCGGGGCGGCCCAGCCACTTGCTCGACAGCTTGTCCAGGTCGCCCGCCTTCTTGGCCTCGGCAATGATCTCGTTCACGCGGGTGCGCAACTTGTCTTCACCCTTGGCCACGCCGATGAAGTTGGGGCTGTCTTTGAGCAGCAGCTTGTATTCAGTGTTCAGCCCCGGGTTCTTCACCATGATGGTGCCGGCGGTGGAGGCACTGGTGGCAATGGCCTGCGTCTGGCCCGACACAAAGGCCGAGATGCTGGCGGCGTGGTCTTCAAAGCGCTTCACGTCCACACCGGCAGGCGCCACCTTGGCCAGCTCTTGGTCTTCCATGGCGCCGCGCGTGACGGCCACGGTCTTGCCGGTCAGGTCAGCAAAGCTCTTGATGTTCAGGCTCTTGCTGGCAAACACGGCCTGGAAGAACGGGGCGTAGGCGGCGGTGAAGTCGATCACCTTCTCGCGCTCGGCGTTCTTGCCCAGGGTGGAAATGACGAGGTCGGCCTTTTGGGTTTGCAGGTAAGGAATGCGGTTGGCGCTGGTCACGGGGATCAGTTCCACCTTCACACCCAGCTTGGTGCCGATGTAATTCGCCATTTCCACGTCCAGGCCCTGGGGCTTGAGGTCGGTGCCGACAAAGCCATAGGGCGGGTAGTCGGTAGGGATGGCAATCTTGATCTCTTTGGCCTTGAGGATGTTGTCGAGCGCGCTCTGGGCGTGCGCGGCTGGCGCCACCAGGGCCGCCGACAAGCCCGCAGCGGCCAGCACGGCCAGCGCCGTGCGACGGGTGCGGTGGCGGCCCACAGCAGCGGCAAAGGAAGAGGTACGGGAACTCATCAAGGCGGTCATAGCAAGGCTCCTAGGTAGGCAGACCCGTCGTCGGACGGTGGGGGGGTGGAAGATGTGGAAGGGAGGGGTGCAATGGCCTTGCGCGCAGCAGGCCGCTTTTTGACGGCTTGCGCAGGGGTCTTGGCCACCGGGGCCAGCGCATCGCGCAGCCCGGCCAAGGGGTCGGTCTGGGCTTGCAGGCGCAGGGCTGCCTGCACGGTGCCGATGTGCTCAGCCATCAGGGTCTCGGCGCGGTCGATGTCGCCCGCCTCCAGCGCCTCGACGATGCGCACATGGTCCGCACAGCTTTGGGCCGCATCGTGCGAAGACTGGTACAGCATGGCAATGAGCGTGGTGCGTGCGGTGTAGTCGCGCAGCGTGTCGGCCAACAGCGCATTGCCCAGGCATTCGGCCAGGCACACATGGAAGTCACCCAGCAAGTAGGTGCGCATGCCCACGTCGCTGCCCGCCAGGGCGGCCTTTTCGCGCGCCAAGTGGTTCTTGAGTTGGCGCAGCGCGCCCGGGTCTACGGCACGCGCCTTGAGCTGGTGCAACAGGCCCAGCTCGATCACGCGCCGGGCCTCAAACGCTTCGCGCGCCTCATCTTGCGAGGGCTCCACCACATACCAGCCACGGCGCGCACTCACGGTGACGATGCCGCGCGTGGACAGCCGCGTCAGCGCCTCGCGCACGATGGTGCGACTGCAGTCGAACAGCATAGCCAGCTGCTGCTCGCCCAGGCGCGAGCCGGGGGCAAGCTTCTGGGCCATCACGGCTTCCATGATGCGGTTGCTGATGTCGGTGGCGGTGGTCATTGACGATGACTTGAGCAGGTTCCGTGCCAACTGGTATACAAGACCAATGCACCACGGTGGCGCACCTGGTGTGTGCACACGGGCTGCGCCAAGGCAGGGCACGGCCCGGTCGCACCAGTTCAAAGCAAAGCACAGGGCGGTCCACCAATACTGGTGCACATGCCAACGCCAAGGCGGTGCTGCCCGCCACAGGCGTGCGGCACTGCTTCAACTTTCTTTACCGTGCGGCGGGCTATCTTTACCCCCGGCACATGTGGACCTGCAGGCGGCTTCGTAGCCTCGTCGCTTTACCGACCACCACAAGGAAATCCTGTGTCCCACCGCTCCCCTCGCTCGGCATTCACCGCCCACCTGCCCCCCACCCGCCGCAGCGTGCTGGCATCGGCCCTGGGCCTTGTGGGCGCGGGCAGCGCGCTGGCCCTGACCGGCTGCGGCGGGCTGGGCAGCGAAGCCCAGCTGCGCTTCATCAACGCCACGGTGGATTACACCCAGGCCGACTTCTACGCCGCAGGCGAGCGCGTGGCCGCTTCGCTGAGCAACGGGGGCAACATCTCTGCCTGGTATGCCGTAGAAGCCGACAGCACCCAGATCGCGCTGTACGCCGCGGGAGGCTCCAGCGCCAAGCTCACCGAAACCCGCACACTCGAAGAAGACACCTACACCAGCTTGCTGGCCTACGGCTCACTGGCCAACAGCCTCAAGTTCAAGTTCTTCGCCGAATCCAACAGCAGCGCAGACAGCAGCAAGACCAAGGTGCGCGTGTTCCACGCCTGCGAAAGCCTGGGCGGCCTGGACCTGTACCTCACCAACACCAGCAGCTTGAGCGGGCTGAGCCCCACCGCCACCGTCACGGAATACGGCGACATCAGCGACTTTGTCTCGGTGTCGTCAGGCCTTTACCGCGTGCGGCTGACCAGCAAGGACGACCAGAGCAATGTGCTGTTTGACTTCACCAGCCAGATCACGCTGGGCAGCACCTCGGTGGTCACGCTGATCGTCGTGCCGCGCAGCAGTGGCTCGTACCCCAACATCAGTGCGCTGCAAGAGCAAGGCGGCAACGCCCTGCTGGCGAACTCGCTGGTCAGTTAAGAACCAAGCCACCCAAGCCATCGGTGGCAGGCGGCGGGCGCCGGTGGTATTCTTTTTGGCCCACCCAGGAGACCCGCCCATGAACGCCCCCACCGCTGCCGCCCACCTGCTGCCCGCCATTGCCCTGCGCGATGTGCCCCAGGCACTCATCGACGCCCTGCAAGCCCGCTTTGGCGCGCAATGCTCGCTGGCCCAGGCCGTGCGCGAGCAGCATGGGCGCGACGAGGGCTCGCTGCAGGCGCCGCCCCCCAGCGCCGTGGTGTTTGCGGAAAGCACCCAGGACGTGGCAGACGCCGTCAAACTGGCCAGCGACCACGACGTGCCCGTGATTGCCTACGGCGCAGGCTCCTCCCTAGAAGGCCACTTGCTGGCCGTGCAAGGCGGCATCAGCATCGACGTAAGCCGCATGAACCGCGTGCTGAGCATCCACGCCGAAGACCTCACGGTGACCGTGCAGCCCGGCATCACGCGCAAGGCCTTGAACGAGGCCATCAAGGACACGGGCCTGTTCTTCCCCATCGACCCCGGTGCCGACGCCAGCATTGGCGGCATGTGCGCCACCCGCGCCAGCGGCACCAACGCCGTACGCTACGGCACCATGCGCGAGAACGTGCTGGCGCTGGAAGTGGTCACCGCCAGCGGCGAAGTCATTCACACCGGCACCCGCGCCAAAAAGAGCAGCGCGGGCTACGACCTCACCCGCCTCATGGTGGGCAGCGAAGGCACGCTGGGCATCATGACCGAGATCACCGTGCGCCTGTACCCTCTGCCCGAGGCCGTGAGCGCTGCCATCTGCTCCTTCCCCAGCATCGAAGCGGCCGTGCGCACCACCATCCAGACCATCCAACTGGGCGTGCCCATTGCCCGCGTGGAGCTGATCGACCGCCACACCGTGCGCATGGTCAACGCCCACAGCAAGCTGGGCCTGCGCGAAGAGCCCATGCTGCTGATGGAGTTCCACGGCTCGCCCGCCAGCGTGAAGGAGCAGGCTGAGGTGGTGCAGGACATCGCCAACGAATTCGGCGGCCAGGCCTTTGAATGGGCCAGCACGCCCGAAGAGCGCACCCGCCTGTGGACTGCGCGGCACAACGCCTACTTCGCCGCCGTGCAAAGCCGCCCGGGCTGCCGCGCCATCAGCACCGACACCTGCGTGCCCATCAGCCGCCTGGCCGACTGCCTGCTCGAATCGGTGGACGAAGTGGAAGCCAGTGGCATCCCCTACTTCCTCGTCGGCCACGTGGGCGACGGCAACTTCCACTTCGGCTACCTCATCGACCCGAACAGCGCCGAAGAACGCACCCAGGCCGAGGCCATGAACCACACCCTGGTCGCCCGGGCCCTGAGCATGGGCGGCACCTGCACGGGTGAGCACGGCGTGGGCATACACAAGATGGGCTTTTTGCTGGACGAAACAGGCACGGGCGCGGTGGACATGATGCGCGCCATCAAGCGTGCGCTGGACCCGAAGAACATCCTGAATCCTGGGAAGATTTTTGCGATGTGAGTGCTATTTTATTTATAGCTACCAACGCAATACCATCAGGCGAAAAGGCCATCTTTCTGCCATTCAGGTAGCACAAGTGGGCTGAAGAGTGCACCGACCCAGTTCTCCCGTCCCTGTAGCCGTGGGCTCGTCCCCTGCAGGACACACACCATGACCACACCCGAAACCGTCATTGCTTCCTACCTGGACCACATTGAGGACGAAGCCTATATCGAAGCAGCCATTGCCCGCTACGGCGCGGCAAGGCTTGTGGGTACCGCAGTGCGTCTTGTGCGGACCCTGGCGACCGAAAGCTTCAATGACGCCGCCCTCTTCGTCCGTGACGTTTCCATCGGTCTCTTTCGGCCAGAGATCACGCAGACATTTCGTGAACAACTTCCAGGCTCGGGCCTGTTCGATGCGCTTGACTGCGGCCTGCGCGCGCCCTCTTTTCATCTTCGCTCGCAGGCGGCCTATACCTTTGGAAAGTTAGGCTATCCCGAAAACGCCGAGCGCCTCATCCGCATCCTAGAAGAGCGGCGCGACATAGACCCGCTGCTGACGCCCCAACTCATGTTCGAGATCCGCTGGTTGAAAGACGACGAAGAAGCCCACTGGCGACGCATCCAGTGGCTTGCCGAGGCCCCTCAGGGCATCTGCCGATGGGCGACACTGCAGGCCGTAGAAGCCACAGGCCCAAGCCCGCACGGGACCCGAATCGACGATCTACTGACCATTCTGAAAAACGACCCTTTTGACGCTATCCGCGCGGAAGCGGCCAGCCTGCAGGAGACATTGCGCTTGCGCGCTGCCGCCACGCATCAAACACCAACATCGACGCACTCGCAAGACTACATCTCGCTGAACGACCAGGCAGTTCAGACGACCGCTGGGCAAACACCCATGACATTTAGCGACCTGTCCATCCGCTTCTGGCATCACCATGTTGCGGCCGACTACACCCCTGCAGACCTGCTGGCCTTTCTGGCAACACAGAATGGCCACTGCAAGACGGTCACGTAGCCTGCTTCGTATAGGTCACTCAAGTGCAATTGAGCAGCCCCAACTGCCGAGCCGCTTGCCTGTACATCAGCCACCTGGGCAACAGCCTGCTTGAGGCAGTGGATGAAGTGAAAGCCAGCGGCATCCCTTACTTCCTCGTCGGCCATGCGGACGACGGCAACTGCGCGGCTACAGCCCTCCAAAGCCATGTCTTTTGACATGTACGCCAACGGCGAGCACGCGGCCATCGAGCTCCACGAGGAGTTCATGTTCACACTGGTACAGGCAGATGCGCAGCGCTTCCCAGCGCTGTCAGCACTGTGGAAGGTGTACTACGACGATCCGGTCATCCCACCAGCACAAGCGAATGCGTTGTTGCACGAACTGATCGCGCTGCTCGACAACCACGGCGGCGCCTCGAATAAGGCGCTGAGCCATACCGTCGTACGTCTGTTGCCGTTTTTCAGCATGGCTTGCCAGGGCGGACATGAGATACACACCGAAAGCGATTGAATGGGTTGGCGCAGCCATGATCGGCGTCTCGGAGATGGCGTCGCTGGAGACTTTCCGTCACGATGTGCCGTGTGCGCAGCCGATCAAGCACAGGTCTCAAACCACTGAAGGAGTCAGCATGGCAACGGAGAAAACCAAAGGACCAGCCTCGTACTTTCCGTCCATTGAGAAGACTTACGGCAAACCGATTGCCCACTGGCTGGATGTTCTGAGCAATGCGGGCGAGCGCAAGCATATGGAGTACGTGGCACTGCTGAAAGAGCAACACCAAATAGGCCACGGGCATGCGAGTGCGCTGGTGGCGTACTTTCTCGCCAAGAAGTGAACTGGGTATTGATTTCCACGCAGGAGGGCCAGTAGCAGAGTTTTGTCGGCCACTCTATGTCCCACACCCATTTTCAGGAGCAACCCATGATCCCCATGAACTGGCAACGCAGCGTTTTCCTTGGGCTGGCGTGCATCGCGCTGACCGGCTGCGGCGCAGATGTAGCTACCACGGCAGTGACCACCACCAAGCTGCAAGCTGAGCAGGCAAAGCAAGCGGCGGCGCAGGCGGAGCAAATCAAGGCAGGCCTTGCGCAAGCGGCGCAACGCGCCGACGCCGCTGCTTCGGCCGCGGAAAGCCAGTGAAATAAGTCATATTGCAGCGTTCTCGCACCACACACACACACCAGCGGGCAGTTCGTCTCAGGCTAGGCGCAAACTGGAAACAACGTCGGTTCTCACTGCGTTTCTAGCGCATCCCCAACTGGTCTTGCGGTGACAAATTTGCGGCTACATTACCTCCTCAATTTACAATCTTTCACACATGAGGGGTGGGTTATGCAGGGGAAAGTAGCGCTTGCGAGCGCAATGTTGGTGCTAACGGGTTGTGCATCGGTTGTGAACGACACGAGTCACCCTATCAAAGTAGAAACGCTGACACCACAAGGTCAAGCCGTAGCAGGCGCTGAATGCAAGCTGTCGAATGACTATGGCAGCAGCACAATGAAGTCTGGAGATACAGCGCCCGTGCGACGTTCCAGCAAAGATCTGGACATTGTGTGTAAACACCCGGACAACCCCGACGCAACCGCACGCGGCATCTCGCGTGCCAACGGCGGCATGTTCGGCAATATCATCCTGGGCGGCGGTGTGGGCGCCATCATCGACCATAACAAGGGAACGGCTTACACATATCCCACATGGGTACAGTTAGTTTTCGGTAAAGCTCTGGTGTTTGATCGGTCCAATGAAAAGGAAGGCACTCCAGCAAAGCCAACGGAACCTGCAGCCGTCAGCGCTTCCAAATAAGCCAGCCTGAAGACTAGATGCCTGTTTGAAGGGCGCCCTCATCGGCGCCCTTTTGCGTTGCCAGCGCTGAACTGGAAATGCCTGTTCTGGGTCTATAGACCCAGAACAGCACACAAGCCCGCTTACCTTCTGTCCTCGTCGTGACGACGCTGAGAATCAGGGGGCACCTGTTGCCTGTCATGCATGCCATAGTCCCGCACCACCGCGGCCACACGCAAGCGGTAGTCACTGAAGATGTGAGCACGGCCTAGCTGCTGGGTGAGGCGGTGTGCGTCCATCTGGCGCCAGCGGGCCACAGCGGCTTCATCGCGCCAGAAGGACAGCGAGAGCAAACGGCCTGGCTCGCTCAGGCTTTCAAAGCGCTCGATGGAGATGAAACCCTCCACCGCCTCCAGCAGCGGGCGCAACGCGGCGGCGGCTTGCAGGTATGCATCCTGTTGGCCAGGGGCGGGTTGCACCTCAAAGATCACGGCCATCATGCGTGGGCTCCTTCCCCCCTGGCATGAGGGGGCAGGCTGAAGGTACCTTCCACCACCAGGGGGAAGCTGCGCTCTTCGCGCAGGATGAAGCGCTGTTGCTGGGCCATGGCGAAGTTCGCTTGCCCCTCGGGGTCGGCCCGCAGGCGGGCGCGGTAGGCCTCGTACGCGGCCAGCGAGTCAAAGCCGATCAAGCCCCAGGCCTCGCAGTTGCTGCCCTCGTGCGGCACAAAGTAGCCCAGCAGGTGGCCGCCGCAGCGGGGGATGATCTGCCCCCACCGGCGGGCGTACTCGGCAAACGCCTCGCGCTGGAAGGGGTCGATTTCGTAACGGATGAAGCAGGTGATCATGGTGGACAAACTCTGAAGTGGGTAGGCCCCGCACGATAGGCGGTTGACGGGCATGGATGGTTCGCTGAAGATCGAACCATGAAAGATGGACCCCACATTGCGCGCATTGCCGCGCTGATCGGAGACACCGCGCGGGCCGATGTGCTCACGGCGCTGATGAGCGACCGCGCACTCACCGCCACCGAGCTGGCCGCCGTGGCGGGCGTGACCAAGCAGACCATCAGCGCCCACCTGGCCAAGCTGCTGGATGCCGGGCTTCTGGCGGTCGAACAGCAAGGCCGCCATCGTTACTTTCGACTGGCCAATGCCGATGTAGCGCAACTGCTGGAGTCGCTGATGAATGTGGCCTTCCGCTCTGGCGCGGTGCGTGTGCGCTCCAGCCCCCGCGAGCCCGCCCTGCGCCGCGCCCGCATGTGCTACGACCATCTGGCGGGCGAGGTGGGTGTGCAACTGTACGAAGCGCTGGTGCGCCAAGGGCTGCTGCAGCCTGCGCCAGATGGCGTGGCCCTGACGCCTGCAGGCACGGCCTGGTTCACCCAGGTGGGCATTGATACGGCGGCCCTGCAGCAACAGCGGCGCATGCTGTGCCGCCCGTGCCTGGACTGGAGCGAGCGCCGCCACCACCTGGGCGGTGCGCTGGGGGCCGCCTTGCTGCAACGCTTGCTGGAGGGCGGCTGGGCCCGCCGGGCGCAAGCCGCAGGGGACACGCCCTCGCGGGTGGTGCAGTTCACCCCCAAGGGCGAGCTGGCACTGCGCGAGTGGCTGGCCGCCACGGCATCCGCTCAATGAACGCCACCCGCCAGAATCGCCCCCTCCCGATCACTGCATGAAAACCCTGCTGCTCTTCACCCTCACCGCCTTGGCCGAAATCGTTGGCTGCTACCTGCCCTGGCTGTGGCTCAAGCAGGGCAAGCCGGCGTGGCTGCTGGTGCCTGCGGCGGCCAGCCTGGCGCTGTTTGCGTGGTTGCTGACGCTGCACGACACGGCGGACGCTGGGCGGGTTTACGCTGCGTATGGGGGTGTCTACATTGGCGTGGCGCTGGCCTGGCTGTGGGCGGTGGATGGCATCCGGCCCACGGCGTGGGATGTGGCCGGGGTGCTGGTGGCGCTGGCGGGCATGGCCATCATCATGCTGCAGCCGATGAAATGAATACACCCCCTGAGTCGCCTTTGGCGCCTCCCCCCTCTCCTGCGGGAGGGGGGCGTCCCCGGCGCGGCGGCGCGGCCCTTGCGCGGGGACACTGGCCTGCGCCGCGCCAGTTTCGCATGCTGCGGCGCCCGGGCCTCAATTCACCTTGATCAGCCGCCAGTCGATGCGGTTGTCGGTGCGCTGCACCAGTTCGATGTTTTTCTTCATGGCCCAGGCCAGCATCTGGTGGTGCAGCGGGATGTGGGCAATGGTGTCGTTGTGCAGTTGCAGGCCTTCGGTGAGCAGGCGGTTGCGCACGGGCAGGTCGGTTTCGGTCTTCACGCGGTCCACGATGTAGTCCATGCGCTCGTTGCTGTAGCGGCCCAGGTTGTAGTTGCCGTCGCCCCCGGTGGTTTTGGTGCGGGCGAGGGACTGCAGGGTGTAGAGCGCGTCAAACGTGGGCACGCCCCAGCTGAGCATGGCAATGCTGGCCTCGTGCCGCTGCGCCATGGGGTAGTAGGTGACGGCGGGCAGTGTGCGCAGCTTGGCCTTGACGCCCACGCGCGCCCACATGGAGGTGATGGCCTGGCACAGCTCCTCGTCTTGCACGATGGCGTTGTTGCTGCAGGCAAAGTCCACCTCAAAGCCGTCTTTGTAGCCCGCCTGGGCCAGCAGGTCTTTGGCGGCGGCGGCATCAAAGGGCAGGCGCTTGTCCACGGCTTCAGCCCAGCCGTTGACCAGGGGCGAGACGATGGCCCCCGTGGGCTTGGCCATGCCGCGCATGGTCACGCGCTGCAACGTGGCGCTGTCGATGGCCTGGTACAGGGCTTTGCGCACGCGCAGGTCTTTGAGCGGGTTTTTGCCCTTGATGTTGCTGCCGGGCAGCTCGTCGCGGAACTGGTCCATGGCCAGGTACACGGTGCGGTTTTCCACCATCTCCATGACTTTGAGGTTCGGGTGGGCCTTGACGCGGGCCAGGTCCTGGATGCTGGTGTCGCGCACCATGTCCACCTCGCCCGAGAGCAGCGCGGCAATGCGCGTGGCTTCGGATTTGATGGGGGTGTAGGTGATTTCGGTGACGTTGCCTTCGGCCTTGCCGGTGCCCCACCAGTGGGGGTTGGTGGTGAAGACGATGCGCTGGTCGGGCACCCATTCCTTGAGGGTGAAGGGCCCGGTGCCCATGGCGTTGCGGTGCGAGTACGTCTCTTCTTTGCTCTTGATGTCCTTAGGCTCCAGCGACTGGTGCTTTTCGGCCCAGGCCCGGCTCATCACGCGCAGCTCGGTCAACTGGTTGAGCAGCACGGGGTTGGGGTTTTTCAAGAAGATGTCGATGGTGTCGGCATCGACCTTGGCGACGCGGTCCATGCCCTGGGTGTAGATGGCATAGGTGGAGGTTTTGCCCATGGCGCGTTGCAGCGAATAGACCACGTCTTCGGCGGTAAGGGCCGAGCCGTCGCTGAACTTCACGCGCTGGCGCAGCTTGAAGCGCACTTGCGTGGGTGTGACTTCTTTCCACGACAGCGCGAGCACGGGCTCGATCTTGAGGGTGCGGCTGTTGAACATGACCAACGACTCGTACACCGCCGCGTGGATGCCATTACCCAGGGCGCTGTTTTGCGAGTGGATGTCCATAGTCTGGACGTCGCTGGAACCCGCCCATTTGAACGGCTTGGCCCAGACGCTGGGGGTGGCGCACAGCCCCAGTGCGGCAATGGCAGTGGTGGTGACGACGGCAATCAGAGAACGCTGCAGTGGCATGTCAAAAACTCCCTGGATGAATGCAAGATGCACCGCTGGTGGTGCGGCGAACGGCGGTGCCGGGTACTGTGCAGCACATCGCGTGCCACGCCCTTGGGGGATTGCACTCTTGCAGCCCCTGGCGATCGGTGTGCAGGCGTGGGTGCGCCGAACAAATGCTATAAATTCAATAGCTGCCAGCGCTTTTACTGTAAGCTCTGGCGGCCATTTTTATTAAAACCCGTATGCGCTGGCTGACTGTCTCTCGTTGTGGTGGCGCGGCCTTGCTGCTGGCGCTGCTGGCATGGCCGCTGGGCATGCTGTGGGTGTTGTCGCATGAGGACTACCACCCTGAGCCGGGGTCGCTGGACTATTACCTGGGCCTGTCGTCCCTGGTGCGGGGCGTGCCCCTGCCAGCGGATGGGGATGCGCCGCAATACTACGGATCCACTGGCGACGGCCCCAAGCCACCGGTGAGCATGGTGACGCTGCAGGTGCCACCCGAGCAAGCCAGCGCCACCTTGGCCCGCCTGCAGGCCTATCTGCAGACCAAGGGCCTGCAACCCACCGGGCCGTTCCAGCATGAGGCCACCGGCACCGCCACGCTGCAAGACTGGGAATACGCCAACCCGCAGCGCACCGAGGTGGTGGTGCTGCGGCACGTGGTGCACGCCCAAGCCACTGCGCGCACCGATGGCGCTTCACGCAGGGTCACGTTCAGCGTGATGCACTACGACTAGGCGGCGGGGGCATTCCACCCCGCCCCACGCTCACCCCCAGCCACACCCCACTCTCAAGGCCGTTCGCGGTCTGGCACGCGGGTGTTCAACGCGGCGGGGCGGTAGTCGGGCAAAAACGCGCAGCCCTTGCCAAAGCGGGCCTCCAAGGCGGGGCACTGGCGGGCAATGCTGGCGGGGGTGGGCTGGGTGCCATCGTTCACCCAGCGCAGCAACGCCGCCATCAGGGTGGGATAGGTGGGATGGCTCAGGTAGCTGTGGCCACTGTGCTGGGTGAAGGTTTGCACCAGATGCCCGCTGGTGCCCGCGCGGTCCATGGTGGCTTTGAACACCGAGTCCAGCTCGACAAACGCAGTCGGGTCGTTCACGCCTTTGACGGTGAGCACCGGCACCGGGATGCGGCCGGTGGGGTCGGTGTCTTGCGCAAAGCGGGCCAGTGCGGCGGGGTCGGCGCGAAAGCGCTGCACGCCCGCGTTCAGGGCAGCGTCCACAGCCGCATCGCCCGAGCCGCTGTAACGCACGCCCTGGTTGCCAAACGGGCTAGCGCCGCCCGTGCGGTGCAGCACCACATCGCGGTAGTGGAAGGTGGCCCAACTCAGGTGGCTGTGGATGGAGCTGGCCGGGATGCGAATGACATCGGTGATGAGCTTCACCTTGCGCTGCTGCTCAGGGGTGCGCTCGGCCTGCGGCTTGTCCAGCCCCAGGCACTCGTTGACGCGCGCCTGTAGGTCGGCCTGGGTCATGTGGGCATCGGCGGGCAGGCCAATGTTGAGCGGGTAGTCGGCCTCTGTGGGGCGGGGGTGGTTGCCACAGAGGTACTGGTACACCACGCGCAGGTCGGTGCGAAAGTCGTACGAGCGCGAGCCCCCGGCCAGCACGCCGCTGGTGAGCAACACGGCGTCGTAGGGGCGCTTGCCGTCGGCCGTGGCGGTGAACATCTCAGCCGCCCGCACCGCCACGCTCGCCCCCCAGGACTGCCCGTGCAAGATGGTGTACTGGGGCCGAGCCACCTGGGTCACAAAGATCTGGCGCAGGCGCTCTGTGTCTTGCGCAGCGGCGCGCACGGCCACCCCGCCCTGGCGAAAAGTGCTGCCCGCCCACGCATAGCCTGCCTTGACCATGATGGCCCAGCGCTCCAGGTCTTCTACCGACCGTTCCGGCTTAGGCGTCCCCAGCGCCGGGCCGCCATGGGCGTGCAGCACCAGGTGCCCGTTCCACTGCGTAGGCATCGCGATGAGATAGTAGGCACCGGCAGAGTCATGCCCAGAAAAGCAGCGGGCGATCGACGCCACGGCTTTGGGACATACCGTGGGTGTGGGGGTACCCTCTGGTGCATTGGCCCGATCCTGCGGGGGCGGCGACGCGCAGGCCCCCAAAGCCAACGCCAGTGCGGCGACTGCAAGACGGCTCATGCATCGCGCATGACGTGAAAGGGTGGGCACAGTGGCGGCTCCTGTATGGGCACGAAGAGCGGCTCACACAACTCAGCGAAGCGGCCCTGGCTAGGCGTTGCGTCGCAGGCAGTACGCGAGGTACGACAAGACGGAACAACGACGCCAGGGGAGTTTGGTGAGCCGCTCTCAAACAGGCCATCGTAAGGAGGGCCATGGGCAGCGTCAATGCACCCCAGCGGACTGGCGACGGAGCCCCTGCGCAAATCCACTCGCACCACAGGCTCGCCCTGCCAAAAACTGCACACCGACGGCATGTAACCATTGGCAACCTGGGTGATACAGGCAGCCAACGCAGGCAAACTCTCACCCACCTGTTTACAACCCACCATGCGGCCGCGCGAGGAGCGCCCCGCCGCCCACCACCATGACACACCCCCCATCACGCATCGCACGCATGTCTCGCTGGATCACCGCCGCCTGCCTGGGCACCGCACTGCTCGCCAACGCGGCCTGGGCGGGCACCGCCGAGGGCGTGCGCGCCTACGACAAGGGCCAGTTCACCCAGGCCCTGAAAGAGCTGCAACCTGCCGCCCAAGCGGGCGACGCCGAAGCGCAGTTCCACCTGGGCCTGATGTACGACTTTGGCCGCGCTGTGCCGGTAGACCACGTCAAGGCCGCAGCCCTGTACCGCAAGGCTGCAGACCAGGGCCACGCGGATGCGCAATACCACTTGGCCGTGTCCTACGACGACGGCGAAGGCGTGCCACAAGACTACAAACAAGCCGTCTTCTGGTACACCAAGGCCGCCAACCAAGGGCTGGCCAAGGCCCAGTACAACCTGGGCGTCTCGTACGACAAGGGCGAAGGCGTGGCCAAGGATCACAAGATCGCTGCCCAGTGGTACCGCAAGGCCGCAGACCAGGGCGACTCTGACGCCCAATACAACCTGGGCGTGGCCTACGACGACGGCGAAGGCGTCGAACAAGACCACAAGCAGGCCGTCACCTGGTACCGCAAAGCCGCAGCCCAAGGCCACTCGCGCGCGCAATTCAACCTGGCCGTGTCTTATGACGACGGCGAAGGCGTAGCGCAAGACAAGAAGCAGGCTGTGCACTGGTACACCAAGGCCGCCGAACAAGGCGACGCCGATGCCCAGCAAAACCTGTCGGTCATGTACGCCAAGGGCGAAGGCGTGCCCCGCGACGCCGCCAAGTCCCGCTACTGGGCCCGCAAGGCGCGTGAATCACGGGCGCGGGACGAGAATTGATGGGATGCAAGGGCCTCGGATGAGGCCCTTTTTTATTGGGGGAAGATTGGTGAGGGTTGAATGTCGGGGGACGAAGCACCACCTGCTGCAAATTCATGAGCTCACGTTCAGAACGTGAGCTTTGGGCCAGAAGCAGCCGTTGGACCCAATTACCCCAAAGCTGCCGCTGAATCACTACCCGCTAGCCTGCTGTCCAAACCTCGCTGTTTAAGTGTCCAGTACCTGCTTACTGGCAAGCTATAGTTTGCTGCGTTGATGCTTACCGGGTTTGTCAAAAATTTTATACCTGTGCTTTTGAGCAGCGCACTGACCGCAAGCCCAAACTGCAAGCCACTTCCAGGAGGGATCAGTGTCCAGAATATCCTGCATGTTCCAGTTTATCCCGCAGGTTTTGCGGTCTAAATTACGTTATGTTCATGCGATGCCAGCGCGGTATTTTTTGGCACTGAAAACAAAGACATGAAAGCCCCCATCACGATCCCAATAATCAGCGCTTTGAATCCGGGATGAATATCTTCGACTTCACTCTCTCTGCTGTTGACCTGTGGTTGCTTGCTATCGCTGGCAGTATCGCCACTTTGTTTGTCCCGCATCTCCTCGCTATCGCCCGCGAAAACAGAACTAGACTGCGCATCGCGTCCGATAGCCTTCGAGCCACTTTCAATCCCGCGCTCGCTTTTCTCGAACAGTGCAGGCTTCATGGCTCCGACCACGAAAGACCTGACGCCAGTGCATTTCTTCGAGAGGCATACGTCTCTCACGACGCCGCCATTCGACAGTTCCGCCCGCTTGTTGGTCGCCTGCGTAGGAATGCCTACGACAAGGCATGGCAACACTATTGCGAATTGAATCCATCGAATGAAATTGGCGCGGTGTTCATGGTTTCCGATCAACCGGACCCATGGCGCTGCATTCAAGAAAGAATTCATGCGATCCTTGCCTTTACAAGAACATAACTGGTTGCTCGTCACGGACAGTCACCATCAGGAGGCGGCTTCGCCGCAGTTGGTGCCTGCCGGACAGCGCCAACGTTAGGCTTCCGACCAGCATGGCGAAACGTACCAAGCCCTATCTGCTTCACGCGTCAATCCGCCCGGATGCAGATGTCGACTACGAGAGCTATCCGTTCAGCATTCCCGCTGTCCGCGAGATCGGAAATATCGACTTCCATCCAAACGTCACCTTCTTCGTCGGAGAGAACGGCTCTGGCAAATCGACGGTCATGGAAGGCATCGCCATCGCACTCGGCTTCGGAGCTGAAGGCGGCACAAAGAATGTGCGCTTCCAATCAGCAGGCTCACTATCTGAGCTTCACGACAGCCTACGCCTTGCGCGTGGCGTGCCGAAGCCGCGTGATGAGTACTTTCTTCGAGCTGAAAGTTTCTTCAATGTCGCAAGCTACATGGATGAAATAGGCTACCTAGAAGGCTATGGTGGGAAGTCCCTGCACACCCAGTCTCATGGCGAGTCATTCATGGCAGTGCTTCTAAACAAACTGCGTGGCAACGGCATCTACCTTCTAGATGAACCCGAAGCCGCCCTATCCCCCAGTCGGCAGCTTGCCGCACTCAGCGCAATCCACCAGCTTGTAGAAGATCACTCGCAGTTCATCATCGCAACTCACTCGCCCATACTGCTTTCTTATCCAAACGCGAAGATCATTCAGTTCGATAAGTCCGGCATCAGCGAGGTCGCTTTTGAAGACACGGAGCACTTGGCTGTGACCCGAGACTTTCTCAACAACTATCCAAGACGCCTTGAGCAATTGTTCCGAGATGACACAGACGCCTAACCCGCCCATAGAGAGGACGTCAACTTTCGCTTGCAGTGACCGGCTGCTCCTGCCCAAAATCGGCCTGCTGGATACAGCGAGCACTTCACCAGCGAAGGTGCAGGAAGGGGTCTAAACCAAGCCCCCCAATCACACCATCACCCCGCCGCCACCGCCGCAGGCCGCGCCAAGCGTGCTGCCAGCCCCACCCCCACCAACGCCGCAGACACCACGCTCAGCGCCAGCGTAGCGGCAGAGCCAAAGAAGATGCCCGAGGTCATGCCATGGTCAAGCATGGCGCCGAACACGGGGGCGGACAGGCAAAAGCCGAGGTCCAGGCCCGAGTACACAGTGCCGTAGACGCGGCCGGTGGCACCGGGCGGGGCGGCGCGTTTGATGAGCATGTCGCGCGAGGGGCCGGCCAGGCCGGTGCCCAGGCCAGCGATGGAGGCCACCACCAGTGCGGCGATGCCGGGCAACAGCCCTGTGCCCACCAGCGCCAGCAGCAAGGCAGAGCCGAGCAGGCAGACCGAGATGACCTTCTCCAGCCGCTGAACGCGGCCCACCAGAAAGCCGCCCACCACCATGCCACCCGCGCCGCACAGCATGTAGCCGGTGACCACCATGGCCGTCAGGCTCAGGGGCAAGCCGTACATGGACTGCAGCGCGGGGCTGGCAAAGCTTTGGATGGCGCTGAGCGCGCAGGTGCTCCAGAAAAAGAACGAGAAGCACAGCCACACCGAGGGCAGCTTCAGAAAAGCCATGGGGTGTTCCGCCTTGGCGGCCTGGGCGCCCGCGCCCTTGGCATGGTGCGCCCACTCGCCCTTGCGGTCGTCCAGCGCATCACGGTGGATGACCATGATGGCCAGCACCAGCAGTGCGATTGCGGCGCCGCTGAGGCTGGCTGTGCGCCACGAGCCGGTGGCCGTGGCAATGCCCGCCATGAACACCGGCGCCGTGGCCCAGCCCAGGTTGCCGCTGATGCCGTGCACGGCAAACCCGTGGCCCAGGCGCTGGGGGGACACGCGCTTGTTCAAGATGGTGAAGTCCACCGGGTGGAAGGGCGCATTGCCCAGCCCGGCCAAGGCCGCTGCAACCACCAACCCCACATAGCCCTGGGCCGTGCCCGCCACCAGCCCTGCGGCTGCAAAGCTGGACAGCGCAAAGAACATGATGGGCCGCGCGCCGATGCGATCGACCAGAAAGCCCGACAGCGCCTGCCCCACGCCCGAGATGACGAAGAACACCGACACCAGCAAGCCCAGCTCAGAGTAGCTGAAGCCGAACTCTGCAATGAGCCAGGGGAACAGCGGCGGCAGCAGCATGTGAAAGAAGTGCGAGCTGCCGTGGGCCAGCCCGACGAGGCCGATGGTGCGGGCGTCTTGCCGCAGCGGCACGGCGTTGGCTGTGCCGGGGCTTGCAGGGCTTGCTGGGGAGGATTTGCTGGAGGTAGCGGTGGTCATGGGCTTGATCTTAGGCAAGCGGGGCGCGGCAGGTTTACGATAGTCGGTCAACTTCTATCGCCAATATGCCAATGCCGTCCATAGAGGCCGTTGCTGCACCTGCACCCGTACCTGCACCGCCACCGGCTGCTGGCCCCACGCAAGCTCCACGCACCAGGCGCCCTGTGTCGTATGTGGATTCGATGACTCCGCACCTGTTTGTGCCCACGGCCCAGCGCCCGGTGCGCGCCAAGGTGCGCCAGCTGAGGGCCGACACGCGGGTGATGCCGCACAGCCATCCGTGGGCGCAAGTGGCCATCTCCACCACCGGGGTGATCCAGCTCACGGTGGACCGGGGCACTTACATCGTGCCGCCATCGCGCGCGCTGTGGATACCACCGGGCATGGAGCATGCCGTGACCATGGTGGAAGACGCCGAGATGCGCACGCTGTACTTTCACCAGCCGCGCGGGCGCTGCGGCCCAGCGGCCTTGGGCGAGCGCACTGCGCCGCACGGGCAGGCAGCGTGGCGCCAGTGCCGGGTGCTAGAGGCATCCGACCTGCTGCGCGCCGTGGTACGCGAGATGCCCACCACCCCTGACGATGGCCCCGCGCCCGATGCGGCCACACTGCGGCGCGAGCAGCACCTGAGCGCCCTGCTGTGCGACGAACTGGCCCGCGCGGCCCCGGTGCGCCTGGGCGTGGACCTGCCGCACGACAAGCGCCTGCGCCAACTGTGTGAGGCGGTGCTGGCCGACCCCACCCGCCACACCACGCTGGAAGCCTGGGCACAAGACACCGGCGCCAGCCTGCGCACCGTGGCGCGGCTGTTTCGCACCGAGCTGGGCAGCACCTTCACGCAGTGGCGCCAGCAGGTGATCTTGGCCAAGGCGGTGTCGCTGGCGGCGGGCCGCATGCCCATGGGCCAGATTGCGGCGGAGCTGGGCTACAGCCCGAGTGCTTTCAGCGCGATGGTGCGCAAGTCAGTCGGGCAGCCTCCGGGGCAGTTTTTGGGGCAGCGGTGATGAACGAGAACCTTTCGGACTGAGCCTGGCAAAGCCCTTGCGCAGCGCTTCGAGAGGCTCAGCGTGGACTGCTCGGGGGATTCATGCAAACCCAAGGAAGCGGGTTTGTCTTCGCTTCATAGCCACTAAACCGTTCGGGCTGAGCTTGTCGAAGCCTGGTGCTGCGCTTCGACAAGCTCAGCATGAACGGTTTTGCAAGTGCCGAGGGCCCCGGTGGGTCTGCCCCATCCGCAAGCCAACGGGCTCAGGGAGCAGGCAACGGCCCTGGCGTGGCAAACAAGAAGCCCTGCCCCAGGTGGCAGCCCAGGGCGCACAGGGCGTCGGCCTGGGCCTGGGTTTCGATGCCTTCGGCCACCACGCTCAGGCCCAGCGAGCCTGCCAGAGCCACCACGGCGCGCACCACGGCGGCGCTGGCGCTGTCGCTGGCGGGCGGGGTGGCCGTCAAAGGGGCGACAAAGCTGCGGTCGATCTTGAGCGTGAGCAGTGGAAAGCGGTGCAGGTAACCGAGCGACGAGTAGCCCGTGCCGAAGTCGTCCAGCGCCAACGACATGCCGTGGCTGCGCAGCTCGTTGAGCAGGTCGCAGGTGCGCTCGGGGTCGTCGATGAGTGCGCCTTCGGTGATCTCCAGGCACAGGCGCGAGGGCGGCAGGCCCGCCGCTTTGAGCATGTCCAGCAGTTGCTGGCAAAACTGTGGGTTGCGAAAGTGGCGCGGCGCCACGTTCAGGCCCAGGTAGCCGGTGAAGTCTCTCTGGACGGCAATGGCCTGGCTGGCGGCGGCAAAAATCTGCCAGTCGATGGCCTCCATGCTGCCGCTGTCTTCGGCCACCTGCAAAAAGTCGGCTGGGGCCAGCAGGCCTTCGGTGGGGTGCTGCCAGCGCACCAGGGCCTCATAGCCCAACACCTGTCCGTCTTTGAGCGACACGATGGGCTGGAAGTGCGGCACAAACTGGTGTTGCTTGAGGGCCGACCACAGTGCGTTCTCCAGGGTCAGCACGCGCAGGGCATCGCTGTGCAGGTGCGCGTCGTACAGCTCAAACCGGCGCCGGCCATTGACCTTGGCGCGGTACATGGCCGTGTCGGCGTTGCGCAGCAAATCGGTGGCGGCCGCAGTGGGTTGGTCGCACAGCATGATGCCAATGCTGACGGAGGCAAACAGCTGATTGCCTTCGATCACCATGGGTTCGTCCAGGGTCTGCAGCATGCGCCGCGCCAGGCGCACTGCGGCTTCCAGGGTGTGGGCATCGTTGACCAGCACAGCAAACTCATCGCCGCCCACGCGGGCAATCATGTCGGAGTCGCCCAAGGTCGCCTGCAGGCGCTTGCCGATCTCCCGCAGCACGGCGTCGCCCGCCTCGTGGCCCATGCTTTCGTTGATGAGTTTGAAACGGTCCACGTCCACAAACATCACCGCAAAGCGGCGCAGGCTGTGGCGCTGCAGCCGCGCCTGCAGCCAGGTCAGGCGCTCGAGCAGGTAGCTGCGGTTGGGCAGGCCGGTGAGCGCATCGTGCAGCCCCTGGTGCTGCAGCTGGGCCTCGACCCGCTCGCGCACGGCGATCTGCTCTTGCAGTTGGCCGGTGCGCTCGGCCACCCGCTGCGCGAGCTCGGCATTGGCCCGCTGCAGCGATTCGGTGGTGCGCCGGCGCACCAGGCTGCTGGCGATCTGGTGCGATACAAAGCTCAGCAGCAGGCGGTCGCGGTCGGAGTACGCGACATCGGCCAGGTAGCTTTGCACGGCAATCACGCCCAGTGCCCGCCCATCGCACACCAGCGGCACGCCCAGCCAAGAGTCGGCACGCGGCCCCGCCGTCTGGAAGATGCCCTGGGCGATGAGTTCATCGGCCTCGGCCCGGCTCACGAGCAGCGGTTTGCGCGTGCGCAGCACGTATTCGGTCAGGCCCCGGCCCATGCGCCGGGTGACGCCTTTGCCGCCCTGCTCGTCCACGTAGTAAGGAAAGTGCAGCGCCTGCCCGTCCTCCGACACCAGAGCGATGTAGCAGTTGCGGGCATTGATGAGGTCGCCCACGATGTCATGCACAGCGCGGTAGAAGTCATCCATGCTGCCCATGTCGTTGGCACGCTCGGCAATGCGGTAGAGGGCGGCTTGCAGCCGCTCGCCGCGCTGGCGGCGGGCCACCTCGGCCACCAGGGCCTGGTTGGCACGGGCCAACTCTGCGGTACCCACCAGCACGGCCTGCTCCAGCGATTGCTGGGTTTGCTTGCGCTGCACGGCGGTGAGCAGGTGGCTGGCCACAAACTCCAGCAGCGCTTGCTCCTCGGGGCCGTAGCGGTTGGGTTCGTCGTAGCTTTGCACCACCAGGGCGCCGCGCACATGGCTACCCTCGCGCAGGGGCACGCCCAGCCAGTCCTGCGCATTGGCGCCCCGTGCCCGCAAGGGGCCGGGCACCTGCTGCGCCAGGGCCTGCATGGAGCCGCGCCGGGGCAGACCGTCGCGTACCAGGTACCAGGTCAGGGCCTGGGCGTAATCGGCCATGGCAATGCGCTGGCCGCTCTGGTGCAGGTCTGGGGTGGCTTCGTCCACCATGTAGATGAAGTCCAGGCTGTCGCTGCCTTCGTCGTACAGCGCCATGAACAGGTTGCGTGCGTACATGAGTGAGCCCACGATGGCGTGCAACTGCTGCAGCATGTGGGGCATTTCCAGGTCGGAGCTGGACAGCTCGGAGATCGCAAACAGCGCACGCTGCAAGCGCTCTGCCTGTTCGGCCCGGTGCACTGCGGCACGCAGGCGCTCCAATTCGCTGGAGGTGACCTCTGATTCTGGAAACGGGGAGCGCGTGTCGTTCATGGCGGGCGGTATCCGCACATTGTTGCGCAAGCTGAAGGGGCTGATTGGCAAACGGGCTGCTGGCGTCGCTGCAACAGAGCATAACGTTGCGCTGACGCACCAGTTTCAACCGCATTCCAACAGCCTGCGCCCCACCGCCGCAAGGCTTACGTCAGCGTTGTAAGCAACTGTTTTCATATCGACCTTGGAACGCTCTTGGGCTGTGGCCCCGGTTCTCGCCTGGGCCCGCCGCAGAAACTGGCGGGCAATGTGTCACACATGGGGCGGCCTTTTTATGGATGTGCTGGCCGGTCGGCGGGGGCCACTGCAAGCCCCGCCCCATCGGTACAGGGTGCGCACACGCCCGGCTGCCAATGCCCCCTGCGGCGGCGGTGCCGACACCGCCTGCAGCAACCCGGCGGATTGCAACTGGGCGAAGGTGCGGTACACCGTGCTGAGGCTGGCGCGCGTGCCACGCTCGAGCAAGCGCAGATAGGCATCGTCTGCGTCGATGCCGGGCGCTGGCGCGGCCTGCACCACCTGCAAGATGGCAATGCGCGCCACGGTGGGCCGCAGGCCGGCGCGGCGCAGGTGCTGCAAAACGCTGTGTTGCGACAAGCGGCTACTCCGATGCCAGGGCCACCACCGGGTCCAGCGCGGCGGCGCGGCGGGCAGGCATGTAGCCAAACACCAGGCCCGTGGCCACGGCGCAGGCAAACGCGCCCGCCATGGCCGTGACAGAAAAGATGGCGGGCACACCCGCCACCATGAGCGCAGCGCCCACCACCAGCCCGATGGCCACGCCCGACGCACCGCCCACCAGCGTCACAAGCACCGCCTCGGTCAAAAACTGCCGCAGGATGTCGCCCTGGCGCGCACCCGTGGCCATGCGGATGCCGATTTCGCGCGTGCGTTCGCGCACGGTCATCAGCATCACGTTCATCACACCAATGCCGCCCACCACCAGCGATACGGCGGCAATCAGCCCCAGCATCAGCGTCATGGCGTTGCGCGTCTGCGCCTCGGCCTGCAGCTTGGCGGCGGGGTTGCCAATGGCAAAGTCCTCGCGTCCGTGGCGCTGCAGCAGCAGGCTGCGCATGGCCTGCTCGGCCGCCTGCACCTGGGCCACCGATGCAGCGGCCACCACGGTGTAGTCGGGTTGCGTCTGGGCGCGGTACACGCGGGCGCGGCCCGACTGGAAGGGGATGAACACCATGTCGTCGTAGCTCTCTGCGCCCGAGTCGGCACCGCGCTCGGCCATCACCCCAATCACCTCAAACGGCGCATTGCCGATGAGCAGGTGGCGGCCCAGCGGGCTGGGTGTGTCGGGGAAGAACTGCCCACTGGCCTTGTGCCCCAGCACCACCAGCGGTGCCATGTCGCGGTCTTCGGCGGCGGTGTAGTAGCGGCCCTGGGCCACCGGCCAGTGGTGCACGCGGGGCATGTCTTCGCTGGCGGCAAACACGTACAGCTGGCGCTCCACATTGGCATAGCGCACGGGCGTGGGGTCGCCAATGACGGGCATGACGGCGCCGATGTCGGGCAACTGCGCCAGCGCCTCCAGGTCTTGTGCGGTGATCTCGCCCATGGGCCCGCCTTCGCGCGGGTGGGTGGCCCCCAGGTACATGATGGTGGTGCCCATGGCGCCCATCTGCTCCACCACGCGCTGCTTGGCGCCCTCGCCTACCGCCATCATCACAATGACGGACGCCACCCCGATGACGATGCCCAGCAGCGTGAGCGCCGTCCGCGTGCGGTGAATGCGCATGCCGCGCCAGGCGCCGCGGGCGGCC
Source organism: Acidovorax sp. 106 (assembly GCF_003663825.1). NCBI lineage: Bacteria > Pseudomonadati > Pseudomonadota > Betaproteobacteria > Burkholderiales > Comamonadaceae > Acidovorax > Acidovorax sp. 106. The sequence goes on along the minus strand of NZ_RCCC01000001.1, from coordinate 1,823,751 downwards.
TCTGCCAGCTCGGCCCACAGCGCGCCTGCCCTGGCCGATTCACTATTATTTTGATAGCTGCCAGCGCTTATTTCTTGAGCGCCAGAGGCCAATTTGGCTTCAAACCCCAGCACTGGTGCAGGCGCACCGCTGTCGGCCACGATCTGCCCGTCGCGGATCTCGATGACGCGGCGCGCCTGCGCGGCCACCTCGCGGTCGTGGGTGATGAGCACGATGGTGTGGCCTGCATCGGCCAGCTCGTGCAGCAGCGCCATCACCTCGGCGCCGCTGTGGGTGTCCAGCGCGCCCGTGGGCTCGTCGGCCAGGATGATGCGCCCGCCGTTCATCAGTGCCCGCGCAATCGACACCCGCTGCTGCTGCCCGCCCGAGAGCTGCGTGGGCCGCAGGTGCTGCTTGCCTGCCAGGCCCAGGCGGGTGAGTAGCGCACTGGCGCGTTCGGCCCGCTCGCTGCGCGGCAGCCCCGCATAGACGGCGGGCACTTCCACGTTTTCGCGGGCCGATTCCGAGCGGATGAGGTGGTAGCCCTGGAAGACAAAGCCAAACGCCTCGCGCCGCAGCCAGGCCAATTCGTCGGGGCCCAGGCCCGCCACGTCCTGCCCCTGGAACAGGTACTGGCCGCTGCTGGGCCTATCCAGGCAGCCCAGCAGGTTCATGAGCGTGGACTTGCCCGAGCCCGACGCCCCCACGATGGCCACGAACTCGCCCGCGTGGATGCGCAGCGACACGCCGCGCAGCACCTCCACCTCGGGCTGCTCGCCCCCGCCGTAGCGGCGGCGCACGCTGCGCAGCTCGATCAGCGGGGCGGCGCTGTGGGTGGCATCCACGGGCCCACTCACAGCTTGAACCTTTGCGGCCCGCTGCGCGCCGGGCGCTCGCCCGTCACCAGCCGCTCGCCCTCTTGCAGGCCGCTGCGCACCTCGGCCAGGTGGCGGTTCTTCACGGCCACCCGCACCTGGCGGGTTTCCACCTGCCCATCAGCGAGCAGCACGCGGGCGCTGTGCGTGGGGGCCTCGGGTGTGGAGGCATCAGGCGCAGGCGGTGTGCTGGCGGGCGAAGCCCGTGCAGGCAAGGGCTGCAGCGCGGCCAGCGGCACGGCCAGCACGCCCTGCGCCTGGGCGGTAATGAAGCTGGTCTGCGCGGTCATCTGCGGCATCAGCTCACCGTCGGCGTTGTCCACATCAAACAGCACGGTGTACGACACCGCCTTGCTCGCCGCCGCCTGTGCCCCTGCGCCGCCAGCGGCCTTGGCCTCGGGCGTGGGGGGGGCGGGCAGCAACTGGCGCACGCGGCTGTGCCAGCGCCGGGCCGTGGCATCGGCCTGGCCACCCAGGGTGGTGAAGTACACCGGCATGCCCACCTTCAGGCGGCGGATGTCGGCCTCCGATACCTCGGTCCACACCGTCATGGTGCTCAGGTCGGCAATGCGCAGGATGTTGGGCGTCTGGTAGGTGGCGTTCAGCGTCTGGCCCTCGCGCGCCTCCAGCGCCACCACGGTGCCCGCCATGGGTGCGTAGATGCGGGTGTAACCCAGGCGTGCCTCGTCGGCCTTCAGGCTGGCCTGGGTCTGCTCGATCTGCGCCTTGAGGTGGTCAATGCGCGCGGCGGCCGATGCCTGCGTGGCCTCTGCAGCCTGCAGGTCGTTGAGCGTGGTGGCCCCCAGCGGCTGCAGCGCCTGCTGGCGGGCGTGCTGGCGCTGGGCCAGCAGGTGCTGGGCCTGCTGCTCGGCCAACTGGGCGCGCAGCCCGGCCAGTGCGGCGCGGCCACCATCCACCGTGGCCTGCTGCACGCTGGGGTCAATCTCCACCAGCAGCTGGCCCTTCTTCACCTCGGCCCCCGGCTGCACCAGCAGGCGCAGCACCTGGCCCGACACCTGCGCGCCCACGTCCACATAGCGGCGCGGCTGCAGCGTGCCAATGGCGGCCACGTTGGCTTCGATGTCGGCACGCGCCACAGGGATGGTGTCGTACAGCACATCGGGCTGCTGCACCCACCACGCGGCAGCGCTGCCCAGCACGGCTGCGGCGGCCAGCCCCAGCACGGTGCGGCGCACCCAGGGCCGGGTCTTGCTCTGCTCACCCATCAGCGCACCACCTCAAAGCTGAGCGTGGCGGTGTGGCGCACGTCTTCGTACTTGGTGCCGTCCACCATGGCCGACCCGTTGATGCGGGCCGAGACCTCCATCACATACAGGCCCGCAAACGGGGTCTCCAGCTGCACGGTGCCATCGGCTGCGGGGGTGAGCGTGCGGCTCCAGCCCGCGCTGGTGTCCACATTCACGCGCGTGGCGGGCACGGTCTGGCCCTTCCACACCAGCTTGAAGGCATTGCCGCCCGGGGTGGTGGGCACCAGTTCCAGGTCGCTCTGGGCCTTGGTGTCCTGGCGGCCCAGCTTGGCCTGGTAGTAGGTGAGCACGCCCTTGGGATCGACATGGCGCGCTTGCAGACGCAGGTCGGGCGCTGCTGCGCCGCCACGGCCCTGGGGGCGCTGCACCTGGATGGAAGCAGCCTGCACCGACGCCTGCAGCGGCTGCGCATCGCCTTGCACAGCGCGCACGGCTTGCAGCGGCGGCAGGCTGGGGGCGGGCTGCGTCACCGTGCCTGCCAGGGCTTGCGCACCATCGGCATGGGGTTGTAGCCACAGGGCATCGGCCTGGGCTGCAACAGGTGCCAGAAGGGTCAGGCATCCGGCGGTGAGGGCAATGGCGCGGGTGATCCACGGGGTCATGGCGGTCAAGCTCCTGCGCGCCATCAGAACCGCACGTCCACACCCACGCGCACGTTGCGCGGTGCACCGTAGTACGAGTTGCCGGTGGTGGTGTAGTAGCTCTTGTCAAACGCGTTGTAGAGGTTGGCAGTGAGCGTGACGCTGGAGGTGACGGCGTAGCGCACCATCAAGTCCACCACAGCGTAGGCGGGCTGGGTGTTGCGCACCTTGAGCGGGCCCTGGTTCTCTGCATAGATTTCGCTTTGCCAGCGCAGGCCGCCGCCCACCGTCAGGCCCTTGCCCACGCCCGCGATGCGGTAGCTGGTGAACAGCTTGGCCGTGGTTTGCGGCACGTTGGTCAGCAGCCGGTTGCGCAGCCGGTCGTGCGTGATGTTGCGGGCCAGGCTGGCGGCCAGTTGCCAGCCGGGGCGCAACTCGCCCGAGGCCTCCACCTCCACCCCGCGCGTGCTGGTGCCCGACACCGCTTCGTAGGCCTGCGAGCCATCGGGCGCGAACGCGTTGGGAATGGCCACAGCCAGGTTGTCCTGCCGCGCCTTGTACACCGAGGCGCCCAGGTTGAGCTTGTCGCCCCAGAACGCGCCCTTGACCCCCAGCTCAAAGCTGTCGCCCGTTTGCGGGTCGAGGTAGGCACCGCTCACGGTGCGGTTGCTTTGCGGCTGAAAGATGCTGGTGTAGTTGGCATAGGCCGACCAGTGCGCGCCCAGGTCCACCACCAGCCCCAGGTAGGGCGTGACCTCGCCCGACTCGGACCGGTCGGTGAGGTCCATGCTGCCCGTGCTGTAGGTGAGGTCGGTCTTGTAGCGGCTCCAGTCCGTCACACGCGCCCCGACCAGCACGGCCACGCCGTCCATGGGCTTGAGGCGGGTGGTGGCGAAGGCGCTGTTCATGCGCTCGTCCGATTGGTAGTGGCCCACGCTGGGGTTGTACGGGGCAGCGGGGCTGTTGCCGTCCCAAGTATTGATGTTGGGCACGGCGCTGCTCCAGTTGTCGTGCCACCAGTTGGTGTAGGTGGGGTCGCTGAAGGTGGTGCGGCTCATTTGCGCGCCCAGGGCCAAATCGTGCGTGCGGCCCAGCAGCTGGTAAGTGCCGGTGGCCTGCACGTCCAGATTGTCTTGGGTGGGCTTGGCAGCCCAGCGGCCCGCCCAGAGGTTGACGCCTGCCCCCGTGGCCCGGTCAGGGTTGCCGCCGCTGGCATAGCCCACCAGCTCGTCGTACTGGCTTTGCGTGCGGCTGGCGGTAGCGCGCAGCTGCCAGTCGCCCGCCAGGCGGTGCTCCAGCGTGGCAAACACGCTGTTGTTGTGCCGCTTGGAATACGCCCAGCTGGGCGCGGCCGAGGCCGAGCGGCTCCACTGCGTGCGTGTGCCATCGGCGTAGTAGGCGGGCAAGCCGCCGCGTGCGTGGCCGGTGGCATCGTGGTTTTGCAACGATGCCCCTGCGCGCAGCAGCGTGCCGGGCGCCAGGTCGGCCTCCAGCACGCCGTACAGCAGCTTTTTGCGCTCGTTCAAGCGGTCGATGTACGAGTCGTTGTCTTGCGCAGCTGCCACCAGCCGCCCGCGCAGCGTGCCCGCCTCGTTCAGCGGGCCGCCCACATCGGCCTCCAGGCGGCGCAGGTTCCAAGAGCCTGCCTCGGCCTTCACCTGGGCCTGAAAATCTTGCGTGGGCCGCTTGCGGATCAAGTTGATAGCGGCCCCCGGTGTGCCCAGCCCGTTCATCAGGCCCGAGGCACCGCGCACCACTTCCACCCGGTCAAACATCGCCATGTCATTGGTCTGGAAGACAGCGCTGTAGTTGGAGTCGAGCTGGCGCACGCCATCGACCATGTAGGTGTCCACCTCAAAGCCACGCGAGTAAATGGGCGATGAGTCCGACCCCGCATTGCCCGCCTGGCTCACCACCAGCCCTGCGGTCTGTGCGGCCACATCGGCCAGTTGGGTCAGCCCCTGGTCTTCCATGCGCTGGCGCGTGATGACGCTGACGGACTGCGGCGTCTCGCGCAGGCTCAGGCCCAGCGGCGTGGCCGTGCCAGCTTGGGCAGTGGTGTACGAGCCCGTGTGCTCCGTCAGCGGGCCACGCTCGGCCTGCGCCTGCACGCGCACTTCAGCCAGCGCCACACCCGCAGCAGCAGCACCCGAGGCCCCGGCGGCGGGGTCGCGCTGCACCGTGACCAGGCTGCCCTCGATCACCGCCACCAGCCCGGTGCCTGCCAGCAACCGGTCCAGCGCCTGCCGCGCCGTGAACGTGCCCTGCACCGCAGGCGCCTGGCGGCCCTGCACCAGCGCAGGCTGCACCACCAGTTCCAGTCGCGCCTGGCGGGCCAGATCGTTCAAAGCCTGGGCCAGGGGCTGCGCCGCAATCTGCACTGGCAGGGCTGCAGTGGCGGCGACGTTGGGCGCGGGTGCTGGAGTGGCCGCAGAAGCCTGGGCCTGTGCGGCCAAAGCATTCAGGGCCAGACAGGCCGCCAGGGCCAGGGGTGCGGGGCGGAGGCCAAGGCTGCGCATGGACGGAAATTCCCTCGGGTGTGAGTGCATGGTGAACGTTGCGAACAAGAAGTGTTCTCATGTAGACGCAGCACTTTGCGCATTCCCTAGGTCGGTGGGGAAAAAATTTTTGGAGGGATATTTCTGCGCAGGGCCCCCTTGCGAATGAGAGGCGGTTTGGCTTCACGCAGGATGGGTCCGCTGGCTCAATGCACCTGGGACAAAGCCAAGGCTCGAGGCAAGGAGGTGGGTTATGCGGGGCGGTTGGATGTCGTTAACAGCTACTGAGCCGTCAGCGATTACTGTGGCCCCATTGGGGAGCTAAGTGGCTCGGCACCGTGGGTCGCTGCGATCGGCCAGGAGCAGTTTGTCACCTCAAACGAAAGCGGGCGCTCAACGTTGGAGGCCACCGGCACGCGACATGCGCCGCGAAGCCGCAACCTGATGTTGCTTGTCTGTGTTGGCCAAAATGTTAGATGCCATTGCTGGGGGTTGCCGCAAGAATCTGGCTGCACTTCTCATTGTCAGATGCATAGCTGGCAAAAACGTTGTCTTCGGCTTCGATATGGATTCGGCCACATGCTTCACATTCATACAAGTCGCGCTTGACCAGGCACCATCGGCCATGAATGTGATCATGAAGGACATTGCCATGATCCAACATCAAGTTTGCGTAATCAGTCGAATAGCCCTTTTCGGCAAGCCATTCCCGAACAGTACCCGTTTGAGCAGCAACAACGTAGCTCTGAGTTTCCGCTGTGAGCCAGTCAAAAAATTTGTCGTTTTCGCCGTCCTTAAGCAGTGACGCTTTGTAGGCCAATCCATTCGTGTTGTCACTGATTGAGTGACCACACTTGCAACGGAGCTTACTCATGGCATCTAACGAGGCTGTAAAAAAACACCGCACATGTTGAGACAGCATGTTTTTTGGGGGTGATAAACCCCTCCCCCACAGTAGATCGGGGCGTATACGCAGTTCTGGCAGGTCTAATTTTCATGCTGTGCATCGGCAAAATGCTGACAGAAGGTTTTTTGCAGCCTCAACGTTTGACGTGAGGAGCGGCGGCGGAAATTGTTGGCCCTGGCGTTTACCAAAACCGCCACCATGGCTTTAAGCCTAAGTTGGAATGAGTTGAAGCCTCTTCATCAATAGGATTGCCATCTTGCCCATAAAGCTCGCCTTCATCACCTTGGACTTTTGCTGATAGTCGCGTAGCGATGAGACTCATTTTTCTCAGAATCTCTTCATCCGGATTATTTGCCATGACATTACCCCGGCTATGCCAAAGCCAAGCCATATTCCCGTTTTGCCCGTGCTTGGAGTACCCCACCCACACAGACATGCTTGGATCTTCCATTCTTAGAACAGCCCCAGCACCAACTGTTGCTTCGGCCTGACCATCAAGACGCATCTCGACATCCGACCGTACAACATTAAGCCATTCCTCAAGGGCTATTTCAGGCCCATCATCGAACCAGTTTTCTTTGCGCGTAATGTGGACTTCGTATCCCATGACTTCGTAATGGCTAACATTATGTATCCCGCAAAATCTGCGGGACAAACTGAATCTTGCGGGATATTCTGGACACGGATTACTCCTGAAAGTGGCTTGCAGCCTAGGTTTTCAGGGGGTGGCCCGTTCAAAAATCCAGGGATAAAAATTCCGCGAAACCCGGCAGGCGTCAACTCAACAAACTATAGCTTGCCAGTAAACAGAGACCGGTATTTCCAACAGCACGCTTGAGACTGTGAGCCAGTGCGCTGCAACTCCATGGCAGCCTCCGGGTGGAGCTTCTCAAAGCGGCTCCGGGCACGAAGCGGATAGTCCACAGTTTCTGAGACATTCACCGCCCCACGCCCGCCACTTCAGCCGCGTCAATGCAGGTGGCCTCCTTACCGCCCCTGTCCTCACCACAAGCCACCACCCGCACCGGCAGCACACGCGGCAGTGCGCGCACAAAGTTGTCGAGGTGGCGCGGGTCGAATGTGCCCGTCAGGCGCAGCGCGCCCAGTTGCGGGTCTTGCAGCGTGATGCCCGTGGGGCCGTAGCGGCCCAGCTCGGCCAGGGCCTGGGACAGGGGGGTGTCGTCAAAGCTGACGCGGTGGGCGCGCCAGGGGGCTATGCCTGAGGGCGGCACGGCCACCACGGGGCCCAGGGTGCCTGCGGCGTCCGTCACCACCTGCTGCCCGGCCTTCAGCAGCACCGGTGCGGCGCCGGGGGCGGCCACCTGCACCCGGCCCTCCTCCACCGCCACGCGCACGCCGTCGTAGCCCGCCATGCCGGGGGTGTAGCGCACCGCAAACCGGGTGCCCACCACGGTGATGCGCACCGGCCCGGCCAGCACATCAAAGGGGCGCGCTGCATCGCCCTGCACCTGGAACATGGCCTGCCCCTGCGCCAGGCGCACCTCGCGGCGCTGGGCGTACAGCGCCACGTTCAGTTGCGTGCTGGTGTCCAGCCGCAGCAGGCTGCCGTCGGGCAGTTGCACCTGGGTTTGCTGGCCCTGGGGCGCGGCAAAGGCCTGGGCAAACTGCGGCGGGCTTTGCCAGGGCGACCAGCCCACCACTTCCATCACGCCAAACGCGGTGCCCAACACCAGCGCCGCAGCCACCGCACCTTGCGCCCAGCGGGTGGATGCCGCACCCAGCCATTGGGGCAACGCCTGCCAGCCAGCGTGCAGCCCGGCCCAGGCACTGCGGTGGTGGCTGCGGTGGCCTGGCAGGCTAGCAGCGGTCTGGGCCTGAGGCGGACAGACGGCCTCGGCGGCCAGGTCGTGCGCCAGTTGGTTGCGCAGGTGCTGCACTGCGACTGGGCTGAGTTGGTCCAGGGCTTGCCAATCGGCCTGCCAGGCGGCGTAGGCCTGCTGGTGGGCGGGGCTTTGGGCCTTCCACTGGTCTAGCGCGTGCTGCTCTTGCGCGCTCAGCCCGTGCTGGCTGCGCACCCACCAGCGCAGTGCCTGCTCTGGCAGCGGCAGGTGCAGGTGGGTGTCGTCTTCAGAGAAGTCCATGGGGTCGGGCTCAGGCGGGGTGATCGGGCGCTTGGGGCGCAGCGGGCGTTGGTGGCTTGGGGGCCTTCTTGGGTGAAGACGCACCAGCAGCCGCAGCCCCCCAGGTGCGCCCTTGCTCCAGCGCCTCGCGGCACTGGCGGCAGGCCAGCATGGCGCGCTGGATGTGCTGCTCCACCATCTTGCGCGAGATGCCCATGTGCGCGGCCACCTCGGCCTGCGGCAGGCCGTCGAACTTGTGCAGGATGAAGGCCTCGCGGCAACGCAGCGGCAGCGCATCGATGGTGGCCAGCAGCGCCGCCATGCCCTGGGCCGAGGCGGCCTGCGCCTCGGGGCCCAGCGCTGCGGGCGCGGGCAAGTCGGCCACATCGGGCATGGGCTCGTCACCGATCGCGCCATCGGTGGCACCGCTTGCCGCGTGTGGCGTGCGCACGGCCTGGCGGCGGTGCTGGTCGATGAGCAAATTGCGCGCCGTGCGGTACAGCAGGGCCCGGGGCTGCTCCACCACCTGGCCCGATTGCTCCAGCGCCAGCACGCGGGTGTACGCCTCGTGCACCAGGTCCGAAGCCCGGTCACGGCTGCGCACCGCACGCGCAAAGTAGTTCAGCAGTTCTTGGTAGTAGTGGGCAAGCACGGGCACACAGCCTGTCGGTGGGGCCCTGGCGCGCGCAGTGGCGCCTGAAGGGCATGGACGGCTGGGGGCGTGGCGTGGGCTGGCCCGTGGCTGGGAAGGAGCGCGATTGTAGAACCTGAGGGCGCTACAGCGCCGTGGGCCCACGCGGCAAGCACCGCTGTCGGGTGCAGAGGGATGAGCCAAGCGCAAAGCAGCCATTTCAAGCAAAATACCCCTCCAGCGCTTGTAATATAAGCGCAAGCAGCTATATTTTTAATAGCAAAATTGCTTTGCTACGCAAGGACAGAACCCATGACCGCACGCACCCTGCACAGCTACCAGCCCCGCCAGGGCCATGGCCTGCCGCACGACCCGTTCAACGCCATCGTGGGGCCGCGCCCCATCGGCTGGATATCTACCCGCAGCGCGGCGGGCGCGCTGAACCTGGCGCCCTACAGCTTTTTCAACGCCTTCAACTACGTGCCGCCCATCGTGGGCTTTGCCAGCATTGGTGCCAAGGACACGCTGCGCAACGTGCAGGAGACGGGCGAGTTTGTGTGGAACCTGGCCACGCGCGACCTGGCCGAGGCCATGAACCAGACCTGCGCCGCCGTGGGGCCGGAGGTGAGCGAATTTGCGCTGGCGGGCCTCACCCCCCTGCCCAGCACGCAGGTGCAGCCGCCCCGCGTGGCCGAGAGCCCAGTGACGATGGAGTGCCGTTGCACCCAGGTTGTGCAGCTGCAGGGCGCCGATGGCGCGCAGGTGCCCACCTGGCTGGTGCTGGGCGAGGTGGTGGCGGTGCACATCGACACGGCTTTGCTCAAGGACGGCGTGTACGACACCGCCAGCGCGGGCCACATCCTGCGCGCGGGCGGCCCAGCCGACTACTTCACGGTGGGGCCAGAGCAGTTGTTCAAGATGTACCGGCCGCGCTGATGCAAGGCTGTGCCGCTGCCCAGCTACGTGCTGGCAGGGGCGTCTCCCGAGGTGTCCACGGGCACATACAGGCTGTTCTTGATGGTGTCGATGACCACATGGGTGGTCATGCGGGCAATCTGGGGAATGTCGCTCATCAGGCGGGCCGCCAGGGCATCGTAGGCCTTCACATCGCGCGCCACGATGACCATCACGATGTCAAAAGTGCCGGTGACGTAGTACACCTGCTGCACCCCCGGCTCGCCCTGCGACCAGCTGCGGATGCGGGGCAGCGCATCGTAGTTGTCCTTGACCTCCAGCCCAGCCAGAAAGCTCATGACCCCGCCCACGGCCTGGGGGTTGACCACGGCCACCTCGGCGCTGATGACCTTGTCGGCCCGCATGCGCCGCAGGCGGCGCTGCACGGCCGAGGCCGACAGGCCCACCTCCTGGGCAATGACCTCGGCGTTCATCTGGCAGTCGCGCTGCACTAGGGCCAGAATTTTGCGGTCGAAGAGGTCAAGGCTTGCATCCATGCGCGGCATTTTAGGGATTCGGCCTCCTTGCTCTTGAACACTTGAAATATCCCCGTGTGGACTGAGCCCTGCGACAAGCTCAGCGTGAGCGGTTCAATTGGCCTCGGCCCCATCCACAGGCGGGGGCTTGCAAGCACGCCTTCAGGCGCCAGCCCCCCGGTTCTGCACCAGCCCCATCGCCAAGCGGCCCTCGCCCACCGACCAATCGGAATAGTCGTTCTCGTGCATGAAGATGAAGACATCGGCCGGGTTCACGCCCGCTGCGCTTTGCAGGTTGCGGGCGATTGCCTCATACAGCGCACGTTTCATGGCATCGCTGCGGCCCCGGCGCAGCGTGATCTCCACCACCACCACATCCTCGGACCGGGCCACCCCGTTGAAGGTGCGGCTGCAGGCAAATTCACCCGGCTGGTAGCTGGCCACCATGTTGAACAACTCGTCCACCGGCATGCCAATGCTGCTGACCAAGGCGTCGTGAATGCCTTGGACGATCGAGTGGCGGGCTTGCACAGACAGGTGATGGGGAACGTTGGTACGGATGAAGGGCATGGCATATCCTTTTTATGTTCGTTTGATTCAAATAGAAACTGCCATAAAGCAGGCGGGCAGTCGCTACGTTGCAACGCTGTCATTTGCTATTTTGAAAAACTGTCGGCCCCTTGAAAAGCGATGATTGCGCACACCCTATGTGCATTGAGATCAAATAAATGAGCTACCGCCTTCCCCCCTTGGGCGCCTTGCGCGCATTCGAAGCAGCCGCACGCCTGGGCCGCATGACCGCAGCGGCGCACGAGCTGTGCGTGACACCCGGCGCCGTCAGCCGACAGGTGCGCCAACTGGAGGAGCACCTGGGCATCACCCTCTTCGACGGCACCAAGGCCCGGCCCACCCTGACCCCGGCCGCACGGGTGCTGCAGCCCGTGCTGAGCCATGCTTTTGCGCAGATGGCCGATGCCGTGCGCGAAGTCAGCGACTCCAGCCGAGGCCCGCTGGACGTGGCTTGTTTGAGCACCCTGACCGTGAAATGGCTGCTGCCACGCCTGTTCGACTTTCAGGCGCGCTACCCGGACATCGATGTGCGCCTGCGCACGAGCGAAGCCGACGCTGGCAACACGCCCCAGCGCAGCGACCTGGCCATCACAGCGCAGGCCACACCGCCCCACAGCGAGGACACCGGCCTGCAGCACCTGTTCATCGAGCACCTGGGGCCCGTGCTGAGCCCGCACCTAGCCCAGCGAAGCACCGCACCGCTGCAAACGCCTGACGATCTGTGCTCACCCGCATGGCAAACCCTGCTGCTGCGCACACGTACGCGGCGCAACGCATGGGCTATGTGGTGGGCTGCAGCCCATGCAGAGCCGCCCGCGCTGCCAGAAGCCCAAGGCAGCGCAGGGCCTGAATTTGAGCACTACTACTTCACACTGGAGGCTGCTGTGCGTGGCCTGGGCATCGCCGTCGCGCCTTGGCATTTGGTGATGGACGACGTACAGGCGGGCAGGCTGGTGGCGCCCTGGGGCTTCGTGGAATCGGGCTATCACTACGTGTTGCAGCGCAGAACCGCCCAGCCCCAGCCCCGTTTGGACACCTTTTGCGCCTGGATGCGCGAGCAGGCGCAGGCGAACCCGCAGCCCCCAAAGCAGCCCCTACCGCAGCCGCTACTGGAACGCCCATGATCCCACGCTGTGGCAGACGCCCCACCCTGCCGCCAAACAGCACATCTTTGCCGCCAAGCGCACAAAGACAGCGCAGTCATCGCCCAATTTGCGGCCTTGCCGCAAGTTTGTTGGCAATACTCATGTCCTTTTGCGCTCGCACGGTACGGTCGCAGGGCAGCCGGGGGTCCGGGGGGTTCTGGGGCCTGCGATGCACATGCGCCAACCCCCAACCAATCTGGAGCAGGATGATGTTCAAACGCGAGGCCCTGAAGTGGCTGGCAACAGGCGCCGTGGCAGGCAGCATGGCAATGGCAGGCGTGGCCCAGGCCCAGGCAACGCCGGACGTGGTGCGCATTGGCACCCTGTCGGACTACGCACCCTTTGAATACAAGGACGCCAGCGGCCAGCTCAAGGGCATGGAGATTGAGCTGGCCCACGCCATGTGCAAGCACATGCAGGCCAAGTGCGAGTTTTTGACCATGGACTTTGACGCCCTGATCCCCGCCCTGCGCGCCAAGAAGATCGACGCCGTGCTGGCGCAGATGTCCATCACCGACGAGCGCAAGAAGGCGGTGGACTTCACCGACCTGCTGACCCTGGCGCCTGTGCAGTACGTGGCCAAGGTGGGCTCGGGCATCACCGACAACCCCGAAAGCCTGCGCTGCAAGACCCTGGGCATCTACAGCGGCACCAACCACGAGGCGTACCTGAAAAAGCGCCTGCCCACCGCCAAATCGGGCATCCGCGTCAAAACCTACCCCTCGCAAGACCCCATCTGGCTGGACATGGAAGCGGGCCGCGTGCAAGCCACGCTGACCGACACCACTGTGGCCTACGACTGGCTGGCCAAGACCGGCAAGGCCAAGGGCTTTGAACTGGTGGGCAAGCCGATCGACGACGTGGCCATGTTTGGCGAAGGCACGGGCATTGCCGTGCGCAAGGGCGACCCGCTGCGCGTGCGCTTGAACGCCGCCATCAAGCAGGTGCTGACGGACGGCACCTTTGCCGCCGAGAACAAGAAGGTCTTCCCCTTCAGCATTGCCCCCGCCGCGAAGTAACTGGCGGGCGGTGCCACACTCCGGCCCGGCACACTGCCGGGCCGTTTTGTTTTTTGCGGAGAACCCATGGAGTTGTTGACTGGCCCCCTGGCGGACTACGCCTTGCCACTGCTGCAGGGCGCGTGGGTCACGCTGCAGCTGGCGCTGGTGTCGCTGGCGGTGGGCTTGCTGCTGGGGCTGGCCCTGGCGGCCTGCCGCCTGAGCACGCGGCCCTGGCTTCGCCGCAGCGTGGGCCTAGCCACCGCCTTGCTGCGTGGGGTGCCCGAGTTCGTCATCGTGCTGGTGTGCTACTTCGGGCTGTCCAACCTCATCAACAACCACCTGGACGGGGCCATCGACATCAGCCCGTTTGGCGCAGGCGTGTTTGCGCTCTCGGTGGTCTTTGCGGCCTATGCGAGTGAGGTGTTTCGCGGGGCTTTTGCAGCGGTGCCTGCCGGGCAGATTCTGGCCGCGCAGGCCCTGGGCATGCGGCCTGCACAGGTGTTTTGGGTGGTGCGCCTGCCGCAGGCCTGGCGCATTGCGCTGCCCAGCCTGGGCAACCTGTGGCAGTCGCTGCTCAAAGACACCTCGCTGGTGTCTGTGGTGGGCCTGGAAGACCTGCTCAAAAAAGCCCACATGGCGGCGCAGTTCACCCACCAGCCGTTTGTGTTTTACCTGGCCGTCGCAGCGGCGTACCTGGCACTGCTGGCGCTGTCGCACCCCTTGCAGGCTGCGCTGGAGCGCCGCGCCCAGCGGGGCTATGCCACCCACCCAGCGGGAGTTCAAGCATGACCGCCGACAGGGTGATTGCCTGGCTGGCCGACCTGCCCCTGGCGTGGCGGGAAACATGGGAATCCATGCAGGCCGCCTGGGACCCCATGTGGGAGGGCCTGCAGGTCACTGCGGGGCTGCTGGCAGGCTCCACCCTGCTGGGCGCTGCACTGGCCCTGGTGTTGGCCGTGGCCACGGCCCTGGGCCCCCGGCCTGTGGCGGCCGCAGCACGGCTGTATGGCGCAGTGGTGCGGGGCACGCCGCTGCTGGTGCAGTTGTTCCTGGCGTACTTTGGTCTCAGCCAATTCGAGGCCGTGCGGCAGTCGCCCCTGTGGTGGCTGCTGGAAGACGCCACCTACTGCGGGCTGGCGGTGCTGTCGCTGAACCTGGCCGCCTACATGGCGCAAGACCTGCGCGCTGGTTTGCTGGCAGTTCCGCTGGGCGAACGACAAGCGGCCATGGCCCTGGGCTTTACCCGCTGGCAGAGCATGCGTTGTATCGTGCTGCCGCGTGCCCTGCGCATCGCCTTGCCCGCACTGGGCAACCAGGCCATCGCCCAGCTCAAGGCCACCGCGCTGGTGAGCACCATCACCGTGCTGGACCTCACGGGCGCAGCGCGGCAACTGTCGGTGGCCTCGTACACCACCGACGCGCTGCTGGTAGCGGGCGCCCTCTATGCCACCATCACGCTGGTCATCGTGGCCGGGGTGCGCTGGCTGGAAAGGTGCTGGGCACGTGTGGCCCAGGGCCGCTAAACCACCGATGAACCACCGATGACCCGCCGCTGAAGGCCAGCGCCGCGCCCACCGCAGGACGGCGGCACATACACCGCACCGAATGCCGGGATGCCGCATGTGCCTGCGGTAAATGCGGCCACGCAGCAAGGGGGCTGGCGTACCTTTGGCAGGTTTGCCCACCACCCACCGGGCCCTCTTTTTCATTTTGCTGACCTTGCCACCCATGACCCCTACGCCCACCGCCAACCCGTTGCAAACCCTGCTAGATGCCCAAGGCCTGTTTGTGCTGGACGGCGCCCTGGCTACCGAGCTCGAGCGCCGTGGCGCCGACCTGAAAGACCCGCTGTGGTCGGCCAAGCTGCTGATCGAGCAGCCTGACCTGATCCGCCAGGTGCATCTGGACTACTTCCTGGCGGGTGCCGACGTAGCCACGACGTCCAGCTATCAGGCCACGTTCGAGGCGTTTGGGAAACGCGGCTATTCCACGGAAGAGTCCGCCGCGCTCATGCGCCGCTCCATCACCCTGGCGTGCGAGGCCCGCGATGCCTTCTGGGCGGATGCCGCCAACCGCCGGGGCCGCCACAAGCCGCTGGTCGCCGCTTCGGTAGGCCCCTATGGCGCCATGCTGGCCAATGGCTCTGAGTACACCGGCTACCAGGGCGTGGGCCGCGACGACCTGGTACGCTTTCATGCCCCGCGCCTGCAGGTGCTGGCCGCCGCCGGTGCCGACTTGCTGGCCTGCGAGACGCTGCCCTGCCTGGACGAAGCCCTGGCCATTGCCAGCCTTTTGCCCACGCTGGACGACGGGCACGGCAACGCGATGGGCGCATGGATCAGCTTCTCGTGCAAGGACAGCGAGCACAACAGTCAGGGCGAGCGCATGGCCGATTGCGCCGCTGCGCTGGACGGCCTGCCGCAGGTATGGGCCGTGGGCGTGAACTGCACGGCGCCTCAGTACATCCCATCGCTGGTGGCGCACATCCAGCGCCACACACGCACACCCATCGTGGTGTACCCCAACTCGGGCGAAACCTACGACGCAGTGGACAAGCAATGGCGCGGCCATGCCATCGCCACCCCCGCAGCCCCCTACGATGCTTTTGCCGATGCCGCCATGCGCTGGCACGCGCAAGGTGCGCGGCTGATTGGCGGATGCTGCCGTACCGGCCCGCAAGACATCGCGGCCCTCAAGCAACTGGCGGTTGCCCAAGGCGTGTTACGCAACGGTACAGCACCTTGATTTGCATCAACTGCCGAAGGACGGCAGCTACCTAACATGAAACTTACTAAGGAGTGAATTTCATGCAACTGCTGACCCTCGACGACTTCCGGATCAAGGCATCCAACTTCAACATCACCCGCGCGGAAAACCTGCTTCGCATCATCTGCGGAGCTTTCATGTTTCCACACGCCATGAGCAAGTTCGCCTCTTTTGGCGTGCTGTCGGCAGGCACCATCGGCTTCTTTGGCAAGGCGGGCTTCCAGCCGCCAGAGCTGTGGGTATGGCTGGCCTTCTTCACCGAAGCGGCTTGTGGCATTGCCCTGGTGCTGGGCCTGTGCACCCGCTACGCCGCCTTGGGTGCTGCAGGCGCACTGGCCATTGCGGTGTATGCGCTGCACACCGTCAAGGGCTTTGGCTGGCTGTGGAACACCGGCGGGTACGAGTACCCCATCTTCTGGGGCCTGGCCTGCGTGACCGTAGCCCTGTGGGAATTCCGCCGGGTGTATGGCCCATCGGCACAGCGGTAAACCACGGCCTGCGCTATCAGCCCTTGCGCAAAGCCATGGCGGGTGGTGCGAAGGCAGCAGTGGCGGCGTTTGGGCAACGCCACACTGAGAGCGGCTCACACAACCCAGCGAAGCGGCCTTGGCTGGGCGTTCCGTCGTAGGCAGTACAAGCTGTACGCCGCGACGGAACAACGACGCCAGGGGGTTGTGTGAGATGGTATGGACACCGCCCTCTTGACCCGCTTGCACTGATATCTCGCCAGGATCAAAGTACCAAGCATCTCAGCAACCAAGGAGATCATCATGGACCGCACTGTCATTGCCATCGATATCGCGAAGAAGGTGTTCCAACTGCACTGGGTTGATCTGGAGACGGGCTGTATTGAACGTCAGCAACTTAAACGCAGCGGCCTGCTGCAATGGTTCGCCAATCGTCCGTGTGCACTGGTCGTGATGGAGGCCTGTGGCGGCGCACACGAGTGGGCGCGCTCATTGCAACGATTCGGGCATGAGGTGCGACTCATTTCCCCGCGCAAAGTCCGCCCCTTTGTGCAACGTAACAAAACAGACGCGGCTGACGCGCAAGCCATTTGGACTGCATGCCAACAACCAGGGATGCGTTTCGTGCCCGTGAAGACCGAGGCACAACAGGTCATTTTGTCGCTGCATCGCATCCGAGTTCAACTCATGAAGTCGCGCATCATGCAGACCAACGAACTGAGGGGAATCCTGTACGAGTTCGGCCTTGTCCTGCCTGAGGGGCACCGGCAATTGCTGCTGGCCCTGCCAAATACCTTGAACGAAGCAAGGCAGCGTTTGCCGGCCATGCTGATAGACAGCTTGGACGAGCAGGTGCGACGCATCAAACAAATTGCAGAGGACATTGATCGAATTGAGCGCAGGTTGGCCCTGCAACTGCGCGAATCTCCTTCGTGCCAAGCCATCGCACAGATTCCAGGCGTGGGCCTGCTCACAGCAACGGCGGTTGTGGCCAGCATGGGTGATCCACAAACGTTCAAAGATGCCAGAGAGTTCTCGGCCTGGATTGGCCTTGTGCCTCGGCAAACAGGCACTGGAGGTCGCATCAGGCAGTTGGGAATCAGCAAGCGAGGCGATGCTTACCTAAGAACACTGCTGATGCATGCCGCTCGATCTGTGGCACTCAAATGCAAAGAAGGCAGCACATGGCCGTGGTTGACGGAGCTGATCAAGCGCCGGCCGCACAACGTTGTGGTTGCCGCAGTCGCCAACAAACTGGCGCGCACCATTTGGGCCGTGCTCATCAAGGGCCAGCCCTGGAACCCCAAGGCATGGCATGGCACCGTATGAAGGGGCCTTGAGCGGAAATTAGAAACCCACTGTTTGAAGGAGAGCAAGCGACGTCACGTGTGTGATGGAGCAGACAGGTCGGACCGTGATGAGGACACTCCGATTAGAGCCAAGAGCACAAAGCTCGAGTGTTAGATGGGAACCTCGTCAGCGAATGCCATCAGGGCCAGCAGGCACCGCCTGCACAACAGGCCGGATATAAGACTGCAGCCCTGCCTCCCGTTCCCTCACGCATCCCAGTCACTTGTAATCCGGGCGGTGTCCATATAAGCCGCTCTAAGATGGATGGCAAACGCACCAACGGCCACCGCACTGGCCACGGCACCGCGCCCGCTAGCGCGCCACCTTTCATCCATCACTGCCATGACTGTGCCTGCTGAAACCCTCCGCGCCCTGGCCCCCCAAGGCGTGTTGCGCGCCTCCATCAACCTGGGCAACCCCATCTTGGCGGGCGTGGACGCGCAAGGTGCGCCCAAGGGCGTGTCCGTCGACTTGGCCCACGCCTTCGCCCAACGCCTGGGCGTGGGGTTGGAGCTGGTGGTGTTTGACACCGCAAGCAAGTCGGTAGAGGCCGTTCGCGCCGAACAGGCAGACATCGGCTTCTTCGCCATCGACCCACTGCGCGGCGAAGGCATTGCGTTCACCGCGCCCTATGTACTCATCGAAGGCAGCTACCTGGTGCGCGCCGATTCGCCCCTGCAAGCCAATGAAGCCGTGGACCAACCCGGCCGCACCGTGACCGTGGGCCAAGGCAGCGCCTACGACCTGTTTCTGAGCCGCGAACTGAAGCACGCCACCATCGAGCGGGCGCCCACATCCCCCGCCGTGGTCGATACCTTCATCACCCACGGCCACGATGTGGCAGCGGGCGTGAAGCAGCAGCTGGAAGCCGACGCCCAGCGCCTGGGCGGCCTGCGCCTGCTGCCAGGCCGCTTCATGGTGATCCAGCAGGCCATGGGTACACCCAAAGGCCGGGGGCACGGCGCACAGGCCGCCCTGGCCCAGTTTGTGGAAGACATGAAGGCCAGCGGCTTTGTGTCCGAGGCCTTGGCGCGCCATGGCATCCAGGGCGCCTCGGTGGCGCCAGCGCAGGCCTTGTCGAACGGACGCTAGCGCAGCGAGGGAGTGCCTGTGTGGCCGCCGCGCCAAGCGCGCTGGCCCTGCGCATGGCGATGGACAGCATCACCCCCGTTCGCGATCGCCCCAGCTTGGCCGACGATCGAAAACCGGTTCCAAGCTCCGGGCCAACGGAGGTGACAAAGGCCAGCACCTCTTCAAAGAAAATCAGCCTCTAGGGCTTGCACTGCTAGCGCAGGCAGCTATTAAATACATAGCAAAACTTTTACCCAGCCGTCGGCCCCTGGTGAAACACCAGCTCCTGCACCGCCTGCCCGCCCACCAGGTGTTCTTCGATGATGCGGTCCATGTTCGCAGGCGTGACGTTGTAGTACCAGGTGCCGTCGGGCTGCACGCACATCACCGGGCCGCCTTTGCAGGCGGCAAAGCAGCTGACGCGGCTGCGTTTGACGCGCAGCTCGCCATCGTTCAAACCGGCGGCCTTGAACTTGGCGCCCAGGCTGTCGAACAGGTCTTGCGCTTGGCCATCTTGCGTGCAGCGCGGGCCGGTGCAGATCAGCAGGTGGCGGCGGTAGTCGCCGATCTTGGGGCGCACGACCTCGGGGGGCGTTGCATCGGCGGTCACCCCGGGGTTCGTGGTGTCGGCGCTCATGCTTCGGCCTCTTCGGGGGCGTCCTGCGCTGCGGCTTCCAGCGGGTTCTCCAAGGTGTCGCGGATGTAGTCCACCGGCAGGCGGTGGCGCTGGGCCAGGGCTTCGATGCTGTCGCCCGCAGCGTGGTCGGCAAACAAATTCTCCAGCCAGCCATTGAGCCCGGTGGAGAGCGACCGGCCGGGTCGCTCGCCCGCCAGCGTGGTGCCACCGGCCTGCACGTCGTACTTGTTGGCGTAGCCACGGGGCGTGACCATGAGGCCGTTTTGCACCACGGTGTTGCTGTTGCCGATGAGCACGGTGCTGAGCATGCCGATGTCGGCATCGCTCATGTGCGCCAGCGTGGTGAACTCGATGCGCTCGCGGCGGCGGTAGGCGCTCTTGACGATGGCCACGGGCGTATCGGGGCTGCGGTGGCGCAGGAACAGGCGCTGCGCTTCCACAATTTGCCGCGTGCGACGGCCGCTCTTGGGGTTGTAGAGGGCCACCACAAAGTCGGAGTACGCCACGGCATCGAGCCTGCGCGCAATGGTGGGCCAGGGCGTGAGCAAATCCGACAGCGAGATGGCGCAAAAGTCGTGCGTGAGCGGCGCGCCCACGCGGGCTGCGCAGCTGTTGAGGGCCGAGGCGCCGGGCACCACTTCGACCACGATGCCGCCTGCTTCTGGCTCACCGTTTTCGTCGATGGCGGGGGGCGTCCAGCCGGCCTGAAACAGCACCTCGAACGTGGGGCCGGCCATGCCGTACACCCCCGCGTCGCCCGAAGAGATGAGTGCCACCTTTTTGCCCTCGCGGGCGCGGGCCAGCGCTTCGATGGCGCGGTCCAGCTCCTCGGTCATGGACTTGCGGATGATTTCCTTGCCCTCAATCAGGTCGGCCACCAGCTTGATGTAAGTGACGTAGCCAATGATGGTGTCGGCCTCGGCAATGGCGGCGCGGGCGCGCGCCGTCATGTGCTCGGTGCTGCCGGGGCCGATGCCCACGAGCATGATTTTTCCTGCGGTCATGGACTCAGCCCTTTGCAGATCAAGCCGACGCTGCAGCGGAGACTGCGGGTGCTGCGCGACGCAGCAGGCCTTCGTCGATGCAAGCTGTCAGCCAACGGTTGCCTTGCATGCGGCCTGCCAGGGCCACGAGGCCGATGGTCAGCAGCGGCTCGATGGCGACCAGGCTGGCGTACGAGGCGGCAAACAGTGCCCAGTCGGCAACGGGGGCGGCATCGTTGCTGATGGACAGCCAGAAGCCCACCATCAGCGTCACGCCTGCGTAGTACACGGCGTCGAGCTTGAGCACGTTGGCCACGGTGATGCCCTTGATCTTTTGGCCCAGGGTGTGGTGCACGGTGACCAGTGGCACGGCCAGGCTCAGGAAGTTGACGGCCAGGTGGGCCATGTCTTGCGGCTCGAACACCACGGCTTGCACCAGCAGGCCCAGGCCAAAGCCGAACAGCGTGGGAATGAAGCCAAACAGCAGGTAGATGGGCATAGCGCCCACCAAGTGCAGCTCTGACGGGCCCACGGGCAAATGCCAGGCCTGCATCAGCACACTGAAGAAGAACGCGGCCAGCGCAGTGCGCAGCCAGGCGGTGGGGCTTTTGAGCAGGCCCATGGTGTGGGCACCTAAAAGGGCCGTGGCCGCCACGCCAGCGTAGGCCAGCTTTTCGGGGGAGATGATGCCGATTTCGATGTGCATGGGAGGTTTCCTTTCAAGAAACGGACGGGGGTGAAAAAGGGGTGGAGGGCGCAGCGGCCATGCGGGCGATGGACACGGTGGCGTTCTTGCCATCGGGCCCACGCAGCTTGTGCTTTTCAACCACCAGCGCGCGCAGATCGGCCCGCGCGGCCAGCAAGGCGGCGGCTTCGCTGACCGAGGGCGTTCCCATGTAGCGCTGCACGGTGGCTGAGGGGTTGGGCACTGGCACGGCGGCGAGCTGGGCAGCGGTGAACCACTGCAGCGGCCAGCCGTGCTGCTGCGCCAGTTGCAAAAAGGCGGCTTCGTCGGCCTTGGCCTCGATGCTGGCGAGCACCGCCACATCGGCCAGCGTGCCCCCCGCCAGCGCCAGCGCTTGCTGCAGGCACTGCTGCACCGTCGCCAGCGGCGTGCCCCGGTCGCAGCCCAGACCCACGGCCAGAGGCTGTGCGGCAGCGGGCGGCGCCGATCCGCGTGCATGTGCTGACGCGAGTGCATCTGCAAGTGGGCTGGACGGTGTGCGAGTCATGGCAGGCAGGGTTCAGGCGGCGGTGGCGTCTGCGGCCTGACCGGCAGGCGGGCGGTACACCACCAGGCGTTCGGCCCAGTCGGCCCACAGGGTGTCGGGCACCTCCGCATCGGTCACCCACAGCACGGCCTTGTGGTGGTCGGGCCGCACTTGCGCAAAGGCGGTGAGGCATTCCACATTGGCGGGCAACGGCGTGGGCCGGGTCCACCAGCGGGTGCTACCGGCCTCTTGCACCACGGCAATGGGCTCGCCATTGACCACGTGGGCCGAGACGCGGGTGATGTTGATCTTAGAGGCCTGCACGCGCCAGCCCAGGTGGCGGCCCAAGATGTCTACGGGAATGGTCTTGCCCACATCGGATGCGGTGGTGAGCACGGGCGTGGCGCCCAGCAGGTCGGCAATGCGCTCGCTCATGGCGTTGGCGCCGCCCACATGGCCCGAGAGCACGGGGATGACGAACTGACCCGCATCGTCCACCACCGTCACGCCGGGGTCTTCGTCCTTGGACTTCAGCACCGGTGCAATCAAGCGCACCACGGCACCCAGCGAGACAAAGAACACGAGCTGGTCGTAGCCCGCAAACAGCGGCGCCATCTCGTCGCGCAGGGCACCTTCGTAGGCGCGCACGGTGTTGGGCAGGCCGTCAAACGCCTGCGCAAACTTGGCGGCAGTGCAGATGTGGGCGTCGGGCAAGTCACGCGCCAGCTGGGCGGCCTGCGCCGCGCCGTGCCGGGTGATGGCGACGATGCAGACGCGCGCCTCTTGCTCAGGGTTCACGGGGGCAGAGAGCACCACGGCGGGTGATACAGAAGATGCTGTCATTCAGTAGTTTCCAATTCGGCAAAGAGGCCGCTGCCATCCAATGCAGGCAACGGCGCGGGCGAGGTCTTTTTGAGGCAACCCTTGATGCGCTCGCCGCGAATGCGGTGGGGGTTCTTCACCACCATGAGCGAGAGGTAGCTGACCTTGGTGCCACGCAGGGCGGGCAGGTCCACGCCCGCCACACTGCGCTCGTCGGGCGCGCCCACGCGCTCGATGAACTGGGTGTGGGGCAGCAAGCCGCGCTGGGTGAGCCAGTCGATGAGGTCGTCCATCAGCGGCTTGACCTTCATGAGCACCAGGGTGTCGAAGTCGGTGAGCAAACGGTCCACCGCGCTCACGCCATAAGCGGCGGGCACGATGGCAATGGTGTCGTCCTGCTCGGCCAGCGGCATGCCACGGGCGGCACAGGCCGCCGCGAAGGCGTTGACGCCAGCAATCACCGGCACGTCAATGCGCGCATCCAGCGCCTGCACCGTGCGCGCCAGGTGGCCAAAGGTGGCGTAGGTGCTGGCGTCGCCCTCTACCAAAAACAGCACGTCTTGCCCCGCCAGCAGCCAGGGCAGCACCGTCTCTGCGGCGCGCATCCAGGCGCGGGCGAGCTTGTCGCCGTCGTGCGTCATAGGAAACAGCAGCGTCCGGTGCTGTGCGGGCGGTGTGAGCCCGGCGCGCTGCACGATGTCAAACGCGTAGCTGGGCGTTTTGGTGCTGCGGGCGGGGTAGGTCCACACCGCATCGGTGCGCTGCAGTTGGGCCCACGCGGCGCGGGTGATGAGGCCGGGGTCGCCGGGGCCGAGGGAGACGCCAATGAGGCGGCCCAGCGTGGGAGCGACTTGAATGTCCGTTTCGCTCATGCGCCCTCCCCTTGCTCGGCTGCTACCGTTGCGCCCTCACCCGGCTGCGCGCAAACGATCCACACCGGGTTCTCTGCCGCCATGCGGTGCATGTGCAAGATGGGCTTGCTGCGGGCGGCCTGCAGTTGCAGCACATCCCACACCGCGCCTTGGGCTTGCAGGGCTTGCGTGGCGCTGGCCAGGTTTTCGAGCGTGACAAAGTTCATGACCAGCCAGCCGCCCGTGCGCAAGCGGCGCAGGCACAGGGCAATCAGCTCTTGCAGCTCACCACCGGAGCCGCCGATGAACACGGCGTCCGGGTCCGGCCACGCATCCAGCCCCTCGGGGGCCTTGCCATGCACCAGCGTGTGGTTGCTCAGGCCAAAGGCGCGGGCGTTTTGGCCCGCGATGGCGAAGTCAGCCTCGTTCTTCTCGATGGCCCAGACATGGCCTTGCGGGCACAGGCGGGCGGCTTCGAGCCCCACCGAGCCGCTGCCCGCGCCAATGTCCCACACGCGGCTGTCGGCACGCAGTTGCATGCGGGCCAGCGACACGGCGCGCACCTCTTGCTTGGTGATGAGGCCTTTGTCGGGCTGGCGCTGGTGGTAGGCGCTGTCGGCCAGGCCCATGCGCACGGGCTGCGGGCGCACCTGGCTGCGCACCAGCACCACTACGTTGGGGTCGGCAAAGGTCTGCTGCGCAGCGTCGTGCGGTGACAGCTCGGCCACCACGCGCTCGTCGGGCGTGCACAGGCGCTCGGCCACGGCCATCTGAAAGTCGTCGCCCAGGCCTTCTGCCACCATCAGCCGCGCAATGCGATCGGGCGAGTTGTCGGGGCTGGTGAGCACCAGCAGGCGGTCGTGCTGGCGCAGGCTTTGCGCCAGGGCATACAGGCCGTGCCCGGGCGCAGCACCCACATGCCACTCGCCCGCATCTTTGCTGTGCACGGACACAATGCGCGCGTCCTGCCAGGCCAGGCCCAGGCGGGCACTGGCGAGCTGCACGGTCGATAGATTGGGCAGCACCTCCACCGCCTCGATGCACAGACGCGATGCGAGATAGCTGGCAATGCCGTGGCACAGCGGGTCGCCCGTGGCCAGCACCACGCTGGTCTGGCCTGCCTCGCGTGCCGCAGCAATCCAGCCGGGCACGGCGCTGAGCTGGCCCGTCAGATCACGGCGCTGGGCTTGGGGGGCGATGTCGTCTTCGAGCAGCGCCAGCGTGCGGGTGCCGCCAATGACCCAGTCGGCCCGGCGCAGCAGCGCCAAGGCAGTGGGGCTGAGGCTGGCAGCCCCGTCGTCGAGCACGCCGATCACTCGGCAAGGTTGGGGATCGGTCATGTCGTCTTTGGAATAGAAGAAGCGGCTTCGGCCATCTTCAGGCCGTCAAAGTCGCACACCAGCACCTGCAGGCGGAACTTACCGCCGTAGCGGTCGGGCGCCATGAGCGTGCGCACCACGGCCTGGGCCAGTGCTTCATGGAAAGGCGTGGCCAGGCCCAGGGCCTGCATGCGCTCGGCGGCAAAGCGGGCGGTTTCGGCGGCGGCAATCTCGGCGCACACCTCGGGCGGCGCGCTAATGCCTGCGGCCAGTTGGGCCAGCAGCTCGGTGTCTACCTCGGCGCGGTTGGCGTGGGTGATGGTTTCGCCCTGGGCTATTTTTGTCAGCTTGCCCACCATGCCGCCAATGACGACTTCGGTGAGGCCCTGGGCCACGGCTTCGTCGAGGGCATAGCGCAAAAAGTCGCCCATCTGCACAAAGCAGGCGGGGGGCAGCGCGGCGTGCTCTTTCATCGCAAACTGCTCGGTGCGCCCGCCGGTGGTGAGCACCACCACGCCGTGGCCCAGCGTGGCCGCCACCTGCACGCCCTGCACCACGCTGGCACGGTAGGCCGAGGTGGAATACGGCTTGACGATGCCAGTGGTGCCGAGGATGGAGATGCCGCCCAAAATGCCCAGACGGGCGTTGAGCGTCTTCTTGGCCATCTCCACGCCCTGCGGCACGGAGATGGTGACCTCCAGCCCGGCATGGGCCAGCAGCGGGCCGCCAGCGGCGCGCACGTTGTCTTCAATGTTGCGGCGGGGCACGGGGTTGATGGCCGGGCCGCCCACTTCCAGACCCAGCCCGGCCATGGTGACGGTGCCTACACCAAAGCCGCCACACAGGCGCACCACACCGGCCTCGCCGGGCAGCACGCGCACATCGGCGGTGAGGTGGGCCTTGTCGGTGCAGTCGGGGTCGTCGCCTGCGTCCTTGATGACCATGGCATGGGCGGTGGCATCAGGGGTGCTCACATCGCAGCGCCCGTCGTTCACCACAAAACGCACCGTGTCGCCGTTGGGCAGCAGGCAGTCCACCGCATCGGGCACCGCGCCGTGCACCAGGCCCTGCACGGCAGCGGCAGCGGCGGCGGCAGAGCAAGCCCCGGTGGTGAACCCGGTGCGGGTGCCCCGGTGAACGGTTTTTTCCATCATGGCGTTGTCAGCCCTGGGCGGTCGTCAGCTTTTGCTGCGCCTCGGCCAACGACAGCAAAGCGTGCACAGCGGCCACCACCAGCGTGGAGCCCCCTTTGCGCCCGCGAATCACCAGCCAAGGCACCTCGTGCTGGCTGGCGATCAGGTCTTTGGACTCGGCCGCCGACACAAAGCCCACGGGCATGCCCACCACCAGCGCGGGGCGCACGCCCTCCTCTGCAATCAGCCGGGCCAGCTCGATCAGCGCTGTGGGCGCATTGCCAATGCCCACAATGGCGCCTTGCAGCAAGCCCAGGCGGTGGGCCTTGCGCATGGCCTGTACGGCGCGGGTGGTGTCCTCTTGCTGGGCCTGTGCAATCACATCGGCATCTGAAATGAACTGGTGCGTGCGCATGCCAAAGTGCGCCAGGCGGGGCTGCGACAGGCCCGAGCAAATCATCTCCACATCGGCCACCACGGGCGTGCCCCCGCGCAGCATGGCGGCCACGCCCGCCTGCACGGCCTGCGGGTGAAAGTCGGTCAGGCCGTTGAACTCAAAATCCGCATTCGCATGGATCATGCGGCGCACGATGGGCCATTGCTCGGCGGTGTAGCTGTGGCTTTGCACCTCGGCATCGATGATGGCAAAGCTGTCGTGCTCAATGGCCTGCCCGGCGCGGGTGAGCTGCTCGGTGACGGTGTTGACGGTGCTCATGCGGGCTGGGCCTCGTGGGTGTGCCCGTGGGAATGCGCATGAGGGTGTGGATGGACGTGATCGCCATGACCGTGGTCGTGACGGTGTTCGTGGCTGTGGTCATGCCCGTGTTCATGCGCAGGGTCATGTACCCCGTGCGGGGCATGCAGGTGCACTACGGCCTCAGCGGCCGGGGCATGGGTGTGCTCATGGCTGTGGCCGTGGCCCATGTCGTGCGCCAGTTCGCGGTATTTGCAGCCGTCGCACGGCAGCTTGCTGTCGGGCACGCCCGCGCGCAGGTCGGCCACACGCTGCTCCAGCAGGGCAAAGATTTCTTTCTCAAACCCAAAGTACGAGGCTTGTGCAAACCGCACCTGCGGGTACTGCTGGCGCAGGTGCTCCACCTGGCGGGCAATGCGCTGCATGAGCGTGCCGGTGAACAGGTAATACGGCAGCACCACCACCTGCTTCATGCCCACCAGCACCTGGCGCTGCACCGCGCGCTCCAGGCGCGGCCAGGTGATGCCGGTGAAGGCCAGGTCCACCAGCTCGTGGTCGGTCTCTTCCATCAACCAGCGGGCCATCTTGGCCACGTCGCCATTGGCTTGGCGGTCGGACGAACCCCGCCCCAGCAGCACCACGCCGGTGGTGGTGGGGTCGGGCATGTCCAGCGCGTTCATGCACTTGCGCAGGTTGCGGCGCAGCACATCGAGGATGGGATCGCACGCGGTGAGGTGCGGGCCATACAGAAATTCAGTGCCGGGGCAGTGCTCGCGGGCGTGTTCGATGGCTTCTGGAATCTCCATCTTCACGTGGCCTGCCGCGTTCAAGATGAGCGGCAGCACCAGCACGCGGCGGGCGTTGCGCCCGGCTTGCTGCAGGCCGTCATGCAGGCTAGGGGCGGCAAATTCGATGAAGCACACCTCGATGTTCCAGCCGGGCTGGCGCTCGCGCCACTGGGCTACGAAGCGGTGAATTTCGTCATTGCCCTCGGCCTCGCGTGAGCCGTGGCCGATGAGCAAAATGGTGTCGTCGTGGCGTGCGCCGTGGTGTGTACCGAGGGGCGTGGCTGTGGGTTGCATCAGGAAGTCTCCGTGGACGTTGCAGGCGCACTGGCCTTGCGAAAGCGGTGGGTAAAGCTGGCGTCGTACAACTTGGACTTGGCCAGCGTGGGCCAGTGGCGTGCGCCCAGATTGGGGCTGGCAATCACCATGGCCTGGCTGACCACCTTGGCGTCGCGGCAGCGCTGGCGAATGTCGGCCAACGTACCGCGAATGATGAGTTCCTCGCCCGGCCAGCTGGCCTTGTGCACCACCAACATGGGGGCGTCATCGGCCCAGCCAGCGGCGCGCAGTTGCTCCTGCACTTTGTGCAGCAGGGTGATCGACAAGAAGATGCACAGCGTGCAGTGGTGGCGCGCCAGCTCGGCCAGCGATTCGCCTTCGGGCATGGGGGTGCGGCCTTCCACGCGGGTGAAGATCACGGTCTGCGTGACCTCGGGCAGCGTGAAGCTTTCCACCGCTGCAGCGGCAGACGCCATGGCCGAAGACACTCCCGGCACCACGCGCACGGGCACTCCGGCGGCGTCGAGCGGCTGCACCACTTCAATCAGCGCGCCATACAAGGCCGGGTCGCCCGTTTGCAGGCGAATCACCACCGCGTGCTGCTGCGCCTGCGCAATCAACCACGCAGCCATCTGCTCCAGCGTCATGTCTTTGCTGTCGGCAATGGCGCAGCCGGGCGGCGCCCAGCGGGTCACGGCCTCGTTGACCAGCGAGCCTGCAAAAAGAATGGCGCCTGCGCGCTCTATGAGCGCGCGGCCTTTGACGGTGATGAGCTCCGGATCCCCCGGGCCCGCGCCCACAAACCAAACGGTACCGACCGTCATGGCTGGCGCCAGCCCAGGCAGCACATGGGGGTGCCATGGCTCACCAAATGCTGCGCCACTGGCCATGGGGCCAGTAAAAATAAAGTCTGCATGAAAACCACCCGGACGGACCCAGACCCCTGCCTCCCCGCAGGTTCTGTGAGATAGGCGAGCACGTGGCTCACCCGCTTGTCGGCCGGTCTCCGGGCTGGCGAAATGTTCCTGTGAATCCTTCCCAGGCCGAGGGGCCCAGTGGACATGTGACGCAGGATGAACGCGCGTGCGTTCTTTCGCTTACCGTTGCGGGGGCAGCTCAGGTTGATTGCGACTCGTGGTGGGCCGCGCTCTCCTGATTCCCGTTTAACTGTACCATCGCAATGACAGCACGAGCACCAACGGGGGCGAGTATAGGGCAGCGGGTATCACGCATGGCACAACGCATGGGATCAGTGCAGCGCAAGCGATGCACACAGACCTGCGCCAGGGGATCGTCCCCATTGCTGCACCCACTGCAACACCTGCTGTACGCCATCTGCGCCCGGCGCTTGCAGGCCGTGGTCTGCCCCGGGCAGGCTGCGCGCGCAGTAGGGCGCTGCGCGCCGCTGGGCCGCCTGGGCAAATTGCCCGTAGGCCGCGGCGGGCACCAGTTCGTCACGCTCCCCCCACACTTGCAGCAGAGGCCAGGGGCCGTCGATGAGGGGCTGCTGCACGGGCCACCGCCACAGGTCTCGCCAGTAACGCAGGCTGCGGCCTTGGTGCACACTGGAGTCTGAGGCTGTGCTGGCCTGCATGCGGCCCAAGGCGTCCCAATCGGCACCGTGGCCCGTGCGCAGTGCCTGAAGCCGCCCGGCTTCGCGCGGGTCCAGACCGCTGCTGGAAATCATCACCACGCCGGCCAGATCTGGCCCAGCCACTGCGGCCAGCGCGGGAAGAAGTTCTGCCCCTTCAGAAATACCGACCAGCAACAGCGGTGGTGGCGCTGCACCCACACTGGCGGGCGGCTGTATGGCGACGATCTGGTCCAGCGCAACGCGCGCGTGGGCGGCCCAGTGGGAGAGGCTGTCGCTCTGCACAAAATGGGACGGGCAGTCAGCGGGCGCGGAAGTGTCCTGGGGGTGCACGCCGGGCTTGTGCAGCACCGTGACCTGGGCGTGCAGCAGGCCGCGAAAGTAGCGGTCTGCCAGCGGCCCCATGCCCGCGCAGCCCGAGCCCGGAATCACCACCACGCGGTAGCGCAAGGGCAGCGCCAGCGGGCCGCGCTGCAGCGCCCACAGCGCTTGCGTTGGGTCCTCACCCACACTCAGCCGCAGGGGCGTAAATCGCACGGCGCCCTGCCCTTCAACGGTCTCTGCAGGCGACTGCGGGGCTGCGCAACCGTGCAACCCCGTGACAGCGCACGCAAAAAAGGCCAGCACAAGGCTGGCCTTCACGGTGCGCTGGCGCAGCGAGAGCGCCATAGCGTTCATCGCCACGCGATAACCCACATCACTTCAGGATGATGACCTGCTCAGGCTGCTGCTGCGGCACAGGCATGGGCTGGGGTTGGCCGTCTGCGGGGTAAGCCATCGGTTGTGGAGGTCGCACGCCACGGGACAGGTGTGCATCGGTGTAGCCCAACTGGGTAGCGAGCTGCACGTACACGTCTTGCGCGAGGCTTTGCGAGGTCTCGCGGATCACCTTGGCACGGTTGGGCGGGGCGATGTCGCCGCGCGTGGACAAAATCTTGGTGTCGTTGCCCTGGCCCTGGGCCGAGAACGCCGCCTTGATTTCATAGGTGCGGGTGTTGATGAGCGAGAAGTCGGCCAGCAACTGCAGGCCGTACTGGCGCGTGGCACTGCTGCTGCCCTGCAGGGGAGACAGCGCGTCGGTGAAGTCGATGCTGGAGACCACGCCAAACAGCACGTAGTCGGCGCCGTTGAATTCACCCTTCTTGATGCGGGCGATCACGTCGGTGACCTGGGGCTGCGCCTTGGGCGTGGCCATCTTGCCGCCCTGCACCTGGTTGAGCACCTGCTCGGCCTTGGAGGCCTGGGGCGCACCGGCGTCAAAGCCCTTGCCCTGCACCAGGCGGAAGTAGGTGCCCTGCAGCAAAGCGCCCTTGATGTCGTTGGTGTAGCCGCCCAGCTCGCGCTGCTCGATGTAGCTGTAGCTGCCCGCCACATAGGTGCCACTGGCCTGCTCAGAAGCTTGCACCGACTGGCTGCCGGAGTACGAGCCACCACCGCCGTATGCCCCATGGCTGTGGCTGCCGCCCTGGCTGCTGCGCGCACTCATCTGGGCGCTGCGCTGGTAAGCACCGGCCACGAAATATTCGGACACGCGCTGGGCATAGGCCAAGTCGGTCACGGCAATCTTGGGGGCCGCATTTTGCGCCTGGGCGCTGCTGCCCCAGGCCAGCGTGGTGGCGGCGATCACGGCCAGTGCCGTGTGCAAAGTGGTTCTGCGTTGCATGGTGTGCTCCTTGTGAGCTGACGGGAATTCAGGGATGAATCAGACGCGGCGCAATCCAACACGCACATCGTCCGATACTGGCGCGGTCGATACCAGTGGCCGCCGCGCAAGGGCCGCCCCGCCGCGCTGGCGGCGTCCCCCTTCCCGCGCCAAGCGCGAGAGAAAGGGGGAAGCGGCAAAGCCGCTCAGGGGGTTCCTTTACTTCTTGCTCGTTTTGCGAATCTCTTTTTCGTCCTGCCATTCGATCGTGCCTTCCTGCACATCGAACATCTTCAGCGTGAACTTGTAGAACACGTCCTTGGTGTTGTTGTTCTGCTTGACGATGCTGGTCAGCTCGCCTTCGAGCTG
Source organism: Acidovorax sp. 106 (assembly GCF_003663825.1). NCBI lineage: Bacteria > Pseudomonadati > Pseudomonadota > Betaproteobacteria > Burkholderiales > Comamonadaceae > Acidovorax > Acidovorax sp. 106. The sequence continues at coordinate 1,792,815 of NZ_RCCC01000001.1, read as the reverse complement.
GTACTTGGCCGCTGTCATCTGGCCGACCTTGGCCGTGGTGTTCTGCTTGTACAGGCCGCTCTGGTTTTGGCGCTGCAGCTCGTCCACGCCCTGCTGCATTTCATTGATGGAGCGCGTGAAGCGCACCTTGCCCGACTTGACCAACGCGGTCTGGATCGAGTTCATCACGTTGGTGGTGTCGATGTACTCGCTGGTCTTGTTCTTGACGGTGGAAATGGTCACCGTGGGACGACCCTGGAAGATGCCGGTTTCGAGCAGACTGCCGGTCATCTTCTCGGCAATCATCTGCAGGTCGGACGAGCCGAATTCGTTGGTCACCAGTTCCACGCCCTTGGCGTCGCCGTAGTTGACCTGGCGGTCAAAACGCACGGTGGGGGAGGACAGGTTTTGGCAGGCCGACAGGGCCAGCGTGCTGGCCGCAAAGGCCACGATGAGCGCCGTGCGCTGGAAGTTGCGTTGCATGGTGTTTATCTCTCTGAACAAAACAGAAGGTGCTTGAAGTGGGGGTGGCTCAGCGCGGCTCCACATTCATTTCCAGGCGCAGGTCCACGGCTGCGCCGGTGGGGGCTACGCTTTTGATGGTTTGCTGGCCCAGGCCCAGCACGGTGAGCTGCTTCCACGACTCACCATCACCGACTTGGTTGCCCACGTTGTCGAGCCACTTGAAGCGGTAGAACAGTGTGCGGTCGCTGCGCACAGAGCTGGACAGGTCGGCCTGCACCGCCAGGATGTCGTTCTTGCGCACCAGGCGCATCTCGCGCACAGCGATGCCGTTGGCTTCACCGCGCAGGGCCACTTTGGAAGCCACAGCAAGGGGGGTGGCAGGATCGTGTTGTTGGGCGCTGGCAGCGCCAGCCAAACCCACGCAGGCGGCGCAAATGGCGCTCAGGATGATGCGGTTGGTCATTCAAAAGACTCCTTCAGGCAAATCATGAAATGGGCCAATGGACTGGGCGGATTTCGCTCAGTTTTTGGCGGTAGGTGTCGGTGCAGCCGCAGGGGACTTGGCTGCGGGCTTGGTGGTTGCAGTGCGTGTGGCGGTGCGCGCGGCAGGCTTGGCGGCAGGGGCGGCGGCTTCCACAGGCACAGAGCCGGCAGGAGCGAGCTTGCCCAGGCTGGCAATGTCACCCATCAGCACCGTGTTTTCGTACAAGCGCAGGGGCACTAGTGCGTACTGACCGTCGATCTTGACCGGGTCAGGCAAGGCGCGGCCATTGACGCTGACCACGTGCTCACCTGGGGGCAGGTAGCCACGGGCAATGTAGACGCGGCCGGGCAGCATGCGCCACAGGCGGTCATCGGCCACTTCGGTGGCTGCCGAGGCTACGGCACCAATCAGGCCGCCCACCAGGCCACCGCGCTTTTGCAGCTCGTTTTGCACCACGCCCTTGGCCACAGCGCGGGTCACGCCACGAAACACCATGCCGGGCATTTCGTCCTTGAGGGCGCGGCGGGCCATCACGTTCACGTCCACCACTTTTTCCAGCTTCAGGTTGGTGCCAGCGGCCGACAGCGTGGTGAGCAGCGGATCCGTGGAGGGCTCAATGATGGGGTAAGAGATGCTGGCAGTGACCAAGCCACGGCCCGTGGGCACGGGGATGGTGAAGGCCTTGGGCTTGCGCGCAGGCGCGTCGCCAGCTTCGACCACAAACAATACGTCCGTCATGCGCTGGCGGCGCTTCCAGGTGAAGCTGGTGCGGTTGTCCAGGCCGCGCAGGCCCTCTTCCAGCACCCCAGTTTCAGGCTTGAGTTCAATGGCTTTGCGGTAGCCAGGGGCGGCCAGGCCAGACTCGCCCAGCACTTCGTACATGAAGCCCGCCAGGTAGTGGCTCAGGGCGTTCTGGTAGCCGTTCTTCAGTGCCAGCACTTCGGGGTCGTTGAGGGTTTCAACGGGGTAGCCGTTGAGCTCCTTGCCGCCTGCGGTGGCGCCCTTGGACTTGGCTTCTTCTTCCGCCGCCAGGGTTTCCTTGGAGCGGAACTCGGCAATGATGGCCTCGCGCTCGTGCGTGCGCTTAATGTCAACGCGGGCGTTTTCAAAATCGCCCACGGCCACGCGGTTCAGGGCCAGGCGGGTGGTAAGCCACACCTTTTCGTAATCCTGGCCTTCGTAGTTCTTGAGGCGTTCACTGATCAGCGCCGCGCCCACGGTGCCCATCAATTTGGTGGGGTTGGTCTTGGCGGTTTCTTCCCATTCCTTGACCTTGATGTCTGCCAGCAAGAAAGCGTTGGTGCTGTCCTGGTAGCGGCGGTCCATGCGCAGCAATTCGCCGCGTTCCAGGTTGTAGAGCAGCGCGGTCTTGTCGTCCTCGCTCTTGGCAGATGCCTCCAGTTGCTGCAAAGCGGCCGGAATGCCGCCGGTGCGGCCTGCCGACTGCACGTCGGTGGCCAGCTTGTCATGGCTTTGCATGCTGGCGCAGCCGGTCAGGGCCGCGCTCAGCGTCAGCACCCACAGCAGACGGGGACGAAAGTGCGCAAGAGTTTTCATTTTTTTCCTAGGAGAACGGTAAACGGGATCTCAGAAAGCCCTGCAGGACCCATCGCCTCCAGCCCGGTAGGCCAACGCGCGCAAAGGCTGTACCGCCGCAACGGCGGGCGAAGTGCGCATTGAAACCAGGCAATCAATGGGATGGATCGGGTGTCACGGTGCGCCCCCTCCCGGCGCGCAAACGTGTCAGGCAGCTCCCTCAAGCTGTGAGTTTTCTGGAAATTCTGTTGGCAGATGTAGCCAGCCGGGAATGTAGCAAAACGTTGTATCTTTTCTGTAACCAAGCGGGCCTGCAGCGGCACCAGCAGGTGGGAGTGGACAAGCGGCTCGGCCATGGCGATCACCGGCGCTGGTCCTGCAATGGCACGCGGTAAATCCACACCACCCGCCCACCCGGGGCTCGCAGCTGGGCGCGGGGCAGCACGCCAGGCACCGCAAACTCCAGGCTCACCAGCCAGGCGCCGGGGGCCATCTCGGCCTGGGCCTTGGCCGCAGCGCGGGCCATGCTTTCGGGCCGCTGAAACAGGTACACCATCTGGTAGCCGCTCCAGTCGGCCTTCCACATGTCGGCCCGGCGCACCCGGGCCCAGGGACAGCGCAGCGCGCAGGCCACCCGCAGCAGCCAACTCCACTCAATACCGTGCAGCACCGCATCGGGGTAGGCGTGGCGCAGGGCCAGCAGGCCATCGCCCAGGCCGCAGCCTGCGTCCAGCACCTTCGCGTTTGCGGGCAAGGGGGCCTGCACAGCCAGGGCCTGCAGGGCATGGCGGGGGGTAGGGAACAAGGGGGCATCGCGCCAGGCGTTGAGCGGGTACACCAGCAGCAGCAGTGCCAAGGGCACCAACCAGGCCCAGGCGGGCAAGGTGACCATGCCTGTCAATGCCAGGGACAAGGGAAAGCCCGCCGCAATCAGCCCGCGCCGCCACCAGCTTTCACCCAGCAAGCTGGCCACTGTGCCCAGCAGGCAGGGCAGCAGCATGGCCCACAGCATGGGCACCACGGGCCGGAGCGTGATGAACAGCAGCCAAGCAGCCGCCCAGGCCAGCAAGGCAGGCAAGGGCCAGGGCAGGCGCAGGGACACCATCATCATGCGCACCCATCCGCCCCAGGCAGCGCACGGCAGCGCACCGCAGCGCCACAGCGTGGCTGCGGGCAAGGCAAGGCAATGCAATCAAGACAAGGGTGGTTCATGGCGAGGGCAGGCGGAAGCACGGCGCGCTCCAGGCGCCGGTCTGCAGCGGGCAGTGTAGGCCGGTTGGGTGTGTTTTCTGGGGCCCTCAGGCCCTCGCCAATGCCAGGGTTGTGCCAAAGTTCACATTCGCGCCCGCCGGGCTGTCAACGCGCCCCGGCCAAAGACCATTGCAGCCAGGGCTCTCTGGGGCGCCCCATGGCGCAATCGGCACCCGCCACGGGGCTGCGCTGTGAACTACTCAGCCGCGCAGTCGCTCGATGAGGCCGTTGAGTTCTTCGATGGAGCCGAACTGGATGGCCAACTCGCCCATGTCCTCCAGGCGCCCTGCCCGCTTCACGCGCTTTTTGACGCGCACTTCCACAGCGGCCATCAGCAGGTCCGACAACTCTTCCTCCACGCGTTTCATGTCGCGGGACTTTTCTTTCTTGGGCTTTTGCGGCACCAGGCTGAACTCGGCCCCAATCTTCTTGACCAGGCTCTCGGCCTCGCGCACCGACAGTTTCTTGGCCGCAATCTGGTTGCCCGCAGTGATCTGAGCGGCGCGATCGAGCGAGAGCAACGCCCGCGCGTGGCCCATGTCGATATCGCCCGCCATCAGCATCGTCTGCACGGGCTCGGCCAGGTTCAGCAGCCGCAGCAGGTTGCTGGCGGCGCTGCGCGAGCGGCCCACGGCTTGGGCGGCCAGCTCGTGCGTCAGGCCAAATTCTTTGACCAGGCGCTGCAAGCCCTGGGCTTCTTCCAGGGGGTTCAGGTCTTCGCGCTGGATGTTTTCAATCAGCGCCATGGCGGCGGCCGACTCGTCGGGCACATCGCGCACCAGCACCGGCACCTCGGCCAGGCCCGCCAGGCGCGAGGCGCGAAAGCGCCGCTCGCCCGCAATGATTTCGTACTTGCCTGCGTTGTCGCCGCCCGTCAGGCGCCGCACCAGAATCGGTTGCATGATGCCCTGCGCCTTGATGGACTCGGCCAGCTCGTACAGCGCGCCCTCGTCCATGCGCGTGCGCGGCTGGTACACACCGGGCACCAGCTCAGTCAGCGGCAACGTGCTGGGCAGGCCCGCTTCGGCCGCCTGGGCCTGCTCTACTTTTTCTTCGACCTTGGGGCCCAGCAGGGCTTCCAGGCCGCGTCCCAGGCCCTTGGGTTTCTTGGTAACCATGTGATGGCTTTCTATGATTCGGAATCAGTAACAGCGAAAAGGTCTGGCCGCCAGGGCTTATCGATCAATGATCACCAGCGTGCCGTGGCTGCCGGGCGCCACCGCGTGGGGGACGCCCGCAGGGACAATGAACACCTCGCCCGCCCCCACTTCGGTGACCTGCCCTTGCAGGTCCAGGCGCATGCAGCCTTCAAGCACCAGCAGCGCTTCATCAAAGTCGTGCGACTCGTTGGGGTAGGCGGCATCGTCCATGCGCAGCACCTTCACCTTGGCGCCAGCGGCTTGGCCCACGATGCTGGAGCTCCAGGCGCGGGGTAATTGGTCTGCCGTCGAAATCAGATGGGTTTTGGACATAAATCGGAGATTCAGGTTTCAATGCGTGGCCTGTTGCGCGGCACGGCGCTTTTTGCGGCTGCGCCACAAGCGCAGCCACACGCCCCAGGCCACGGCCAGCAGCACCAGGGCCAGCGCAAATTGACCCAACGCAGCCACCACCACAGCGCCACTGGGCAGTAACCAGGCCAGCACCACTTGCAGCGCATCCAGCGGCACATACAGCTGCACAGGGCGGCGCGGGCGCGGGGCTACCGAGGGCTGTGCGCCGTCAGCCGCTGGCGGGCGCTTGCGCCACAGGGCCCAGCGGCTCATGCCGCCTGGGCCAACTGGGTCAACCAGCCGTGCCCCTCTTCCCAGTCGCCCAGCCCGGATTCCGCATTGATATGGCCACGCTCGCCGTAGTCCACAAACCGCGCACCCCAGGCCTCGCCCAGGCCCTGCACGCGCTCGTAGCTGCAGTACGGGTCGCTCTGGCTGCCCACCAGCAGGGCCGGGAACGGCAGAGGCTGGCGCGCAATGGGCGCCCAGCCGTGGATCATGGCCGCGACGTCAGGCCGCTCCACATCGCCCGGGGCGACCAGCAGCGCGCCGCGCACCTTGGCGGCGTGGCGGGTGTGGCTGGCCCACCAGGCGGTGAGCACGCAGCCCAGGCTGTGCGCCACCAGCAGCACGGGGCCATCGGCATCGGCCACGGTCTCTTCCAGGCGGGCCGACCAATCGCCACGCAGCGGGCGCATCCAGTCGTGCTGCTCCACGCGCTGGTAGCCGTGCAGACGCACCCAGCGACTTTGCCAGTGGTCGGGGCCCGAGTTTTGCCAGCCGGGCAACAGGAGCACATTGGAGGGCTTAATTGCTATCATTTTTATAGCTTGTAGCGCTTTATGGTTGCGCCTTGGAGGTCTTTTTATCTCCAATCCCCATGCGCTTAACGCGATCGACCATCTCCTTGGCAAAGTCCACAAACGCGTGGCTGCCCTTGGCCGAGGGGTCAAACACCACGCCCGGCACGCCGTAGCTGGGGGCCTCGGCCAAGCGCACGTTGCGGGGGATGACGGTGTTGAACACCTTGTCGCCAAAGTGGTCCTTGAGCTGCTCACTCACCTGCTGCTGCAGCGTGATGCGCGGGTCAAACATCACGCGCAGCAGGCCAATCACCTGCAAATCGGCATTGAGATTGGCGTGCACCTGCTTGATGGTGTTGACCAGATCGGTCAGGCCCTCGAGCGCAAAGTATTCGCACTGCATGGGCACGATGACGCCGTGGGCGCTGCACAGGCCGTTGAGGGTGAGCATGCTCAAGGACGGAGGGCAGTCGATGAGCACGAAGTCATAGTCTGCATCGGCCTCGGCCAGCGCGGCCTTCAGGCGCTTTTCGCGGTGCTCCAGGGCCACCAGTTCGACCTCGGCACCGGCCAGTTCGCGGTTGGCGCCCAGCACCCAGTAACCGCATTTGTCCGACAGCACCGCCGCCTCTTGGACCGAGGCGGATTCCAGCAGCACGTCGTACACCGACAGCTCCAGCTGGCGCTTGTCTACGCCCGAGCCCATGGTGGCATTGCCTTGGGGATCCAGGTCCACCATCAGCACACGTTGGCCAATTTTGGCCAGACCTGCGGCCAGGTTGACGGTGGTGGTGGTTTTGCCCACGCCGCCCTTTTGGTTGGCAATACAGAAAATTTTGGCCATGTGGAGGTGTTCGAGTTACTTGGAGATGGCCAGCTTGATGCCGAAACCGATGAGGAAGACGCCGGCCAGCTTTTCCAGCACGCGGCCAATGCGGGGGTTGGCGCGCATGCGCTCAGCCAGGTGGTGGGTCAGCAATACGGCCCCCAGGCCGTACACAAAGGTCAAGGCGGCCACGGTGGCCGCCATCACCCCAAAGGTGAGCAGGCCCTGGTGGTGGGCTGGGTCCACAAACAGCGGGAAGAACGCCATGTAAAACACAATCGCCTTGGGGTTGAGCAGCGTGATCAACCCAGCCTGCTTGAAGTAGTGGCGCGGCTCGATGTTCAGCACCGGCTTGGCACCGGGCTTGGCCGTGAGCATCTTGAACCCCAGCCACCCCAGGTAGGCAGCGCCCAGCCACTGCACCGCCACAAACGCTGTGGGGTAGGTGGCCAGCAATGCGGCCACGCCCGCCACCGCCGCCCACATCAGCACTTGGTCGCCCGCAATCACCCCCATCGTGGCCGCCAGGCCGCCGCGAATGCCACCCTTGCTGGTCGAGGTGATGAGCGCCAAATTGCCGGGGCCTGGAATGGCCAGGAACAACACAATGGCGGCGACAAAAGCGCCGTAGTCAGCAATGCCAAACATGATTTCTCCCGGTGCCGTGACGATGGGGAATGCAGCGAAAACTGCGCAATAACAAGGCCGAGTTTAAGCGACGCTTTTTCGGAAGCAGCGCCTCCAACGCAGCACGGCCCAAGCACCAGCCCCGAAGAGCGCGCCCCGACCAGCTTATGCGGGCTTCATCCAGACAATACAGCGCTCTGCATCCAGCCCGGGCACCGTGAGTTGTTCCACGTGAAACACCGCGACGTCAGCAGGCAATGCAGCGATTTCATCCTCAGGGTGCTTGCCCTTCATGGCCAGCCACACGCCATGCGGCGCGGCCAGGGCCGAGCGCGACCAAGTCACAAAATCAGGCAGCGAGGCAAACGCCCGGCAGCTGACGATGTCAAACGGCGTGGTCAGCGTCTCCACCCGTGCGTGCACGCCATGCAGGTTGGGCAGCTTGAGTGCTACCGCCGCTTGCTGGATGAAGGCGGCCTTTTTGCCCACCGTGTCCACGCAACTCACATCCACATCCGGGCAGCAGATGGCAAACACCACACCGGGCAGGCCACCGCCCGAACCCACATCCAGCAGTCTCACGCCCGCCCCGCCCCGCCCCAAGGTCGTTACATGGCGGCGCAGTGGCGCCACGGCAGCCAGGCTGTCGAGCAGGTGGTGCGTCAGCATCTCTTGCGGGTCGCGCACCGCCGTCAGGTTGTAGACCTTGTTCCACTTTTGCAGCAGGGACAGGAACTCCATCAACTGCGCAAGCTGCGCATCGGTCAGGGCCAAACCCAGGGCCTGGGCACCCTCTTGCAGGCGCGCTTGCAAAGCGTCGTGGGTCACGGCGCTCATGCAGCCACCTCGCCCTCGGCCTTGGCCGTCACCTTGTCCGTAGGCAAGGCAAAGTCCTTGAAGCCGCCTTTTTTCAAATGCACCATCAGCAGCGAAATCGCGGCGGGGGTGATGCCCGTGATGCGCGAGGCCTGGCCCAGGGTTTCAGGGCGGTGGCGCGTCAGTGCCTGGCGGGCCTCAATGCTGAGTGCCGTCACCTGCATGTAGTCCAGCTCGGCGGGCAGGCGCAATTTTTCGTAATGGGCAGCACGCTCCACCTCACCCTTCTGGCGGTCAATGTAGCCCGCGTACTTGGCCGCAATCTCCACTTGTTCAATGACCGACTCACTCAGGTCACCCAGCGTTTCACGTGAAACACCGGGGCTGGTGTATTTGCCGCCATCCATACTGGCCAGCGCCTGGTACGACACATCTGGGCGGCGCAGCAGTTCAAACAGGTTGTACTCGTGCTCAATGCTCTTGCCCAGCACGCGCTCAGACTCGGCTGCGGGAAGGTTGCGCGGGTTCACCCAGGTGGCTTTGAGGCGCTCTGTTTCACGTGAAACAGCGTCGCGCTTGCGGCTGAAGGCGTCCCAGCGCGCATCGTCCACCAGGCCCATCTTGCGGCCAGCCTCGGTCAGGCGCATGTCGGCGTTGTCCTCGCGCAGCTGCAGGCGAAACTCGGCGCGGCTGGTGAACATGCGGTAGGGCTCGGTCACGCCCTTGGTGATGAGGTCGTCCACCAATACACCCAGGTAGGCCTCATCCCGGCCGGGCAGCCAGGCGGCCTCGCCACGGCATTGCAGCGCGGCATTGATGCCCGCAAACAAGCCTTGCGCTGCCGCCTCTTCATAGCCCGTGGTGCCGTTGATCTGCCCGGCAAAGAACAGACCCTGGATCTGGCGCGTCTCAAAGCTGCTCTTGAGCGAGCGCGGGTCAAAGTAGTCGTACTCAATGGCGTAGCCGGGGCGCAGGATGTGCGCGTTTTCCAGTCCCTTCATGCTGCGCACCAGGTCGTACTGGATGTCGAACGGCAAACTGGTGCTGATGCCGTTGGGGTAGTACTCGTGCGTAGTCAGGCCTTCGGGCTCCAGGAAAATCTGGTGGCTGTCCTTGTCGGCAAAGCGGTTGATCTTGTCTTCGACACTCGGGCAATAGCGCGGGCCCACGCCTTCGATCTTGCCGGTGAACATGGGGCTGCGGTCAAAGCCACTGCGGATGATCTCGTGCGTGCGCTCGTTGGTGTGGGTGATCCAGCACGGCATTTGCTGCGGGTGCATCTGCGCATTGCCCATAAAGCTGAACACAGGCACGGTGCCTTCGTTCACCCCACCGGGCATGCCATCGCCGGGCTGCTCCTCGCACTGGCTGAAGTCGATGCTGCGGCCGTCAATGCGCGGAGGCGTACCCGTTTTGAGGCGCCCTTGCGGTAGCTTCAGCTCCTTGAGGCGTGCCGACAGCGACACGGCGGGTGGGTCCCCTGCCCGGCCTGCGGCGTAGTTATTCAGGCCTACGTGGATCTTGCCGTCGAGGAAGGTTCCTGCCGTCAGCACTACCGTGCGCGAGCGGAACCGAATGCCCACCTGCGTCACCGCTCCCACCACGCGGTCGCCCTCCACCATCAGGTCGTCCACCGCCTGCTGGAACAGCCACAGATTGGGCTGGTTCTCCAGCATGCGGCGGATGGCGGCCTTGTACAAAATGCGGTCGGCCTGCGCCCGTGTGGCACGCACCGCAGGGCCTTTGGAGCTGTTGAGAATGCGAAACTGGATGCCGCCCTCGTCCGTCGCCAGCGCCATCGCGCCGCCCAAGGCATCCACCTCTTTGACCAAGTGGCCCTTGCCAATGCCGCCAATGCTGGGGTTGCAACTCATCTGCCCCAGGGTCTCGATGTTGTGGGACAGCAGCAAGGTTTTGCTGCCCATGCGGGCAGCGGCCAGCGCGGCCTCGGTGCCAGCATGGCCACCGCCGACGACGATCACATCAAATTCCTGGGGGTACAACATGGGAGCGCTCCGGGGCCCTGGCGGGCCCGATAAAAAAACACCAGCAGCAAGATCGCGCTGCCGGGCCGGGCACAGGGTGCTGTCGGCGCAGGCCAGGGCGATTGCGGGTAACCCCTGATTTTCCCACTTTGCGCGCTTTGTGTCTGCGCATGGCCCTTGGAGCAGGTGGTAACGCGCCCCGGCAAGCCCCCTTGTTTCACGTGAAACACCCCTGCGCAGGAATCCTGTCCACCCGGTGTGATTCAATGGCACCCATGCCTAACGCCCAACTCCTCATCTTCGCAGGCAGCACCCGCCAGCAGTCGTTCAACCGCAAATTGGCCCACGCCACCGCTGCCATCGCGCGCGATGCGGGTGCCAGCGTTACGCTGCTGGAGCTGTCTGACTTTGACATTCCGCTCTACAACGCAGACCTCGAAGCCCAAGGCACCCCGGCCGATGTGGCGCGGCTCAAACAGGTGCTGCTCGACCACCCTGCCTGGATCATCTGCTCGCCCGAATACAACGGCAGCTACACCGCCCTGCTCAAGAACACCCTCGACTGGGCCTCCAGCCCCATCAAGGGCGACCCGGTCTGGCAAGACGGCACGCGCTCCTTCCGGGGCAAGGTGGTGGGCATGCTCAGCGCATCGCCTGGGGCTCTGGGCGGCCTGCGTTCGCAAAGCCATTTGGGCCCCTTGCTCACCAACCTCGAATGCTGGCTGGCCCCTAAGGCGTTTGCCCTGGGCTCGGCAGGCAGTGCATTCGATGACAGCGGCGCCCTGCTCCAGCCCGCCCACCGCGACCGCGTGCGTGCCGTGGTGGACCAGGTGCTATGGGCCGCAGGCCGCCTGCACGGCGACGCTGCAGGCCAATCCTAAACATATTTGAGTCAAAACAAGCCCTAGCGCTTATTTAGCAAGCGCTAGCAGCTATATAAACCATAGCAAACCCATGGATTGCCGCCCTGGCTGCGGCGCCTGCTGCACCGCCCCTTCCATCAGCTCTCCCATCCCCGGCATGCCGCACGGCAAGCCCGCGGGGGTGCGCTGCGTGCAGCTGGATGAGTACGCACGGTGCCGCATCTTTGGCCAACCCGATCGGCCAGCGGTGTGTGGCGGGTTGATGCCCTCCGCTGAGATGTGCGGTGCCAGCAACGCACAGGCCATGGCGTATCTGACGCAACTGGAACAACTGACCCAGCCAGCCCACCCAACGCAGCGTTGACCTGCTGCGGCTTGGGGCGGGCACAGGCATAAAAAAGCACGCCCTTGGGCGTGCTTTGCTAGCGGCTGGCGTAATGGCAGCAGAAAGGCAATGCCCTCCCCCAGGCCCTTTCACGTCCAACTCCGGTCAGCTCAACTCAGAAGCTCTCCCACTCATCGTCATTGCCCCCTGCCTTCGCTGCCTTGGGTGCTGGCGTTGCCTTGGGTGCAGGCGCCGTCGCTTGAGGCGCTGCCAAGCTCGCTGCTGGCTTGCTTTGGGCTGGCGCTTTTGCCGTTGTCGCCTTGGGCTTGCTCAGCGCAGGCCGGGCGCTGGGGCTTTTGCCCAAGGTGCTGGCGCTGCTGGCGCGGGGGCTGTAGCTGGCGCCAGGGGCACTGGGGGCGCTGTAGCTGGCATCGTGCGCCAGCTTGAACACCGCCACGGCGTTCACCAATTCGCCCGCTTGGCTGTTCAAGCTGCTGGCCGCTGCCGCCATTTCTTCCACCAAGGCCGCGTTTTGCTGTGTGGCCTGGTCCATTTGCGTGACGGCTTCGCCCACTTGGCCTACGCCTGCGCTTTGCTCGCTGCTGGCCGCGCTGATTTCTCCCATGATGTCGGTCACGCGCCGGATGGCGGTGACGACTTCGGTCATGGTGCTACCTGCTTTGTCTACCAGCAGGGTGCCTTGCTCTACCCGCTCTACGCTGGCCATGATCAGGCTTTTGATTTCTTTGGCCGCTTCTGCGCTGCGCCCTGCCAGGTTGCGTACTTCAGAGGCCACCACGGCAAAGCCTCGGCCTTGTTCGCCTGCTCGCGCGGCTTCCACCGCGGCGTTCAGCGCCAGGATGTTGGTCTGGAACGCAATGCCGTCGATCACGCTGATGATGTCTGCAATCTTGTTGCTGCTGGCGTTGATGCCTTTCATGGTCTCCACCACTTCGGCCACGACTTCTCCGCCTTGCGTAGCCACCGTGGAGGCGCTCATGGCCAGTTGGTTGGCCGTGCGGGCGTTGTCTGCGTTTTGGCGCACGGTAGAGCCGAGCTCTTCCATGGACGCTGCGGTTTCTTCCAAGGCCGAGGCTTGCTGTTCGGTGCGCGCGCTCAGGTCGTTGTTGCCCGAGGCGATCTCGGCGCTGGCCGAGGCCACGCTTTCTGAGTTCTGGCGCACGACGGAGACGGTGCGCACCAGGCTTTGCTGCATGCGTTGCAGGGCACCGAGCAGCTGGCCGGTTTCGTCGGTGGAGGTGACTTCGATGCGGGCGCTGAGGTCGCCTGCGGCCACTTGGTCGGCCACTTCTACGGCGCGTGACAGGGGGGCGGTGATGGAGCGGATGATGGCCATCGCCAGGAAGAGGGCCAAGCCCAAAATCACGGCGCAGGCAATCAAAACATCCCGTTGCAGGGCTGAGGCCTCGTCCTCAGCCCTCACTCCAGCGGCCTGGGTGATCTTGTTCTGAAAGTCGAGCTGGGTCTCGATCAAATCCTGGTATTCCAGTTGGACTGGGCGCAATTGCTTCTCCAGCATCTGCAGCGCTTCATCTCTTCGCCCTTCCTTGATCAGGGCAAGGTACTGGTCACTCACCTTCAGAAAATTGGCACGCCCCGCCTGCATCTTGGCCAGTTTGTCTTTGCCCTCAGGCGAAGTCACCAAGCTGTCCAATTGCTTGTACTGCGCGGCCACGGCTTCGCGGGCCGATGCAATCTGGGTGAATGCCCGCTGGCGAATCTCCTCGGTATCCCAGATGGCCACATTCCGAAACTGGATCGCCTGCACACTCACCCCGTCATCCAATACTGCGAGTGCTTTGGTGATGGGAATCCGCACACTGACCACGTCATTCAAAGCAGCCCGCTGGTGGCCAGAACGCACCCAGCTGATACCGCCCAACACCATCATCAGCAGCACCATGGCCGCAAAGGCTCCTGCAAGGCGGGTCGAAATTTTCCAGTTCTTCATAGATTTCCCCATTCGTTTGGTTTCCAGGCCACGGCACACCAGCGAACACGTGGCCGCCTGATTCAACGCTCACCCTCTCACCAGCCCTGGCCCGGCCAAGTCCGGCAAAACCATGTGCTCAACGTGCTGCTTCTTGCACGCCTGTTGCAGCTTCGGTCTTTAAAGACCATGGAAAATCTTTGATCTGCATCAAAAAATACTATCACCAAATGTCAAAAATTAACAAATATGTATTTCTGCAGTGACCTTCGCAACCATTGCTGAACCTCAGTTTTTGCAAGATTTCAGGTCAGCTTTCTGGGAGCTTGCTTGTTTGGGCAGACAACAACGCAGGCAGCGCGCGGTGAATCATTTCGATGAAAAGGTCACATCGCTTGTGCTATGGGCGCTTACAGCTATCAAATTAAGAGCACCCACGATCCACTGTCACAAACCAATGGGCGCGCACGTCTGACAAGGCCAAGTAGCCAAGCCAGGCTTTAACCCCGTCCATTGCCCACACCATGACAACCCCAATAGCGCCCACAGCAGACCCCTTCACCACCCTGCGCCCTCGCCTGTTCGGGCTGGCCTACCGCATGCTGGGGGTGCGGGCCGATGCCGAGGATGCGCTGCAGGACGCCTGGCTGCGCTGGAGCCGCCAGGACACCGCCGCGCTGCAGTCGGCCGAGGCGTGGCTGGTAACGGTGGTGACGCGCCTGTCGATTGACCGGCTGCGCGCATTGAAGGCCGAGCGCGAGGCCTATGTGGGCTGGTGGCTGCCCGAGCCGCTGGTTGAACAGCAGGCAGGCGCGCAGCACCACCACACACCAGAGTCGGCGGCCGAGCTGGCGGGGGAGCTGTCGGTGGCGTTCTTGTACGTGCTGGAGCGGCTGGGGCCTGAGGAGCGCGCGGCATTTTTGTTGCGCCAGGTGTTTGACTACGACTACGCCGACATTGCCACGCAGCTAGGCAAAACCGAGGCCGCCTGCCGCCAACTGGTGCACCGCGCCAGCGAGCGGGTGCAGCAGGCGCGCACGCGCTTTGAGGTGCCGCGCACGGTGCACCAACAGCTGCTGCAGCGCTTCATGCAGGCCGCCCACAGTGGCGACCGCAACGCCATCGAGGCCTTGATCAGCGAGGATGCGCAGCTCATTGGCGACGGCGGCGGCAAGGTGCCGTCCTTCCCCAAGCCACTGGTGGGGCCGTTTCGCATTGCCAACCTGTACTGGGCGCTGTTCCTCCGCCTGGGACCGCAGGTGGCGTACCGCATGGCGCTCATCAACGGCGAGCCGGGGCTGCTGCGCTACGTGGAGGGCCGCATCGAATCCGCCCAGGCGTTTGTGACGGACGGCGAGCGCATCGTGGCCATCTACGCCGTGCGCAACCCCGACAAGCTCACCGGCATTGCCACCACGCTGGACTGATGCTCCAGGGAATGGGGCGTTGGGGCCCTGCGCTGTCACAAACACCGCACGGGCTGCGTCTTATGGACATGAACAGGCCACCTGGCCGCATTCATGCCCCTTTGCACTTGCACCCCAACGCTTCCAACCTAAGGACCTGACATGACCTCCAGCACCCCCCACACCGCCCGCCTGCCCTACCACCAGCTGTCGTCCAAGGCCTTCATGGGCTTGGTGAACCTGTCAGACACCGTCAAGAAAGGCCCACTGGGCCTGCGCCTGACCGAGCTGGTGTTCCTGCGCGTGTCGCAAATCAACGGCTGCGCCTATTGCATGGACATGCACTGGCATGTGCTCGTCAAAGACGGCATGGAGCCCCGTCACCTGAACGCCGTGGCCGCCTGGCGCGAGGCCCCGTTCTTCAGCGACCGCGAGCGCGCCGCCCTGCGCTGGGCCGAGGTCATCACCGCCACGCCCCACAGCGATGCGAGCGACGAAGAGTTTGCCCAGCTGCAGGCCGTGTTCAGCGATGCGGAAATCTCCGACCTGGGCTTTGCCATTGCCATCATCAACGCCTGGAACCTGATCAACGCAGGCATGCGTGCGCCGATCCCGCAAACGCCCGTGGCGTGATTTCAAGCCAAATAGGCTGCCAGCGCTTATCCAACCAGCGCTGGCAGCTATTATTTTTGAATAATCAAGCGGGCCAACACGCCCACCGCCTGTGTAGCGTGCCTGACAGCCACGCTGGCGCGGGCGGCCTACAGTGTCTTCACCCACATCTGGAGACACTCCCATGCATTCCATCCCCTCGCTGAAAGACAGCGTCCACGCCGAAGAATGGCAACTGCGCTGCGACCTGGCCGCCTGCTACCGCCTAGTGGCCCTGTACGGCTGGAGCGATCTGGTCTTCACCCACATCAGCGCCAAGCTGCCTGAATCGGTGTCGGGGCCTGAGCACCAGTTCCTCATCAACCCCTATGGGCTGATGTTTGACGAGATCACGGCATCGAGCCTTATCAAGGTGGACATGCAGTGCAACAAGCTGCACGACTCGCCCTTCCCGGTGAACCCGGCGGGCTTTGTGATCCACAGCGCGGTGCACGAGGCCCGGCCGGAGGCAGGCTGCGTGCTGCACACCCATACGCGCGCCGGTGTGGCCGTGAGCGCACAAAAAGGCGGCGTGCTGCCCATCAGCCAGCAAAGCACCTTTGTGCTGGGCTCGCTGGCCTACCATGCGTACGAGGGCGTGGCCTTTCGTGACGAAGAAAAGCCGCGCCTGCAGGCCGACCTGGGCCAGGCTAACTTCCTCATGCTGCGCAACCACGGGCTGCTCACGGTAGGCAAAACCATTGCCGATGCGTTCTTGTCGATGTACACCTTTGAGAACACCTGCCGCATCCAGATCGACGCGCAGGCCGGTGGCGAGCTGATTGCCGTGGACCCGCGCATCGTCAGTGGCGTAGCCCAGGCCATGCGCGTGCAGACGGGCGGGCTCGGTGGTGCCTTTGCCTGGCCTGCGCTGCTGCGCAAGGTGCAGCGGGAAGCACCGGGCTTTGACGAGTAAGACCCAGCACACCACAGCGCCGCAATGCCCTGTAGGCGGCACAAAGCACTGCGCCGCCTTACGATGGCGGCCTTCCTTCACAACACATAGGAGTCATGGATGAAGTTGTATTACTCCCCCGGCGCCTGCTCGCTGTCGCCCCACATCGCACTGCACGAAGCGGGCCTGGCGTTTGATGCCGTGCTGGCCAGCACCAAGACGCACAAGCTGCAAGACGGCACCGACTTCTACACCATCAACGAACTGGGCTACGTGCCCGTGCTGGAGCTGGACAACGGCGAGCGCCTGCGCGAAGGCCCCGCCATCGTGCAGTATGTGGCCGACCAGGTGCCCAGCAAGGGCTTGGCCCCTGCCAACGGCACCATGGAGCGCTACCGCCTGCAAGAGTGGCTGACCTTCATCGGCACCGAGCTGCACAAGGGCCACAGCCCGCTGTTTGCCCCGGGCACGCCAGAAGAGTACAAGCCCATCGTGCGCGAGCGCCTGCAAAGCCGCTTTGCGTGGGTCGATAAGCAACTGGCGGGCAAGGACTACCTGCTGGGCAGCTTCAGCGTGGCCGACGGCTACCTGTACACCGTCTCGCGCTGGGGCCAGTTTGTGGGCGTGGACACCTCGGGCCTGGCAAACCTGCAAGCCTTTAAGCAACGCATGGAGGCGCGAGCCGGCGTGCAGGCGGCTTTGAAGGCGGAAGGTCTGCTCAAGTAAGCGGCAACGCCCTGCACCCAGCCCCCATCAGCGCAGACCTTCGCAAGGAGGCTGCGCTTTTTTCATGGGCCGGACCATCAGCGGCATGGCAAGGCAAGGCAAGGCAAGGCAAGGTTCCACGTGAAACGCCGCTGTGCTGCCCTCCCTCAAAGTCCCTTGAGTCACCACAAAAAGAGAATCCTTATTGACGCATTCGGGCGGCACGTTTTGGCCAGCAGCAGTACGCTTGGGGGGTGATCCATCGTATGCAATCTTCATTGCGGAAAGTGTCCATGACTTCCCTGTTCGAACCCACCCAAGCCGGTGACATCGCCCTGGCCAACCGCATTGCGATGGCCCCCCTCACCCGCAACCGCTCGCCCGAGGCCATTCCCACCGATCTGGTCGCCACCTACTATGCGCAGCGTGCCAGCGCGGGCTTGATCATCTCCGAGGCCACCGCCATCAGCCCCCAGGGCCAGGGCTATGCCGATGTGCCAGGTCTGTACGGCACAGAGCAGCTGGACGGCTGGAAAAAGGTGACCCGCGCCGTGCACCAGGCGGGCGGCAAGATTGTGGTGCAGCTGTGGCATGTGGGCCGCATCTCGCACACCTCGCTGCAGCCCGGCAACGCCCAGCCCGTGGCCCCTTCGGCCATCCGCGCCCATGCCAAGACGGTGCTCATCAAAGACGGCGTGCCTACCTTCACGGAAACGTCCGAGCCCCGCGCGCTGGACGCTGAAGAGTTGCCCGGCATCGTGCAGGACTACCGCCACGCCGCGCGCAACGCCATTGCCGCCGGGTTTGATGGCGTGGAAATCCACGCCGCCAACGGCTACCTGATCGACCAATTCCTCAAGACCGGCGCCAACCAGCGCACCGACGACTACGGCGGCAGCATCAAAAACCGCGCGCGCCTGTTGCTGGAGGTGACCCGCGCCATCGTGGACGAAATCGGCGGCGGGCGCACCGGTATCCGCCTCTCGCCCGTCACCCCCGCCAACGACATCGTGGACGCCAACCCGCAGCTGCTGTTTGACTACGTGGCGTGCGAACTGGCCAAGCTGGGCCTGGCCTTCATCCATGTGATCGAAGGCGCTACCGGCGGCCCCCGCGAGCTGGCAGACCGCCCCTTCAGCTACGACGAAATGCGCACCGCCTACCGCACCGCGGGCGGCAAGGGCGCCTGGATGGTGAACAACGCCTACGACCGGGCACTGGCCGAATCGGCACTGGCCCACGGGGCCGACATCGTGGCCTTTGGCCGCCCCTTCATCGCCAACCCCGACCTCGTGCAACGCCTCAAGCAAAACGCGCCGCTCAACGAACTCAACCGTGCCACGCTGTACGGTGGCGGGGCCGAGGGGTATACGGACTACCCGACACTCACGGCGGGCTGAACCACAGCACAGCGCCCCACATCGGCGGCAAAGCCGCCCCGGGGCTTGCTAGGAGTCTGCGCGGCAGAAGGCATCGAAGCGAAACGCGCGAAAACCGAGGATCGCGTGGTGCTACCGACAAGCCCAGGGTGGCCCCCTGGGCGCAGGAGGTAGTACCGCGCGAGACCGGTTTATCGCACGTTGCAGCCGATGCTCCTTCTGCCGCGCAGACTCCTAGCCCAGTCCTATCGGGCTGGGGGCCCGCATTGCGATGCGGGTGAACAGACGGTCATACGCCGGGTCGCGCGGGCGGCCGTGCGTGAGGGGGTTGGTGTTGGTGGCAAACGCCGCATCCACGGCCGCCCAGTCTTCCGGGCCCAGGTACGCCTGCGCTGCAGGCAGCACCTGGGTTTCTTCCAGGCGCATGTGATTCAAATAGAAGTCGATGTAGCGCCCCAGGGCCTGCACAAACGCCTCGCGCCGCCCTTCGCCCATCAACTCCCAGCCGAGCAGCAGGTGCTGCAGCTCCCGCACCGCTGCCTCGCCACTCTCGTGCTCCTTGTCCAGCCGGGCAATCACCTCGGCCACATGGGGCGCGCACAACGCGACCCGGGGGAAGAGACACTCGGATTCTTTGGGGTGGTGCTGGCGTTCAGGAAACTCGTCGATGTAAAACAACATGGCGCGCGTCACATCAAAAAACGTGGCGGGGTTGTCTCCAGGGCCCTGGTCCATCAGCAGCCTCAGCGATTGCAACACCGCTGCAAGCGATGCATGTTCTTCACGGATGATCTGCAAACTGACGGGAGGCATAGGGCAATCGCTGGGCGGGTGAACGAAGCGGCGAGCGTGCCACGGCTGCGCCAGCCCATGCCTGACGCAGGTCAACAAATGCCAGGGCGTCGGACACTGGACGGCACAAAACGAGGGCTCCAAAAAGCAAAACCCCCAACCAGTGGGGGTTTGCAAAATAGGCAGCAAGCCCAACTCGCTGGGCATCCGCCAGTCAACACATCAACACATCAGCCCAGCAAGGCGCGCGGGCCAGAGCGAGGGGCAGACAAACCTTGCGGGGCAGGCGCAGCGGCGTGCTGGTGATGGTCCATGGCTGCCGACAAACGGAACTGCTGCACCACCTGCGACAGGCGTGCGGCCTGCTCGCGCAAGGATTCGGCGGCGGCGGCAGACTCTTCCACCAGCGCTGCGTTTTGCTGGGTCATGCGGTCGATCTCGCCCACCGACTGGTTCACCTGGCCGATGCCCGCAGACTGCTCTGAAGCCGCTGCCGTGATCTCGCCAATGATGTCGCCCACGCGCTGCACGCTGCTCACGATGTCCTTCATGGCCGTGCCCGCGTCTTCCACATGGCGCACGCCGCCGTTCACGGCGGTCACGCTGCTCTGGATCAGCACCTTGATGTCGCTGGCCGCAGCGGCCGAGCGCTGGGCCAGGCTGCGCACTTCACTGGCCACCACGGCAAAGCCTCGGCCTTGCTCGCCCGCGCGGGCGGCTTCCACGGCGGCGTTCAGCGCCAGGATGTTGGTCTGGAAGGCAATCGAATCGATCAGGCCGATGATGTCGCCGATCTTGCGGCTGGAAGCCGAGATCTCGTGCATGCTGGACACCGCCTGCTCCACCACCGAGCCACCCCGCGTGGCCGTGCTCGATGCAGAGGCCGCCAGCTGGTTGGCCATTTGCGAGGAAGACGCCGTTTGCTGCACCGTGGCTGTGATTTGTGACAGCGAACTCACCGCCGCCTGGGCATTGCTGGCGGTTTGCTCGGTGCGGTGCGACAGGTCTTGGTTGCCCGTGGCAATCTCCTGGCTGGCCGTGGCGATGTTGCCGCTGGCGTCGCGCACCTGCGCCACCAGCGTGCCCAGGCCCTGTTGCATGTCGGCCAAGGCGCGCAGCAAATCGGCCACCTCATCGCGCCCTTCAGAGCGGATGGACTGCGACAAATCCCCGCCTGCAATCGCTTTGGCAACGCGCTGGGCTTCGTCCAAAGGTTTGCAGATGGAATGCATGTTCAGCAACGTGAGCGGCACCACCACCACCACGGTGATCAGCACCGCCAGCGCAAACAGCCACTTCGTCTGCTCTGAAACGGTCTGTTGCTCAGCCACTGAGTTTTTCACCTCAGCGCGCAGCACCTCATCAAGTTGCACCATCAACTTGTCGGCCTCGGCAAACTCAGCCACGGCCTTGCCGCTCATGCGGTTGGCAATAGTGGCGGTGTCGTAGCCCCCAGCCTCCAGCTGCCGCGCCACATGGGCAAAGGCCTCCTTGTAGCTGTCCAGCCGCTTGATGACCTCCCGCACCACCGGGTTGTCCACATCCTCATCGCCTTCCAAAAACTGGTTGGCAATCTTCTTGGCCTTTTCCTGGCTCTCCAGCCACTTGGCGTGCGCGGCCTTCACGGCTTCGGGCTTTTCGTAGCCAATGATCATGTCCTTTTCATGCTGGCGAATGGCCCCCATCGCTGCGTGCAACTGGGCCATGTGGGACACCTCCTGGAAGGAGTGGTGCATGAAGTCCTCGCTCATGGAATAGATGCGAAACATGCCCAACATGCCCGCACCACCCAACAAACCCAGCAAGCCCAACACCACACCAATAGCGCCCAGCATGCGAAAACGGATGGTGAACAGCCGCATGAGCGAAAAGAGATTCATGATTTGCCTTCCTCAAGAGAGATACGCCAACAGAGCCGACGCTGCCAATTTTTAGTTTACTTTTCTGAAACTATTTGTTGCAGTTTGCCAGACATCACGGGCTCCGGCCATGTGGTTTATCACATGCGCCAGCGTTTGAGTAGCAGGGCATTTGCCATCACGCTCACCGAACTGAGGGCCATGGCCGCCCCCGCCACCACAGGGCTGAGGTAGCCCAACGCCGCCAGCGGAATGCCCGCCACGTTGTACGCAAAGGCCCAAAACAGGTTTTGGCGGATCTTGCGCACCGTGCGCCGCGAGATATCGAGCGCTGCAGCCACCAGCATCGGGTCCCCCCGCATCAGCGTGATGCCCGCCGCATGCATGGCCACATCGGTGCCATTGCCCATGGCCATGCCCACGTCCGCAGCGGCCAATGCGGGGGCATCGTTAACGCCGTCTCCTACCATCGCCACAATGTGGCGCCGTGGGGCGCTGGCCCCGGCGGTTTTTACATCTATGACGTTGCCCTGCTGCAACAGCCGTATCTGCTGCGCCTTGTCGCCCGGCAGCACCTCGGCCATCACTTCACCGGCCGCAGGGTCCAGCCCCAGGCGGCGGGCCATGGCCTCGGCCGCGCCCCGGTTATCGCCCGAAATCATCACCGTGCGAATGCCCCGCGCCTTCAGCGCCGCCAGCGCCTCGCGTGCGCCAGGCTTGGGCTCGTCGCCAAACGCCAACAGCGCCAGCACCTGCAAGCCCTGCGGTGTGTCCTTGGCATCTGTAGCCACGGCCGACACGGTGTAGCCCTCGGCCTGCAAAGCTTGCGCACGTGCCGCCAGCGGGTGCGGCGCGGCCCCTGCGGGTTGTGCCTGTGCCCCGTGCGCTGTGCGCTGCTCCGCATTCAGCTCTGCGCCCTGCTTTGCTTCCAGCCCCACACCCAGCTCCTGCATCCAGCGCAAGCTGCCGATGTGCCAGGTCTGCCCAGCCACTACGCCCTCAGTGCCACGCCCAGGCACTGCACGCACGGCTTGCACAGCGTCGGCATGCACGGCATTGGCGGCCTGCACACCGCGCTGCTGGGCAGCAGCCACCACGGCGCGGGCCAGGGGGTGTTCACTGCCGCCTTGCACCCCGGCCACGGCGGCCAGCACGGTGGTTTCATCCGCGCCCGGGACCAATTCCAGCGCCACCAGGCGGGGCTGGCCCACCGTCAGCGTGCCGGTCTTGTCAAAGGCCACAGTGTCCACCTGGTGCGCCACCTCCAGCGCCTGCACGTCCTTG
This sequence comes from Acidovorax sp. 106, assembly GCF_003663825.1. NCBI lineage: Bacteria > Pseudomonadati > Pseudomonadota > Betaproteobacteria > Burkholderiales > Comamonadaceae > Acidovorax > Acidovorax sp. 106. The sequence goes on along the minus strand of NZ_RCCC01000001.1, from coordinate 1,770,440 downwards.
ATCAAAATGCCGTGCTGCGCGGCCACGCCCGTGCCCGCCATGATGGCCGCCGGGGTCGCCAGCCCCAGCGCACAGGGGCAGGCAATCACCAGCACGGCCACGGCGTGGATCAGGGCCACCTCGGCCCCCGCGCCCGCAGCCAGCCAGCCCAGCAAGGTGATCAGCGCCAGCCCCAGCACCACCGGCACAAACACGGCCGACACCTTGTCCACCAGCCGCTGCAGCGGCGCCTTGGCGGCCTGGGCGTCTTCCACCAAACGGATGATTTGCGCCAGCACCGTCTCGGCCCCCACCGCCTGCACCTGCATCACCACGCGGCCCTCGCCGTTGATGGAACCGCCCGTCAGCCGCCCACCCACCTCGCGCGCCACAGGCAAGGGCTCGCCGGTCAGCATCGATTCATCCACCTGCGTCTGCCCCTCGGCCACCACGCCATCGGCGGCAATGCGCTCGCCAGGGCGCACCACCAGCCGGTCGCCCACCAGCACCTCAGCCACGGGCACATCCACCTCGCCGGTTTTAGACAGCAAATGCACCACATCCGGCCGCAGCGCATGCAACGCGCGGATGGCAGCGGTGGTCTGCCGCTTGGCCCGCGCCTCCAGCCATTTGCCCAGCAGCACCAGCGTGACCACCACGGCCGAGGCCTCGAAGTACAAATGGGGCACATGCCCGGGGTGATCGGTCGGCGCCGTCAGCCACAGCCACATCGACAAGCCCCAGCCCGCGCTGGTGCCCACCGCCACCAGCAAATCCATGTTGCCGCTCAGCGCCTTGGCCGCCGCCCAGCCTGCTTTGTAAAACCGCGCACCCAGGATGAACTGCACCGGCGTGGCCAGCGCAAACTGCACCCAGGCGGGCAACATCCAGTGCTGCCCAAACAGGTCGCCCAACATGGGTAGCACCAGCGGTGCCGACAACGCCAGCCCCACCGCCACAGGCAAAAACCCGGCCCAGGGCGAAGCGTCCTCAGGCCCATCACCCGCATCGGCAGCGCGCGGCTCGTAGCCCGCATTGCGCACGGCGCGGCGCAGCTGGGCCTCCATGGCCGCTGCCTCAACGGCGGCAAAAGAGACACGGGCCGACTCGGTGGCCAGATTCACCGTGGCATCTTGCACGCCGGGCACCTTGCGCAAGGCCCGCTCCACACGGCCCACGCAGCTCGCGCAGGTCATGCCGCCAATGCCCAGGTCCAGCGACAGGGCGGCTTCGGTCGCAGTGGAAGAAACGGGGGGTGGGGTGGAGGATGGGGTGGGATTGGAGGTCGTCATAGGCCCCACAGTAACCCTTGACGCCATGTGAAGGTCAAGGCTTGCGCCCTATCAACCCTCTTTTTCAACTCTTTTTTGCCCCAGGCAAAACAACCGCTTGACCCTGCCACCATGTGAAGGTTCATGATGGCGCACAGATCGGCTCACAACCGCCTCACACCCCATTCATCCCTACCACCCTCATCCAGGAGCACACCATGCCCACCACCCAAACCTTCCAAGTCCAAGGCATGACCTGCGGCCACTGCGAACGCGCCGTGACCCAGGCCATCCAGCAGGTCGACCCAGCTGCCACTGTGCAGATCGACCGCGCCAGCGGGCAAGTGCAGGTGCAAACCACCGCCGCACGCGAGCCCCTGGCCGCAGCCATTGCCGAAGAAGGCTACCAAGTCACTGCATGACCACCCCCACCGCCCGCAGGCTCCCTGCCGCGCCACTCGCAGCGCCCGCTGTGTGGCCCGTGCCCATCAGCGAAGCCGCGCGGCTGGCCGGCGTATCCGCCCGCATGGTGCGCCACTACGAATCGCTGGGCATGCTGCAAGGCGTGGCCCGCACCGAAAGCGGCTACCGCCAATACACCGAGGCCGATGTGCACACCCTGCACTTCATCCGCCGCGCGCGCGACCTGGGCTTCTCCATCGAAGAAATCACCACCCTGCTCGCCCTGTGGCAAGACCGCAGCCGTAGCAGCGCCCAGGTCAAGCGCATTGCACAAACCCACATAGCCCAGCTCACCGACCGCATCGCCGCCATGCAAGCCATGCAGCGCACCCTGCAAACCCTGGTGGGCTGCTGCCACGGCGACGACCGGCCCGACTGCCCCATCCTGGACGACCTGGCGGGTGCGGGGCTGGGGGCCACAAGCCCACCGGTTGGGATGCAGCAGCGCTGATTTGCGTTGAATTGCTATTAAATTCGTAGCTGCTAGCGCTTTCTGAATAAGCGCTAGAGGCCAAAAACACCTAGAAAAATCCGCTTCACCGGCAGCGCCCATCCGCTGCATGGCAGACTCGCAGGCTTTCCCACAGCCCCCTACAGACTGCCCCCATGCTCACCGGTGACCTGCGCAACAAAGTCGATCAAGTCTGGAACGCCTTCTGGTCCGGCGGCATCGCCAACCCCATTGAAGTCATCGAGCAGATCACCTACCTGCTCTTTCTGCGCGCCCTCGACAGCGACCAAACCCGCGAAGACAACAAAGCCCTGCGCCTCAAAACCCAGCCCGTGCGCCTCATCCCCGCAGGCGTGGACGCACAAGAGCGCCCGCACGACAACATGCGCTGGTCCCGCTTCAAGAACATGGCCCCGGCCGAGATGTTTGATGTGCTCAGCAACCAGGTCTTCCCCTTCCTGCGCGGCCTGCAAACCTCGGGCGGCCCGGCGGCAGAAACCGCCTTTGCCCGCCACATGCAAGGCGCCCGCTTCACCATCCCCACGCCGGGCCTGCTGGCCAAAGTGGTCGACTTGCTCGACACCATTCCGCTCGACGACCGCGACACCAAGGGCGACCTATACGAGTACATGCTCGGCAAAATCGCCTCTGCCGGGCAAAACGGCCAGTTCCGCACCCCGCGCCACATCATCGACTTGATGGTGGCCCTGACGGCCCCCACACCGCAAGACACCATCTGCGACCCAGCCTCGGGCACTTGTGGATTCTTGGTGGCCGCAGGCGAATACCTGCGCCGCACCTACCCCGACATGCTGCGCGTGCCCGCACAAAACAAGCACTTCCACAGCGGCATGTTCCACGGCTACGACTTTGACAACACCATGCTGCGCATTGGCAGCATGAACATGGTGCTGCACGGCGTGGAACACCCCGCCATCGAATACCGCGACTCGCTGGCCGAAGGCGCGGCGGCCGATGCCGAGGCCTACAGCCTCATCCTGGCCAACCCGCCCTTTGCGGGCAGCCTGGACTACGAAAACACCGCCAAGGACCTGCAGCAAACCGTCAAAACCAAAAAGACCGAGCTGCTCTTTCTGGCCCTGTTCCTGCGCCTGCTCAAAACCGGCGGGCGCGCCGCCGTAATCGTGCCCGACGGCGTGCTCTTTGGCAGCAGCAAGGCACACAAAGAACTGCGCCGCAAGCTGGTGGAAGAGCAAAAACTCGATGCCGTCATCAGCCTGCCCGGCGGCGTGTTCAAGCCCTACGCGGGCGTCAGCACCGCCATCCTGCTCTTCACCAAAACCATGAGCGGCGGCACCGATAACGTCTGGTTCTACGACATGCAGGCCGACGGCTGGAGCCTGGACGACAAACGCCAGCCCCTGTTGGATGCCAGCCTTTTGGGCCTCCAGCGCTTTACTGGCGGGCGCAGCCAGCTATCAGAATCAGAGCACGCCAAAAACAACCTGCCCGATGTGCTGGAGCGTTGGGGCCAACGCAGCGGCACCGAACGCGACCGCCCCCGCACCGCCCAGAGCTTTTGTGTGCCCAAGGCCGACATTGAGGCCAATGGGTATGACCTGAGCATTAACCGCTACAAGGAAGTGGTGCATGAACAGGTGCAGCACCGGGCACCGGGGGACATCTTGGCGGAGCTGCGGGCGCTGGAGGAGGAGATTGCGCGGGGGATGGGGGTGTTGGAGGGGATGTTGAAGTGACTCGCAACATGACCTCTCTTGGTGAAGTTGCCCAGTTCATCAACGGCGCTGCATTCAAGCCGGAAGACTGGGGCGACAGCGGCTTTCCAATCATTCGCATTCAGAACCTCACGGATGAGTCGAAGCCGTTTAACCGGACCACACGGACGGTTGCTGAAAAGCTGCAGGTACACCCAGGCGATTTGCTCGTTTCGTGGTCCGCAACCTTGGGCGTTTTCACTTGGAACAGACCGGAAATCGGCTTGCTGAATCAGCACATTTTTCGCGTAATTCCTGACGAATCGAAAGTTGACAAAGCGTATTTGCGACTGGCGTTAAGCGGTGCCTTGTCTGCAATGCAAAAGCATCTGCATGGCGCCACCATGCAACACGTCAACCGTGGCGAATTCTTAGGTACGCCGCTGTATCTTCCTACGCTGGAAGAACAACGCCGCATCGCCGCCATCCTCGACCAAGCCGAAACCCTCCGAACCCAACGCCGCACCGCCCTGACCCTGCTCGACAGCCTCACCCAGTCCCTCTTTCTCGATATGTTTGGGGATCCGGTAGCGAATCCAAAGGGGTGGAAAAAAACACCGTTTGGAAATGTGTGCCCGACACGGTTAGGAAAGATGCTTGATGCAAAACAGCAGACCGGTCAAAACACTCGACGCTATTTGCGGAATGCGAACGTCCAGTGGTTCCACATTGACGTTACCGACCTACTTGAAATGGACTTCGATGCAGATGCACGAGAAACATTTCGACTCCAGGCTGGAGATTTGCTAATTTGCGAAGGCGGGGAGCCAGGCCGAGCGGCAATATGGAACGGTGAGCTTGAAGACGTTTACTACCAAAAAGCACTACACAGGGGTCGTCCAAATCCAGCACTGGCTAAGGCTGAGTTTTTGGTTTGGCTACTGTGGTTCTTAGCAAAAAGAGGTGGACTTGGAGATCACGTCACTGCAGCAACGATCGCCCATCTGACAGGAGAAAAGTTGAAGGCTATGGAGATACCACTCCCCCCTCTCCCCCTCCAACAAACCTTCGCCACCCGCATCGCCTCCATCGAAGCCCTCAAAGCCACCCACCGCCGCGCCCTGGCCGCGCTGGATGCGCTGTTTGCCTCGCTGCAGCAGCGGGCGTTTGCGGGGCAGCTTTAAACCTGCACACGGTTATCACCATGCCAACGTCACGTCTCCAGCTCGAACAATGGCTGCTTGAACCCGAAGGCCATCGCCTGGAATTCAAGGAGGCCAAGCAGAACTACCACTTTGACACGCTGGTCAAGTACTGCGTGGCCCTGGCCAACGAGGGCGGCGGCACCATGGTGTTGGGCGTGACGGACAAACGGCCCCGGCGTGTTGTGGGCACGCTGGCTTTCGACGAGCCGGGCCGCACCGAAGCGGGCCTGCACCAGCGGCTGGGGCACCGTATTCCGGTGGAAGAGCTGCGCTTGCCCGAGGGGCGCGTTCTGGTGGTGCACGTGCCATCGCGCCTGCCGGGTACAGCGTGGAATGTGGACGGCAGCTACTTCAAGCGTGCAGGCGACGACTTGGCCCCGCTGGCTGACCACGAACTGCGCGCCATGTTTGCCGAAGGTGGCCCCGATTTCTCGGCCCAGCCTTGCCCCGGTGCCACTCTGGCCGACCTGGAGCCGGAGTCCATCGCCCTGTTCCGCGAACGCTGGGCACGCAAGAGCGGTGACCCACGCAGGCGCGAGTTGAGCGACCTGCAAACGCTGCGCGATGCCGAACTGCTGGTGGAGGGCGACCAGGTGAGCTATGCGGCGCTCATCCTGTTTGGCACGCGCGCGGGCCTGACGCAGTGGCTGGCGCAGGCCGAGTTGGTGTTTGAGTACCGCTCGTCCGAAGCAGCAGGCCCGGCGGCCGACCGCGAGGAATACCGCGCGGGCTTCTTCGCCTGGCAAGACGCGCTGTGGAAAAAGATCAACCTGCGCAACGACCGGCAAAGCTACCAGGACGATTTCTTTCGCATGGATCTGCCCACGTTTGACGAGGTGCCCGTGCGCGAGGCCCTACTGAACGCGGTGGCACACCGCGACTACAGGCTGGGCGGCTCGATCTTTGTGCGGCAGTTTGCCAAGCGGCTGGAGGTGGTGAGCCCCGGCGGCCTGCCGCCCGGCATCACGCCCGAGAACATCATTGACCAGCAATACCCGCGCAACCGCCGCCTGGCCGAAGCGCTGGGGCGCTGCGGGCTGATCGAGCGGTCTGGCCAGGGGCTGAACCTGATGATGGAAAGCGCCGTGCGCCAGGGCAAGCCCCTGCCCAGCTTTGCAGGCACCGCCGCGCACGAGGTGCGCCTGACGCTGGAGGGCGGCGTGCGCAACCCAGCGTTTGTGCGGTTCATGGAGAGGCTGGGGGACGAGACGTTGCGCAGCTTTTCGACGCTGGACTATCTGGCGCTGGAATGCCTGGAGCAGGGCAAAACGCTCAGCCCTGCATTGAAAGAGCGGTTGCCCGGCCTGATGGCAGTGGGTGCCGTTGAGTCGATGGGCAGGGGCCGAGGGACCCGCTACATGCTCTCAGAAGCCTTGTATGCATCCTTGGGCGCCAAAGGAACCTACACCCGTCAACGCGGTCTGGACCGCGACACAAACAAGGCGCTGCTGCTTAAACATGTGATGAAACAAGGTGAGCAAGGCGCCCCCGTGTCAGAACTGCAGCAGGTGCTCCCCACACACTCAGCCAGCGCATTGCGGAGCCTTCTGCTGGAGTTGCGGGCGGAAAACAAATTGGCGCTAAAAGGCGAGCGGCGTTGGGCACGCTGGTATGCAATAACGCATAAAAGTCTTTAGCAGTGCTTTAGAGAACAAAAATATTGTTCAAAAACAATGACTTATATAAGCTGCTTAAAGCAATATGCTCTATATAGAGCGTTAGATAGCGGGTCAAACCCACTGCCCCAATGGGCTGGGTATCGGTGACCGGATGACAAAGAGGGAGTCCCCGTGAGCAGTGCCCTATCGAACTTCGCCTTCCTGCAGCCCGACTGGCCCGACCTGCTGGCCGAAGCCCGCCGCGCCGAGGCCGCGGCCCATCGGGACCCGCGCGCCGCCTGCTTTTACGCCCGCCGCACGCTGGAGCTGGCCGTGGCCTGGCTGTACCAGGCGGAAGGCGGCAGGGGTGGCAGCCTGCGCATGCCGTACAAGGCCGATCTGTCGGCGTTTTTGTTCGAGCCCAGCTTTCAGCAACTGGTGGGCAATGCGGTGCACGCCAAGATGGACGTGATTCGCCGCTTGGGAAACCAGGCGGTGCACCACGCCCGCCCGGTGCCGCAGCAAGATGCACTCAACGCGCTGCGCGAGCTGTTCCATGTGGCCTTTTGGCTGGCGCAGCACTATGCGCGCCGCGTGGGCGACCGGCCTGCTGCGGGGCTGCAGTTTCGCGCCGATCTGCTGCCACGCCCAGCCGCTATCGACTCTGCCCAAGAACAAGCGGCCAGCCGTGCCGCCCAGGCCGCCGCGCAAGAGGCGCTAGCCAAACAAGCCCAGGCCCTGGCCGAGCGCGATGCCGCCCTGCGCGAAGCAGCAGCCCGCAATGCAGAACTGGATGCGGAACTGGCCCGCTACCGCGCCGAGATTGCCGCTGCCAAAGCCGCCAACGCGGCGCAGCCCGCCACAGCCCACGACTACAACGAGGCCGCCACGCGCGACCTGTTCATTGACCTGCTGCTCAAAGAAGCCGGCTGGGCGCTGGACCAGCCGCGTGACCGCGAGTTTGAAGTGCAGGGCATGCCCAACCAGGCTGGGGGCGAAGGCAAGGGCTTTGTGGACTATGTGCTGTGGAGCGGCGAAATCCCCCTGGCCATTGTGGAAGCCAAGCGCACCCGCCGCAGCGCCCAAGAGGGCCAGCAGCAAGCACGCCTGTATGCCGACTGCCTGCAAAAAAGCACCGGCCACCGCCCCGTGATCTATGGCACCAATGGCTATGAGCACTGGATGTGGGATGACACCACCAGCCCACCGCGCGCGGTGCAGGGCTTTCATACGCAGGACGAATTGGAGTTGATGCACCAGCGCCGCACCACGCGCAAGCCTCTGGCCAGTATCAGCATTGCGGCGCGCATTGTGGAGCGCCATTACCAGCAGCGCGCCATCCGCCGCATTGCCGAAACCTTTGAGCGCGACCAGCACCGCAAGGCGCTGGTGGTGATGGCCACGGGCGCAGGCAAAACGCGCACGGTGATTGCGCTGGTGGATTTGCTCATGCGCGCGGGCTGGGCCAAGCGCGTGCTGCTTCTGGCCGACCGGGTGGCGCTGGTAAACCAAGCCGTCAACGCCTTCAAGGCCCACCTGCCCGATGCTGCGCCGGTGAACCTCGTCACAGACCGCGCCACAGAGGGGCGGGTGTACGTGTCCACCTACCCCACGATGATGGGGCTCATCAATGAAGGTGCGGGCGGTGGCCAGCGCCGCTTTGGCGTGGGGCACTTTGACCTCATCGTGGTGGACGAAGCACACCGCTCCATCTACCAAAAGTACCGCGCCATCTTTAGCTACTTTGATGCCCTGCTGGTAGGCCTGACGGCCACGCCCAAGGACGAAATCGACCGCAACACCTACGGCCTGTTTGGTCTGGAAAGCGGTGTGCCTACCGATGCGTATGGCCTGGATGACGCGATTGCCGAGGGCTTCTTGGCCCCGCCCAAGGCGATTTCGGTGCCGCTGAAGTTCCAGCGCCAGGGCATTCGCTACGACGAGCTGAGTGACGACGAAAAAGACCAGTGGGATGCGCTGGAGTGGGATGAGGATGGCGGTGAAGCACCCGACGAGGTGAGCGCCGAGGCAGTCAACCAGTGGCTGTTCAACACCGATACGGTGGACAAGATGCTGGCCCTGCTGATGGAGCGCGGCCACAAGGTGGCGGGCGGCGACCGGCTGGGCAAGACCATCATCTTTGCCAAAAACCAGAAGCACGCCGAGTTCATCCAGGCGCGCTTTGATGCGAACTACCCCGACCGCAAGGGCGTGTTCGCACGGGTCATCACCTTCAAGACCGAGTACGTGCAGTCGCTCATTGATGACTTCTCCCAAAAGAACGATGCCCCACACATCGCCATTTCGGTGGACATGCTGGACACGGGCATTGACGTGCCCGAAGTGGTGAATCTGGTGTTCTTCAAGATCGTGCGCTCCAAGGCCAAGTTCTGGCAGATGGTGGGGCGCGGCACCCGGCTGTGCCCAGAGCTGTACGGGCCGGGGCAGGACAAGAAGGACTTCTTCATCTTCGACTTTTGCCAGAACCTGGAGTTTTTCAGCCAGGAGCTGGAGGGCAGCGAAGGCGCGCTGGCCCAGCCGCTGTCGCAGCGGCTTTTCAATGCGCGGCTGGAGCTGATCGAAGTGCTGGACAAACGTTTGGCCAGCAACGGCGTAGCCGATGAGGCACAGCAATCGCCCGTGCTGACCGAGGCCGCCATCCGGCGCGACACCGCGGGTCTGCTGCACAGCATGGTGGCAGGCATGTCGCTCGACAACTTTGTGGTGCGCCCGCAGCGCCGCTGGGTAGAGGCCTGGGCGCAGCCCGATGCGTGGAAGCGCCCCACGCCAGAACAACTGACTGAGGTGGCAGCCCACTTGTCGGGCCTGCCCACCGCAGTGCGCGACGATGACGAAGACGCCAAACGCTTTGACGCCCTGCTGCTGCACACCCAGCTGGCCCTGCTGCGCAGCGAACCGGCCCTGGCGCGGCTGCAAACCAAGGTGCAGCAGGTGGCCAATGGCTTGCTGGAGAAAGCCAACATCCCGGTGGTGCGCGAGCACCTGCTGCTGATCGAAGCTGTGGCGGGCGATGAGTGGTGGCAGGACGTGACCCTGACCATGCTGGAGCAGGCGCGCCGCAAGCTGCGTGGCCTCATCAAGCTCATCGAGAAAGGCGGGCGCACCGTGGTCTACACCGACTTTGAAGATGCCATCGGCGAGACCACCGAAGTGGATTTGCCCCTGGTGGCGAGCGCGGTGGACTTTGACCGCTTTCGCGCCAAAGCCAAGGTGTTCTTGCGCGCCCACGAAGACCGGCTGGCACTGCACAAGCTGCGCCGCAACCAGCCCCTGACTGCCGCCGACCTGCAAGAGCTGGAAGCCCTGCTGCACGAGGCGGGCGGTACCGATGGCGACATCGAACGCGCGCGTGCGCTGCACACCAGCCTGCCGGTGTTTGTGCGCTCTTTGGTGGGACTGGACCGTGAGGCTGCCATGGCTGCCTTCTCAGATCTCATTGGTATGGGCCAAGCCAGCGCCAGCCAGCTGCAGTTCATCGAAGAAATCGTGCAGCACCTGACCGAGCACGGCGCCATGCCCGCCGCACGGCTGTATGAGTCACCGTTCACAGATATCCATGCACAAGGGCCGGATGGCGTGTTTGAAACGTCCAAGGTGGAAGTACTGTTCCAGGCATTGAACCAGCTGGAGCAGTTGTCCGTTGCGGCATAGCCCGGCAACGATCACCAAGCCCCATCACAGCAGTCACGCACCTTTCACACAACCGCTGCAGCATGGCCTGTTTCACAAAAACGAGGAGAAGCGCATGCAAGTTCACAAAACCCTGCTGGCCCTGGCGGCCACGCTGGTCATGACCACGGCCTGCGGCGGCAGCGACACCCCGGCCTGGCCGCCCGTGCCCACGGTGATTGCGCACCGGGGGGCTTCGGCGCTGCGGCCCGAGCACACGCTGGCGGCCTACCAAAAGGCGATTGACGATGGCGCCAACCTGATTGAGCCCGATCTGGTCATCACCAAAGACGGGGTGCTGGTGGCGCGGCACGAGAACGCCATTGCCATCCTCAACACCGATGGCAGCGTGCGCGAGGCCACCACCGATGTGGTGGACCGGCCCGAGTTTGCCGCCCGCAAAGCCACCAAGACCATCGATGGCACCGCCATCACCGGCTGGTTTGTGGAGGACTTCAGCCTGGCCGAGCTCAAAACGCTGCGCGCGCGCGAGCGCATTCCGGCGATCCGCCCGGCCAACGTGGCCTACAACGGGCAGTTCGAGGTGCCTACGCTGCAGGAAGTGATCGACTTGGCCAAGGCGCAATCGGCAGCCAAGGGGCGCACCATTGGTGTCATCCCCGAGACCAAGCACCCCAGCTTCTTCCAGTCCATCGGCAAACCGTTGGAACCCGCCCTGCTGGCGGTGCTGGCGAAGAACGGCTGGAACAGCAAGGACGCTCCGGTGTACGTGCAGTCGTTTGAAGTGGCCAACCTCAAGGCGCTGCGCAAGCAAAGCTCGGTGCGCCTGGTGCAGCTGCTGTCCAACAGCGGCCGCCCCTACGACTTTGCGGCGGCAGGCAACACCCAGACCTATGCCGACATGGCCACGGCGGCGGGCCTCAAGGAAATTGCCACCTACGCCGATGTGGTGGGCGCGCACAAGGACCTGGTCATCCCCGTGAAAGACGGCGCCCTGGGCACACCCACCGCGCTGGTGAAGGACGCGCACGCACTGAACCTGGCCGTGCACATCTGGACGCTGCGGCCCGAAAACGCCTTCTTGCCCGCCGCCTACAAAAAGGCGCCCACCACCGACAGCACGGTACGCGGCGACAGCGTGGGCGAGATCCAGGTGTTCCTCAAGGCCGGGGTGGATGGCTTCTTCACCGACGACTCGGGCGTGGGACGGCTGGCGGTGGACAGCCTGAAGTAAACGCAGGCCTGTAAAGAAAAAATGCCGAGGTCAGCCTCGGCATTTTTTTTGGACCGCTGCCAACCTTCAGCGCTCAGAACGGCGCAGATTCCGGGTCGGTATCCACTGGCGCCGTGGCCGGGCCGGTGACCACGCCGCCGCCCGACTTGCGGGCCGGGGCCGAGGGCTGAGAGCGCAGGACTGCAGGCGCTGCGACGGGGGCTGCAACCCCGGCACTGCCAGCCCCGCCCGCCGCAATGGCTTCGGCCGCGCTGGCCACGCCGCTTTCGGCCTCGCCGCCCAGGGCTTCGATCAAGTCGGGAATCAGCTTGACCAACTCGCCTGTAGCAATCGCCACGTCGGTGTCAAAACCACCATCGTCGGCCTTGGTGCCTTCAAACACCGTGTCCAAAAACGACAGCTTGCGCACCTGCAGCCCCTCGGTGAGCATGAAGGAGACGCGGTCGTCCCAGGTCAAGGCCAGCTTGGTGGGCAGTTTGCCTTGCTGGATGTGTTGCTGCACTTCGTCAATGTCAAGCGGGTGGCGCGCATAGCGCACCACGGCCTTGGCCTCGTCGGCGCTTTTGAGCTCGCACTCGCGGTCGATGCTGAAGCCCACGGGCGGCTCTTGGGCCGACAGCCAGTGCGCCATAGCGGCCTGCGGGCTGGTTTGCGTGTTGAGCAGCGACACCGACAGGCCGGGCAGCGACTCGACCAGCAGGCTCACCACCTCATCGGCACGGCCTTGGCTGCCTGTGTCCAACACCAGCAGGCGCGACTCGGTGTCGATCCACACCCACATGCTGCCCTGCTTGGTAAAGGCCATAGGCAGCAAATCCAGCTTGGCCTCGTCCTTGAGTTCCTTGCTTTCCTTTTTGCCGGGCTTGCGGCCGGTTTCTTGCTCGATGCGGGCAGCCTTTTCCTTCACGCGGCGGTTGAGCACCGAGCCGGGCAGCACCTTGGACTCGACCATGAAGCGCAAGATCCACTGCCCACCCACCGACTCGGCCATCGCGCCGTGCTGATCGCCCCGTGGGGGCACCCAGCCCAGCGACTGTTCCTGGGTGGCGCCGCACTCCATAAAAGGCGACTTGGCCAACGCCTCTTCCACCTGCGTCAAATCCGCCTGCCAGCCGGGTGCAATGCGGTACACGATCAAGTTCTTGAACACGGAAATCCTTCGCTTCGTTGGTCTGACGGGGTGATTGTCCGCGCTGCCAGCCCCGGGCCAGAGCAAGCCGCACCGGCGGGTTGCAACACAGCGCAACGCAGGCAGCAGTGCCCCTGCAGCGTTTGCTATTTATTTAATAGCTGCTGGCGCTTATAGATATTGCGCTAGCAGCCATTTTTATTGAAATTGAGGTGAGAACAAGCTGTGAATAACCCACGGCCACCGTCGGCGAACCATTGGTTGTCACAACTTTACACAGCCTTCAAGCGCCCTCACGGGCGCGATACACGGGCGGCGCACACTGACCCCAACCGCTGCAACGGTCGTTGCGGTGGACCAATTCACATCCCGTGAAAGGACTGACTCCATGACCTCCGCATTTTCGACCCGCCGCCTGATGGCCGCCGCCGCAACCAGCACCGCCACTGCCGCCTTCCTGGCCGCCCTGGCCCTGCCCGCCCTGGCGCAAACCCCCCCGCCTGCACCCGCTGCAGCCACCAAGGCAGCAGAGGCGCCAGCCCGCAAGCCCGGCGGCCCTGACATGCAAAAACGCCACGAAGAACACCTGGCACACATGGCCAAGCGCCAGGCCGCACTCAAGGAAAAGCTGAAACTGACCGCCGGCCAGGAAAGCGCCTGGACGACTTTCACCACCGCCATGCAGCCCGGCGAGCGCCCCGCACGCCCCGACCCCAAGGAGCTGGACAAGCTCACCACCCCCGAGCGCATCGACCGCATGCGCGAGCTGCGTGCCCAGCACACCGCACAGGCCGAGCGCCGCGACGAGGCGGTCAAAAAGTTCTACACCGCCCTGACGCCAGAGCAGCAAAAAACCTTTGACACCGAAGCCCGCCACGCCGGCCCCGGCATGCGCCATGGCGGACCAGGCCACGACAAGCGTGGCGGCCCCGATGGACACCACGGCCGCCCAGGCCCACGCGGAGAAGGCTCCGCCCGCTGATCCGCCGCCCCCTGCGGGGCGATCGCCACCAGACTTGAAGACCCGCCCTCCGCAAGGGGAGCGGGTTTTTTTACGCCCGGCCCCCAAGGTGGACCCGACCAGCCTGAGCGCCTGTGGACAACGCTGTGGCTTTTTCAGGAGCAACTGGGGGGTTATCCACACAAAAAGCCGCTTCGCCAAAGTTGTTGTCTGTCAGGCATGCAAACCATACAGACCGCAGCACAGGGTTGTCTGCGCTGCAAGTGGCTGTTTTTATTCAAGAAAAAGCAGTTGTCCACAAAAAATGGCTTGCTCTACTACTACTGCTATTTATCTATAAGACTTTAAAAGAACAACCCAAGAACATCCTTGGAGCCCAAATCCGGTGCGGTGGATGCCAAAACGGGGTGGAGATGACAAGGTGCTTGCCGCCGAAGTGGCCTTTGGAGAAACGAAGGCCATGTTCCGCCGCCAGTTCCAGCCTTCGCAGACCCTCTGCAGGCTCGGCAGGCTGTAAATCAAGCCAAGGGGCTGGGGGTGGGTGGGGCAAACGGCGCTCCTGGCCCCCTCGCCCGCCAAAACACTGGCACGGGCGCCATGTCGGGCCTCAAAGCCTGTGTAAGGGGCGCTGCAAGGCCTGGGCAGCCCATCCCGGCAAGTTTCTTTGTGTGACCCCCTTTGAAGACCTTGAACAGGCTTTAAGCACGCATTGCGTGTGCTGGCGGCCAAGCATCCGCGCCGGGTACACATCCCCCTCCACGCCGGGTTGTGTGGGGTTTGCTATTGAAAAATGAGCTGTTAGCGCTTATCCAGCATGCGTTAGAGGCATTTTTTATACAAAACGCCTTCCAAACCGGGAGCGTTGCATAAGACTGGGGATAGCTTTGGCACAAGTGCCTGCTTATCCACAGCAAATGGCGATGCGCTCAGTTTGTCCCCGTTGGCGTGACAGCACAAACACCGGGTGGCGCACAGGGTTTGCCGTGCGGCAAGTGCTTGTCAGCGAACGGAAAAAAGCAGTTGTCCACATAAAACACCGGGCTCTACTACTACGACTATGTATTTATAAAGAAATTAAGAAGAAGACAGAAGAACAACTCCGGGCCCCGGCAAGCCCCTTTCGGTTTCAGCAATGACGAGGGCGAAAGCCAAATCTGGAGTGAATGCATCACGCTGATGAAAAGGGGTGTGGAACTTGCGATGCGGGCTTGCAAGGCGAAAGGGGCAGACGTTCTAAGCACGGCGAACACGGCCAAGCCGCACGACAAGACGGGATAACGACGCCAAAGGGGGTTGTGTTCGCCGTTCCAAAGGCCCTCAGGAGCGCTTGCAGCGCCTGAGGGGGTGCCGGGCATGAGGGGGGTAGCCTTGGTGCGTTGCCGGGCCTGTAGCGCCTGCTGTGGGGGCGCTGGCAGATTCGGCGCGTGGCAGGACCGAATCTGCTCCGCAAAGACCGCTGCGCGGCCCCTGACAGAGGGCAAACAGGCTTTTATTCCATTTCTAAATCACCCCCGACGTTGTTGCTTCGCCTTGCCGTGCTTCACTTCAGCACTGTCTGCGGCTTCGCGCCTAGTCAGGAATGATTTGGAAATGGAATTAGAGCGGCTAACAAAACTCTTCTGGCGTTGTTGCCGCGTCTTGTCGTACTGCTCGTACTGCCTGCGACGCAGCGCCTAGCCAGAACCGCTTCGCTTGGTTTTGTTAGCCACTCTTAGCCCTGTGGATGGCTTTGTGGGCTGGCGCTCAAGAAGGCGTCCAGTTCAGACTCAGGCAGTGCTTTGCTGAACAAATAGCCCTGGTACAGCTCGCACCCTGCCCGTGCCAGCAGGGCGCGCTGCTCGGCGGTTTCCACGCCTTCGGCGATCACTTCCAACCCCAAGCTGCGCGACAGCCCGATGATGGTGTCCACGATGGCGGCGTCGTTGGGGTCGGTCAGCAGGTCGCGCACAAAGCTCTGGTCGATCTTGAGCTGATCGAGCGGCATGCGCTTGAGGTAGCTCAGCGACGAGTAGCCGGTGCCAAAGTCGTCCAGCGAAAAGCCCACGCCATAGGCGCGCAGTGCGGCCATGGTGGCGATGGTGGTTTCCATGTCTTCCACCAGCAGGCTTTCGGTCAGCTCCAGTTTGAGCTGGCCCGAAGGTGCTCCGGTGATGGCCAGCACCCGCGCCACGTCGTCCACAAAACTGGCGTTGCGGAACTGGCTGGAGCTGACGTTTACGGCCATGGTCAGGTCGCGGCGCAGCGGGTCGTCCTGCCAGCTGGCCAGCAGTTTGCACGCGTGGTGCAGCACCCAGCGGCCCAGGGGCAGGATGAGGCCGGTTTCCTCGGCCAGGGCGATGAAGTCCGACGGCGGCACCATGCCGCGCTGTGCATGCTTCCAGCGCAGCAGCGCCTCCACCCCGGCGATTTCACCGGTCTGGCGCACTTGGGGCTGGTAGTGCAGCAAAAATTCGTCTTGCGCCAGGGCCACGCGCAGGTCGGCCTCCAGGGCCGCACGCGCCGTCACCACGGCCTGCATCTGCGGGTCAAAAAACCGCAAGGTGTTGCGTCCGGCGGTTTTGGCTTGGTACATGGCCAGGTCGGCCTGCTTGAGCAGTTCGCCCACAGTGGTGGACGCCACCCCGGTGAACGGTGCGATGCCAATGCTGGGCGTGCTGCGGTATTGGTAGCCCTGCAATGGGTAGGGCATGGACAGCATGGCCAGGATTTTTTCGCCCACGCCGCGTGCCTGCAGCACCAGCTCGTCACCAGAGGGGTTCAGCTCTTCCAGCATCACCACAAACTCGTCACCCCCCAGCCGCGCCACGGTGTCCACACTGCGCACGCAGTGGCTCAGCCGCTTGGCCACTTGCTGCAGCAGCAGGTCGCCCTGGTCGTGGCCCAGGGTGTCGTTGAGTTGTTTGAAGTTGTCCAGGTCGATGAACAACAGTGCCCCGCCCTGCTGGTGGCGCCGGGCCGCTACCAGGGCTTGGTGCATGCGGTCCATCAGCAGCATGCGGTTGGGCAGGTTGGTGAGCGGGTCGTAGAAGGCCAGGCGCTGGATCTCGCGCTCGGTGGCCTTGCGCAGAGTGATGTCGGTGTTGATGGCCAGAATGGACTGGGGCCTTCCGTCTTCGCCGCGCACCAGCGTCCAGCGGCCTTCCACGTCGATGGTGCGGCCATCGCGGTGTTGTTGCACCAGCTCGCCCGTCCATTCGCCATGCTCTATCGTGGCCTCGGTGGCCCGCAGAAACGGCGTGGGGTCTTCGTACAGCAGCGTTTGCACCGGTTGCCCGAGCACCTGCAGCTGGGTCCAGCCATACATGCGCTCGGCGCTTTTGTTCCAGTAAATGATGCGGTGGTCCAGGTCGCGCACCAGGATGGCGTCTTGTGCCTTATCGAGCAGCGAGGCCTGGTGGCGGATGCGGGCGTCGGCCGTCTGGCGCTCGATCTCGGCCGAAGCACGTCCCGCAAAAATCTGCAGGGTGGAGGTGACGAAGTCCGGATCTGCCAGTGGCTGCCTGAACAGTACAAAGATAGCGCCGATCACCTCCCCGTCTGCACTGCAAAGCTGCTGGCCTGCATAGGCGCGGGCGTTGATCTTGCTGCCCAGGGGCGAGCGCGGGTACTGCTGCAGCACTTGGTCGGCCACCACGTACTGGCGCTGGGTGAGCAGGTGCATGCTGGGGGTGTCGTCCAGTGGCAAGTCAAACGGCGGTTGTACCTGCCCGTCGATCACGGTGGCCATGTTGATGGCCCGTGGGGGGTTGCCAGTCGATGAGGCGGACATGCGGATCAGGCATCCCACCTGAGCGCCCAGGGCCTCTGCCATGTTACGTGCCAGCTGCACAAAAAATTCAGTGCCGGTGCTTGCAGACACTGCTGCCGCCACCTTGATGACCGAGTCCAGCATGCGCTGCTGTGCCTGGTGTGCGCGCAGGCTGTTGATGCCAAAGGCCAGGTCGTTGGCCAGTTCTTGCAGCAACGCAACTTCTTGGGCGCTGATGTGCAGGATGTCAGGCGCGTACAGGTACAGCAAGCCAAAGACGCGGCTTGGCCCGCGCAGCGGCAGGCAAACGATGCCGTGAAAGCCGTTGTCCAGCATGCGCTGGGTCCATTCGCCGAAATCATTGCTGTTGCGGATGTCGTGCACGATGACAGGCTCACCTGTGCGCACGGCCCGCCCTGCAGGGCCTTGTCCGTGGGGGCTTTGCGCGTCCCAGCTCAGGTGCAGCTTTTTCAGATAGCCCTGGCTGTGGCCTGCATACGCCACTTGGGCAATGGTCTTGTGCTCGTCGTCCTGCGCCAAACCCACCCAGCCCATGCGGTAGCCGCCAATGTCCACCGCAATCTGGCAAATGGCCTGCAGCAGGGCCGATTCGGAGGTGGCTCGCACCAGGGTTTCGTTGCAGGCGCTCAGCAGCTTTTGCGCGCGGGCCATGCGGGCAATCTCGCGCTCGGATTGCAGCCGCTCGGTGATGTCGATGGCCAGCACCTGCCGTGCGGCCACGCCATTGAAGCTAATGCTGCCTGCCGTTATTTCTACATCAAACAGGCTGCCATCCTTGCGCACCTGCGGGCAAATGGCGGGCACATGCCGACGCTCGGGGCTGATCGATTGCACTGCGGCGCGCACGGTTTCATGCTTGCTGGGGGGCCACAGGTCCAGCAGGTGCATCTGCAGCATTTCCACCTCGGTATAGCCGTACTGCAAGAGCATGGCCTGGTTCACCGCCAGCAGGCGCAGGCTGGCGCGCTCATACACCCACATGGGGTGCGGGTGTTCGTTGAACATGAGGCGGTACTGTTGGGCCGAGGCCTGCAACTGGCTCGCCACATGCCGCAGCTGTACGGTG
Source organism: Acidovorax sp. 106 (assembly GCF_003663825.1). Lineage (NCBI taxonomy): Bacteria > Pseudomonadati > Pseudomonadota > Betaproteobacteria > Burkholderiales > Comamonadaceae > Acidovorax > Acidovorax sp. 106. Next base: position 1,751,988 of record NZ_RCCC01000001.1, on the reverse strand, counting down.
GTGCCCAGCGCTTCCGTCAATATTTCCAGCCGGTCCACATCGCTGCGAGAAAAGGCCTCGGGCAGGTCTGAGGTGACTTTCAAGGAACCCACGATGCTGTTGCCCGCCCGCAAAGGCGCTGCCATCACCGAGCGCACGCCAAAGCGGTGGGGCATGGAGGCCATGTCCCATCCTGCGGCCAGGGTGTCGTTGCACCACACGGTGCGGCCCTTGTGAAGCGCGGGCCACAAGATGCTGTCGTGCACCGACAGCAGGTTGCCTTCGGGCCGCACCATATCGCCCACCGAGGCCTTGGCTACCAGCTGCTCTGCCTCCAGCAGCTCGATCATGGCGCCGCGCGCGCCGGTTTGCTGCTGCACCGTATAGGCCACCAGCTTCAGGGCATCGGGCAGTGCCATGTCCAGCGACGAGATCTGCTGCTGTACCTGCAGCAAATCGGCATGGTGGCGGGCGTTGCGCTGGGCTTGCATCTCGGCCTGGTGTTGTACAGACACATCCTGAAAAGCCCCCTGGATGCGAAGGATCTGCCCCTGGGCGTTGCGCACCGCATGCCCTGCCGTGCGCACCCACAGCAGTTGGCCCTGGGGGCTCACCATCTCAGCGACCTCGTTGATGGACGTGCCCGCATGCATGCACGCATGCCATGCCGCCAACATGCGTTCGCGGTAAGGGGGCGTGTAGGCCGCCAGCACTTGGGTCAGCGTGGGGATGGCCTGTGTGAAGCCAAAGGCTTTCGCCATCTCAGGCGACAAGGTCAGCTGCTGGTGGGGTAACTCCACAATCCAGCCGCCCAGGCGTGCCACCCGGCCTGCGGCCTCCAGTGCCTGGCCTTGCAGGCGCAAGGTGGCATGCATCTGGTCGCGCTCTTGCAGCATCTGGCCCAGCAGGTGCTTTTGTCGGCGCAGCTCCAGCTGGTCCATGGTCTGGCGCGCCAGCATCTGCAATGCCTGAAGGGATTCACCGCTCAGGCCACGGCTGCGGGTATCCATCACCGCCAGCGTTCCCAAGGCATGGCCCTCGGCCGTGACCAGGGGAATGCACGCGTAAAACCGGATGTGGGGCTCGCCTACCACCAGCGGATTGGTGGCAAATAGCGGGTGCAGCGTTGCGTCTTCCACCACGGTCGGCACCTCGGGGGTAAGCAATGCGTGGTCGCAAAAAGCGATCGAGCGCGGTGTCTCGCGCAGGGGCACGCCCACCGATGCCTTGAACCACTGCCGCCCAGCATCCAGAAAGTTGACCACCGCCATGGGCGCATCGCACAGCCATGTGGCCAGGGTGGCCAGTTGGTCGAAGGACGCCTCTTGCGGGGTGTCCAAAATGGCATAGGTCTGCAATGCCTGCAGCCTTTTGGACTCTGCTGGCGATAGCACCGGCCCAGCCATGCTCACACGGCCCCCCGTGGCGGGAGGCTGCAGTGCACTGGCTGGGGGCTGTGGGGCAAAGTCACCGACATGGAATGAGGGGATAAATGGCGGTCAATGCTACACCGTGACGCTGTGGTGACAGCGCGTCCCCGCCATGCCAATTGGGCTGGGGTTTATGCCTTGCGCAGCGCCCGGCGCGCACGCACCGATGCCGCCAGGCCCTGCAGCACGGGCACCGTCTGCGCCATGCTGATGCAGGCGTCGGTCACCGAAACGCCTTTTTGCAGCGCTTGCCCAGGCACGATGTCTTGGCGGCCCTCTTGCAGGTGGCTCTCGATCATCAGACCCGTGATGCGCGCGTCGCCCGCTGCAATCTGTTGGGCCACCTCGGCTGCCACGGTGATCTGGCGCTGGTGTTGCTTGCTGCTGTTGGCGTGGCTCACGTCGATCATCACTTGCTCGCGCAGGCCTGCGGCCTTGAGCACGGTGCAGGTGGCATCCACATCGGAAGTGCTGTAGTTGGGCTGCTTGCCGCCGCGCAGAATCACGTGGCAATCCTGGTTGCCACGCGTTTCAAAAATCGCGGCCTGGCCCATCTTGGTCATGCCCATGAAGGCGTGCGCCGCCTGTGCGGCCTGGATGGCGTCGCTGGCCACCTTCACGCCGCCATCGGTGCCGTTCTTGAAGCCGACGGGGCATGACAGCCCGCTGGCCAGCTGGCGGTGGCTTTGGCTCTCGGTGGTGCGCGCACCAATGGCTCCCCAGCTCACCAGGTCGCTGATGAATTGTGGCGAGAGCAGGTCCAAAAATTCTGTGCCCACGGGCAGCCCGGTGGCCAGCACGTCCAGCAGCAGCTTGCGCGCCAGCTCCAGCCCTTCGTTGATGGCAAAGCTGCCATCCAGGTGCGGGTCGTTGATGTAGCCCTTCCAGCCGACGGTGGTGCGGGGCTTTTCAAAGTACACGCGCATCACGATGAGCAGGTCGTCCTGCAGTGCATCTGCCTGCACCTTGAGCTGGTGCGCGTATTCCATCGCCTGTGCGTGGTCATGGATGGAGCACGGCCCCACCACCACGATGAGCCGGTCGTCCTGCCCATGCAGGATGCGGGAAATCGCGGCGCGGCTGGTTTCGACCAGCGTCTGCGCTGCGTCCGGTGTGGGCAACCATTCCTGCAACAGTGCGGGCGTAATGAGCGGGCGCACGGCCTTGATGCGCGTGTCATCAATACGCGTGGTGTCGTGGGTGGAGATGGGGTTTGCGGAGTGGTGTGCGTGGGTCATGGTGGCCCCGATTGTCGCAGCGGCGGCCATCTGCAGCCTTTCAGCCGGCGCGCGAGTCGCGCAGCGTCATGCGTGGGGCGGCTGCGCCAGGGAGATCCTGACGTTGAGCGGGCCCGGGCGTTGCAAGGCCTGTGTGCCAGATACCAGGCGGCCCAGTAGCACGAGGCCTTCCGACGCCACACCGTCCCGGTAAAAAATGGCGAGATTGCCCCATGGCGCGTAGAAGCTTATATCGCCCGCTACCGGTGTCCACACCTGCGCTTCCTTGGCCGTGGTCAGCGCTCGCGGCAAGTCTGCAATCTTCTCGGTGGCGTCGTAGTCCACCAGCCTCAGCGATACCGGCAGCAGCGTCGCAAAATCTCGCGCCGTGGCGTTGTCCTCCAGTTCCCCCAGCGCGATCACCCTGCTGTCCACGCGGAACTCAATTTTCATGAACTGCATCTCCTGTCGAGGTACTGAGTGCGTTGGCATGTTTGGAGGTACAAGAGCCCGCCTACTGCAGCGAGAACGTGACGCGCACGCCTTGCGTGCCCAGTGCTTGCGTGAGGGCAGCGGGATTGTCCACCTGGCCCAGGCGGGTGTAGGAATAGGACGAGTCGAAGGTGGCGTAGAAGATCACCACGGTCCGGGTGCCGTACAAAAGCAGGTCGCCGCTGCGGATGGTGCCCAGCCGCGCGGCGCTGGCGGGCAGCGGTTCGCGCAGATCGGCGTGTTTTTCATTGCCATTGAGATCGGCCATCTCCAGCGACAGCGGCATGGCCGCTGCAAACGCCCGTGCCGCTGCCGTATCCGCCAGCGTGATGCCAAAGCGGCGCTGGCCGATGGTCATCCACGCGCGGCTGGGTGGCTGGGTTTGGGCCGCCGGGCTGGTCGCTGGCTGCGCGTGGGCTGTGCTCGAGAACGCGATCGCGGCCATGGCCCAAAGACCCATCCCCGCCAGTGCAGTGCGGCGAACGCGTGCGTGGATGTGGCAGGCAACGGGCGTGAAGATTGGGATAGCTGTGAAACAGGTCATGTCGTGTGTCCTATCGCAGTGGTGCGGTCAGCGCGCGCCGTCAGGCCTACCAGAAATCCGCTGAGCAGCAGCAACCCGGCACTCAAGGCAAACACGCTGGGGTACCCGTTCGTATCGAAGAGTACGCCACCAACAGTGGCACCTAGCGCAATCGACACCTGCACCACCGCCACCATCAGGCCGCCGCCGGCTTCAGCATCGTGCGGCAGGCTGCGGGCGATCCAACTCCACCAGCCCACCGGGGCGGCTGTGGCCACCAGGCCCCATAACGCTAGCAGCGCGGTGGTGGTTGCTACCGACGGGCCCGCTGCGGTCAGCGCCAGTGCAATCGATGCCATCACGGCCGGAATGATCGCAAGCGTTCCGTAAAAGCGCTTCCTCAAAAACCACCCGATCGCCGCCGTACCAGCCAGACCCGACACCCCGATGACCAACAGCACCAGCGACAGCGTGGTGGCGTCAACCTGCGTCACCGTTTCCAGAAAGGGCCGCAGATACGTGAACAGTGCAAATTGCCCCATGAAGAACACCCCCGCCGCCAGCATGCCCAGCAACACACGCTTGCGCTGGAGCAGCGCCCACACCGAAGCGCTGGAGCCCGCCTCACGCTGTCGGATCTCCATGTCCGGCAGGCTGAACCACAGCCACACATACGCGATGACTGCGATGGGAACCAGGCTGAAGAACGCGCCGCGCCAGCCGACGACGGATGCGAGGTAACTGCCAAGCGGCGCCGCAATCACGGTGGCCAAGGCGTTGCCGCCGTTGAAGATGGCCAGTGCACGCGGCACGTGAGCTGGGGCTACCAGCTGCATCGCGGTTGCGGCCGACATCGACCAGAAGCCGCCAACCACCACGCCAATCAGCGCGCGCCCGGACATATAGGTGGCATAGGTGTCTGCGATGGCCACCACGAAGCCTGATACGCACATCAGCGCGGTCAGCGCCAGCAGCAGGGTCTTGCGGCGCACCCGGGCGGCCACGGTCGCGATGCCAAGGCTGGTGACCACTGCGAAGGCGCCTGAGATGGCGATGCCGCGGCCCGCTATGCCCTCGGTGATCTTCAAGTCAAACGCCAGCGGGGTGAGCAGGCTCACCGGCATGAACTCGGATGCGATCAGTGCGAATACGCACAACGACATCGCAAAGACGCCTCCCCAATGCTCTTGGCGTGCCCCTGGCTCAGCCTGCAGTGGGGTGTCGCATGCGCCGAGACCGGGGGCCGCTTGGAGGGCTTTCCGCTCTGTCACCCGGCGCTCGCAGCCACCAGGTGCTTGCCGAAGAATGCCGTGAGCTTGTCCCACGGGATCAGCGTCACCCGGTCGTACAGGTCCACGTGGCCGGCGCCGGATACCCAGTGCAGCTCCTTGGGTTCTGCCGCCTTCTGGTAGGCGTCTTCGCTGAACTCGCGCGAATGCGCCTCGGTGCCGGCGATAAACAACAGGGCGCGCGGCGAGATCGTCTCGATGTCGTTGAACGGGTAGAAGTTCATGAACTTGACATTGCTCGTGAGCGTGGGCTGCGTCGTCGTGCGGGGTGACGCGCCCGGCGGCGTGAACTCGCCGCGCGGCGTGCGATAGAAATCAAAGAACTCGCGCTGGATGGGGTGGGTGTCAGCCGTGAGTTCCAGCACCGTGCCGCCGGTGGTTTGCACTGGCGCGCCGTTGAACTCTGCCTGGCGCTGCTGCGCAGCGGTGGCGATGATCTGCTTGCGCTGCTCCAGCGTTTGTGAGCGGCGCAGTGCGTGGCGGTTGGCAGCGCCCATGTCGTACATGCTCACCGTCGCGATGGCCCTCATGCGCGGGTCGATCTTGGCGGCGCTGATCACAAAGCTGCCGCTGCCGCACACGCCAATGGCGCCGATCCGCTGCGGGTCGACGAAGGCCTGGCTGCTGAGAAAATCCACCGCAGCGCTGAAGCTTTCGGCATACAGGTCGGGCGACACTGCGTTGCGCGGCTGGCCCTCGCTGCCGCCCCAAAAAGGCAGGTCCAGCGACAAGGTCACGTAGCCCTGCTCTGCCATCTTGGTGGCGTACAGGTTGGCGCTTTGCTCTTTGACGGCGCCCATGGGGTGGCCCACTACCAGGGCGGCATGCTTGCGGCCACGGTCGAGGTTGTGGGGCACAAACAGGTTGCCCGCCACTGACATCTGGTACTGGCTTTGAAAGCGCACCGGGCGCATCGTGACGCTCCGGCTGATGTAGAAGTTGTAGGCGCCGCTGGGCAGGTTTGCCGCAGCTTTCGTACCGGTGGCCGTCTGGGCCGATGCGCTGGCCGTGGCCAGCGTGCCGGAAGTAGCTGCGATGGCGACACCTGCGCTGGCAGCCTTGAGGAATTCACGGCGATCACCCGCACTGGCTGCGGGCTCTCGGAGTGCGCCAGTGGCGCGGTCGATAAGCGTGTTCATGGGTCTATCTCCTGGGGTTGTACAAGGCGCGGTGATTTGTGCAGAGGGTCCCTAGGTCACCGTGGAAGAATTTTGCGCATCTGGCCGAGTGTTGACTAGATAATGAATACTTAATGCGCTTATTAGCCAATTAATAAATGGTGAAAAAACGGGGCACAGGTAGCACATGCCAAGACGCAACTTCAACGATTTGCTGGCCTTCGTCACGGTGGCCCGCGAGGGCAGTTTCACCAAGGCTGCGGGTACCCTGGGTGTCACGCAGTCCGCACTGAGTCAGGCCATCCGCGGGTTGGAGGAAAGCCTGCAGATCCGCCTGCTGACGCGCACCACGCGCAGCGTGGCGCCCACCACCGCTGGCGAGCGCCTGATGAAGGCCATCGGCCATCGCTTTGACGAGATCGAGTCCGAGCTGGCCGCATTGACCGAACTGCGCGACAAACCAGCGGGCACAGTACGCATCACCTGCGGTGACAACGTGATGCACACGGTGCTGCTTCCCAAGCTCATGCCGCTTCTGCGCGAGTACCCGGACATCAAGCTGGAGTTCGATATGAACTATGGCTTTCGCGACATCGTGGCAGACCGTTTTGACGCGGGCGTGCGCATGGGCAACACCATCGACAACGACATGATTGCGGTCCCCATCGGCCCGCCGCTGCAGATGGCCGTAGTGGGGTCACCTGAGTATTTCCAGCGCCATCCCATCCCCAGGGCGCCAGGCGACCTGACCGCGCACCAGTGCATTAACCAGCGCATGCCAACGTCGGGCGGACTGTATGTGTGGGACTTCGAAAAACGCGGCCGCAAGGTGAACGTGCGCGTGGATGGTCCACTGATCTTCAACACCGCGCCGCCGCAGGTGGACGCAGCGCTGGCGGGGCTTGGCCTTTCGCTCCTGCCGGAGGACGAGTTGATGCAGCACATCCATGCGGGCCGGCTGGTGCGCGTGCTGCAGGACTGGTGCCCCAAATTTGCGGGCTACCATCTGTACTACCCCAGCAAGCGCCAGCTCTCACCCGCCTTTCAGTTGGTGGTGAAGGCGCTGCGCTTCAGTGGCGCGCGGCGGCAGTAGCTGCAACGGGTGCGTCGGAAAACGGGTTCCACCGCACCAGAATCAGGGCCTGCGGAATGCCGCGTTTTGCCGTGCCCAGTATTTGGATTCCAGGTGGTCCATGCGCACCGTGCCGCCGGTGGACGGTGCGTGCACAAAGCGCCCTTCGCCCACGTAGATCCCGGCGTGCGATGGGTTGCGGCCTCGGCCAAAAACCACCAAGTCACCGGTGCGCAGCTCGCTGCCGTCAATCACCTGGCCCCAGCCGCTGAGCTGGGCCACGGTGCGTGGTGGGGCGGTGCCCACCTGGTTGCGGTACACATAGCCAATGAGCCCGCTGCAGTCAAAGCCCGATTCGGGGGTGTTGCCGCCATAGCGATACGGCGTGCCCACCAGCCCCAGGGCGTGGATGGCAATGCCGTGGGCCTGCTCGTCTGACAGCGTGGTGCCCGCAGACCGCTGCGTGGGCCAAGGGGCGGGCTCTGCCGAGCCGGTGGACGGTGGGCGCACGGTTCCGCAGCCCACCAGCAAAACGGCGGCCGAGGCCAGCCACACAGCACAGAAAGATCGATGGAAAGATCGCATGGCCCGAAGGTTAACGGATGCTTGCCCGCATGGGCCCCAGGCGTTGACTGGGGCAAGGTTATTTATCGTAAAAAGTGCCTGTAAGGCGCATCCAGCAAGCGCTAAAAGCTATGTTATTCATAGTAAGAGATGCCGGGTAAAACACCGGCTTGTGACCGGTGTCTTGCATGCGTTGCCCAGTGCCCAGAACGGGCTTTGGGCCATCATCGCGCCTCAGGCGCTTTGCGCCACCTGGGGCTGGGCTTGGTTGCGCCGCTGGGCCAGCCGGTTGGCCACGCTCACAATGGCCTGCACCGAGGCGGTGACGATGTTGTGGCTGGTGCCCGCACCAAAGGTAGAGCCCGTCACGCCGTCCATCGCGGCTTCCACAATGGCCAGCGCCTGGGCGTTGGCACCGGTGCCGGTGGCCCGTTCTTCGTAGTGGTCTACGCGCAGGGGCAAGCCCAGCGCGTCCACCGTGGCGGCAATGGGGCCATTGCCCTGGCCGCGCAGCGTCTGGCGCACGCCTTCGATGGAGACATCCAACTCAATGCCCTGCCCGTCTTCGTCCAGCCGGTGGCTGTGGCACACCACGGCAGGCTGCGCCGGGGCGCGCAGGTAGGTGGCCTGAAACAGCTCCCACAACTGGGCGGCGCCCATTTCGGTCTCGCTGGTGTCGGTGTGGCGCTGCACCACGGCGCTGAACTCCACCTGCATGCGCCGGGGCATCACCACGCCGTGTTCGCGTTCGAGCAAGAAGGCAATGCCGCCCTTGCCCGACTGGCTGTTCACGCGGATCACGCTGTCGTAGGTGCGGCCCAGGTCGGCCGGGTCAATGGGCAAATAGGGCACCTCCCACAGCGCATTCGGGTCTTGCGCGGCAAAGCCCTTCTTGATCGCATCCTGGTGCGAGCCCGAGAACGCGGTGAAAACGAGGTCGCCCGCATACGGGTGGCGCGGGTGCACCGGCAGCGAGGTGCATTCCTCGGCCACGCGCGCCACGGCGGTGATGTCAGAGAAGTCGAGGTGAGGGTGCACACCCTGGGTGTACAGGTTCAACGCCAGCGTCACGATGTCCACATTGCCGCAGCGCTCGCCGTTGCCAAACAGGCAGCCTTCCACGCGGTCGGCCCCGGCCATCATGGCCAGCTCGGCGGCGGCCACGCCCGTGCCCCGGTCGTTGTGCGGGTGCACCGACAGCACGATGTGCTCACGCGGCACAAGGTGGCGGTGCATCCACTCGATCTGGTCGGCAAACACGTTGGGCGTGGCGTTTTCTACCGTGGTGGGCAGGTTGATGATGATGGGGCGGCCGGGGCCTGCGTTCCATGCGGCAATAGCGGTCTGGCAGGCCTTGAGCGAGACATTCAGCTCGGTGGCGCTGAAGGTTTCGGGCGAGTACTGCAAGGTCCACTGTGTGCCCGGCTGCGCGTCGGTGAGCTGCTTGAGGTAGCCCACATGGTGCGCGATGAGCTGCATCACCTGCGTCACGTTCATGCCAAACACAATGCGCCGCCACGCAGGCGCGGTGGCGTTGTACAGGTGCACGATGGCGCGGGGCGCACCCTTCACCGCCTCTACGGTGCGCGCGATCAGGTCTTCGCGCGATTGCGTCATGACCATGATGGTCACATCGTCGGGGATCAGGTTCTCGTCGATGAGGCGGCGCACAAAGTCAAAGTCGGTCTGCGACGCGGCTGGAAAGCCGACCTCGATCTCCTTGAAGCCGATGCGCACCAGTTCGTGAAAGAGCTTCATCTTGCGCTCGCCGTTCATGGGCTCGAACAGCGCCTGGTTGCCGTCGCGCAGATCGGTCGAGAGCCAGATGGGCGCGCGGGCAATGGTGCGGCTGGGCCATTGGCGGTCGGGCAAATTGATGGGGGCGATGCCTTGGTACTTGGTAGCGGGTTTGGCGATCATCATGAAAGGCTCCACAAACGGTGGGTGCCGGGGCAGCGCATGGGTGCATTGGCTGCGCAGTGCCCGGGCACGGGGTCATCAAAGGTCAACGAACGGACGACATCCCCTGCAGCCCTTTGCGTGTGCAAAGGCTGGTTTGTGGGCCGGGGTCAGGGGGAAGTCAGGTGTTGCGCGAAGTGGCAACAGGAGAGGCGAACGCAGGCAGACCCCGGCCGAGCACTAGTAGGCTTAGCGATAGGGTGGACAGGGGCAGGCTGCGTTGCATAAGAGCCAAAATGTTAGCACAGGCTCCAAACCACCTGCTCAGCCTGCCCTCCACCGTGCCTGGGGTCAGGTGCGGTCTGGGCGCGGCTGGGCCAGCGCTTGCCCTGCCTTGCGGTACAGCGGCCACCAGCACAGCACGTAGGCGGCGACGAGGGCTGCAGTGGTGCCCAGCAGGGGGCGTGCGGGCTCGGTCCACACAAAGCGCCAGGCCCAATACAGTTCAGAAAACCCCAGCAGCGTGAAGCTGGCCAGCCCGGCATAGGCGCCCTCGGCCCGCCATGCACCCACCGACACGAAGGCATGTCCCACCATGGCGCAGGCCCCGCCCAACAGGTGCAGCAGCAAGGCCAGCACGGGGCGCTGCTGCATCCATCCCACCAAGCCACCCTGCGTGGGCGCTTGGGAGGACGGTGTCATGAGGCTGCATGCCAGCAGCGCCACCCAGCCCCCTTGCCTGCGGGCGCGCTGCATCCACGGCATGCCGGGTGTGCGCTGCAGGGCTTGCCATTGCACAGCCAGTTGTTCTGCCAGCCGTTGGGCGATGGCGCCCTGCTCCTGGCTGTCGCTGACGGTCTGAACGGCCAGGGCCTGCGCCGCTTGCAGCGCCTGGGGCTGCAAGCGTGCGGGCACATGCTGCAGCGCGCTGGCACTGGCCTGCATGGCCACGGCACACACCGCCACGGTGCGCCATGGCGTGGGCACATCGGGCAGCCGCCATCCCGCCTCGCGCACATGGTCGGCGCAGGCCTCTTCGCTCAGCATGGGGGCCGGAATCTGTTCCCAAGTTTTCACGCCCTGGCGCAGCGCAGCGGCGTAGCGTGCGGGCGTCATCAGCCGCTTGGGTACAAAGCACACGGCACCCTCGTCGGCCCGCAGCGCAGCATCCACCATGGCATGGGTGATGCGCGCACGGGGCACATCGGCCAATGTGCGGGGGTGGCTTTGCAGCTGCTGCACCAGCGTGGCCTCGTCCGCCGCCCGCATGTGTTCGCGCGCCAGCGGGGCCAGCCAGGTGGTGTCTTCGTGTGCGTCCCATTCGGCGGTGTAGGGCGATTGCAGCGAGAGCACGGTCGATGCCTCCAGCGCCGCCTGCCGGGTGTGTCCCAGTGCCCGGTAGGCGCTGGCCAGTACGTAGTGCGCGTGTTGTGGGTAGCGGGCGTGTGGCAAGCCCTGCAGCGCGTCTTGCAGCGCCAGTGCGGCTTGGCGGCTCCACAGGTGGGCCCAGGCCCGCTGCACGTGCCAGTGGCTGCCATGGCGGGGCTCGCCCTTCTGGCGGGCACGGGCCAGGTCGTTGTCGATCAGCCGGGTGGTCACGTCCGCAGCCAGGTGTGGGGGAACGTGGTGGAACACGTCGTTCCGGTCCTCCAGCGCTGCCACGCACACCTCGGCGCTGCGCAGGGGCTCGGGGATGTCTTGCAGCGTGAGGCCATTGGCGCGGGCCGATGCCAGGCACAGCGCGGGCGTGATCAGCGCCTGGGGTACGTGGGTGATCAGGCGGCCGTAGTCGTGCAGCACAGCGCGCTGCGCCAGTGCGGGGGTGACCTTGTCCGCAGCGATGTAGCTGATGTTGTAGATGTCGGCCTGCAGCGCGGCATGCTCCAGCGCATCGGTGCGCAGCCAGTGCGGCACAGTGCGCAGCGGTGCACCGCATTGCACGGCGTGCAGTGCCAAAGCAGGGGTCAGCAGGCAGCCCCAGAGGTCGTACAGGCTGTTGTGGTCCCACCGGTTGGGGGCGAGTGGGGGGACTTGGCTGCAGCGCTGGTCGTGCCAGTCCCAGTCGGGGTCTCCGGCATACCGCTCGCGGGCCAGCAGCAGCGCGTCCCGCGTCATGCAGTGTGGCGGAATCTCACGCGCCTGGGCCAGGCCCTGGCTCACCAGGGCGTGTAGCCGTTCGGGCGTATGCCAGGCGGGGGGGATATCGCCCAGCACTTGGGCCGCTGCGGCCAAAGCCGTGTCGACCAGGGCATCGTCCAGCCAAACTGCAGGCATTTGGCCGATGGCGCTGGGGTCCTGTTCCACGGCCAACCGCCAAGCCTCGCGCGTGGTGGGTGGATTGTTGGCTGTCAGTGTTTCTTCAGCGTCGGGCAAACAGGGGTTCGGCACGCCAGGGCTGTGTGCAGCCATGGGCCGTCGTGCATCGCGTGCGTGTTGTGCGGCTTGCAGTGCGTCCACGCTCGGTGCCACCATCAGCCACAGCTCCCACCAGGCATCGCCATCGCCCGTGTCGGCCTGGGGGTAGAGGCTGAGCCACAGGGTGTTGGCCTCGGGCACGCACACCAGCTTGTCCGGCGTGTCTGCCACCAGGGGTTGGTGCAGCGGCAGGTTCCAGGCGGCCATGGTGGCGCCACTGTGGTGCCAGGGGGCGGCATGTTCCGGGTCAGGGTCGGCGTGGCCCCAATGGGCTTGCAGGCGAGAGTGCAGCGCTTGGCGCAGCTGCTCCACGGCCTGGGCCAGCCCTTCGCCCATGAAGGCGTAGGGGCCGTTGTGCTCTTCGCTCAGGTAGGCGCGCGCCACGCGGCGCACGACCACGGTGTGGCGCTGGTTGGCGGCTTGGGGGTCATCGTCGTCATCGGCCCCCTCCTCTTCATCGGCTTCGGATGCGTCGGTGAGGGGCTGCGTTGGCAGGCCTTGGGCCAGGTGGTGCAGCCTTTCTTCGGCTTCGGCGGCCAGGGTTTGGGCGTAGTCGGCCACATCGTCAATGCAGGCGATCTGCTCCAGGTGGTCGCTGGCAGACCGATGGAAAAACGGGCGGGGTGCGCTGCAGTGCGGCAAGTTCGGCAAGGGGCCACTGCTCCACAGCGTGTGGCCCTGCGTGTCGCGCAGCGATACCTGCCCTGATTCGTACTTGGCGCGCCATACCACTTGGCCCTCCTTGTCCATCCAAGCCAGGTGGCCGTCGGTGGTCAAGAACGGCACCAGCGGTGTGTCGGGCAGGGTGTTGGGTATCCAGCCGTTACCGTCGGTCAGAGGCTCCAGAAGGCCTGGCGCTGCGGGCACCCAGCGCCCACTGGTGTGCAGTAGCCCCCAGGCGCTGGTGGTGGGGTCTGGGCGGTGGGCTGGGGTGGCAAGCCGCGCCACGGCGCATTCGGTTTCGGCGCGGAAGTCGCTGGCGTAGCTCAGCGCGGGGCCCTGCAGCAGCTTGCCGTGGGCGTCCAGAAAGCGCGTGCCGTCATAGCTGTCCGCCACCACCGCGCAGGCCATGTGGCGGCTGAGGTGGCGCCCGCCTTTGACCACCACCTTGCCCCGCGTGTTCAGGTAACCGTGGCCGTTGTCCCAGCTGTCCGGCTCGTCGTAGTAGGCCAGCCCTTCGCTGTTGAAGGCCTCGATGCACGGGTAGTAGGGCTTGAGCACCCATGCCCCTTCGGCGTCGATCAACCCCCAGGTCTCTCCGTCCACCGAGGCCGCCGTCACGGCATGGTCGTCAAAGGCACGGGCCTGCGCAAAGCGGGCGGCAATCACCCACCGCCCCTGGTGGTCCACATAGCCGCGCAGGCGCTGGTTGCTGCGTGGGTCCCACTGCTCGGCCAGTGCCAGGCCCACGGCGCCAAAGTTGTCCAGTTGGTGGAAGGTAGATTCGCAAGTGAACCGACCTTGGCGGTCGATGATGCGCCAGCAGTGTTGCCCCGTCTTCACGGCGGCCAGCCCGTTGCGCAGGGGGCGCGCGTCTTCAAATTGCGCAGCGATTGCCTCTTGCGCCAGCAGGTCGATGTAGCCCCAGCGTCCGTCGCGGCAAAAGCGGGCCAGGCCGTCGTCAGAAAAGCCGCGCGCGTTGTCCAGCGTGGGCGCAATCAGCCACTGGCCCTGCGCATCGATGTAACCCCAGCGGCCATCCAGGGCCTGCGCTGCGCTGATGAAACCGCCCTGCCCGTTGTCCTCAAACTCCACCACCTGGCGCAGCGCCGGTGTGGGTGCAATGGCCCGGTCGGCGTGCACGATGAGCAGCGCGTGTGCCTGCCCTTCCGCCCCCAGCGGTACCTTGGCCAGCCATGGCGTTGCCGGTGCATTGAGTGTCATTGGGTTGTGCTCCTCCGGGCGGCATCGTAGCCATGCCCCCCGCCCCCCGTGGTAACCATTTGCACCCGTAGGCATGAACCCGACAAGCCCAGACTTTTGCCCTGCACCCAGTGATTTTTGGATTGGATAAAAAAGTGCCTCTAGCGCTTGCTCATCAAGCGCTGGCAGCTATTAATTAAATAGCAAGCACATTTGCTGCGGGGATGCTTGCGCCGCTGTGGTGGTGGGGGCGGTTGGGGGCATTGCCTTGGCCTGCCGCTGCAGCCATTGCGGCAGGGCTTTGAGGGCGCAGCGCTGCAGGCCCTGCAGCAGCGCAAAGTCGGCCGCTGGCACCTGCCATTGGGTGGCCAGGTCGTGCTGCATGCGCGCCAGCAGTGCCGCGGCCATCTCCGCATCGGCCAGTGCCCTGTGGGCCCGCTGCGCGCGCGGCAGGCCCAGGTGCTGCACCAGCGGCCCCAGCTTGTGGGTGGGCGCCTGGGGGTACAGGCGGCGCGACAGCAGCACGGTGCAGGCAAAGGGCTGCGGTGCGGGCGTGTCGGCCAGGGCCAGCTCGGCCTGCCAGAACTTGCTGTCGAACGACGCGTTGTGCGCCACCATGGGCGCATCGCCCACAAACCGTGCCGCATCGCGCATCACGCTGGCGGCCTCCGGTGCCTCCTGCACCATGGCGTTGGTGATGCCCGTCAGCTCGGTGATGAAGGGCGGTATCCATGCCCCCGTCTTCATCAGGCTTTGGAAGCGGTCCACCACTTTTCCGCTTTCCAACAAAACGATGGCCACCTCGGTGGCACGCGCGCCCTGGCCGGGCGACATACCGGTGGTTTCAAAGTCGATGACGGCGATGGGAAGCATGGGAGCTGTGTGACGCGGGGAGGGCTGCAGGCGTTGCGGTGCTTTGGCAGTATCGCCGTTCAGCGGCGGCCCAGCAGCTGCCGAAGTGCACGGGCAATCGCGGTGGGCTTGTCGGCCTTGTCGGTGCCGTCGCCTTCGGCGTAGATGGCATCGCAGCGCTCGGCATGCAAGGCCTCTTTCAGGCCCGGCGCCACGCTGGCGTGCAGTTGCTCACAGTCGCAGCGCAGCCGGGCCTTCACGGTGCGTTTACGCGCATCGCGCACCTCGGCCACCCAGCACGCATCGCCACAGCCACAAGAGCGGTAGACCAGTACCTCACCTGCGGTGGGCGAGGGCAGCGGGTATTCGCCCGTGCCGCCTACGGCATGGCACGAGAGCACGATGGCGCCCCAGGCCAACGCCACCTGCGCTGCGTGGCGTGCGTACCTGCGGCGTTGGGGTTGGGCGTGGGTCGACATAGGTTGGCTGACGGTCTTTCGCAGAGAATCGCGGGATCGGGCTGTGTCCGGTGGCAGCCTGGCTTCGGCACCGCCAACGCGGCCTGTCGTCTTTCTTCCCAATAAACCTCCGATTTTCCATGCGAGTTCACCCGTTTGTGGTCCGTCTTGTGCAAAGTGTGCTGCGCATTGGCGCCGCAGTGGTGGGCGTGTTGGCTGTGGTGGCCTGTGCCGTGCTGGTGATGACCACCATGCCGCTGCACTCCCACCGGGGCGCATTGCCCGCCCTGACGCCGCAGGAATCAGCGCTGGCCGACCGCTTGCGCGCCCATGTATCCACCGTCGCCCAGCAAGAGCACAACTTGCGCAACCCTGCGGCGTTGGAATCAGTGGCCACGTATTTGGAGCAGCAACTCGCTGCCATGGGCTATGGGGTCGAGCGGCAGGAATACACCGTGGCGGGCAAGCCGGTGCGCAACCTGCAGGCCCTGTTGCCCAGCCGCACGGCCCCAGGCCAGCGCACCGTGGTGGTGGGCGCGCATTACGACTCTGCCCACCACACCCCTGGCGCCAATGACAACGCCACGGGCACTGCGGCTGTGCTGGAGCTGGCCCGCAGCCTGCGCAATCAGGGGGACACCTCTGCCGACATCCTGTTTGTGCTCTACACCAACGAAGAGCCACCCTATTTCAAAACCCCTTTGATGGGGAGCCAGGTCCATGCCAAAGCCCTGGCGGCACAAAACACCCGCGTGGTCGCCATGTTGTCGCTGGAGACCATGGGCTATTACTCAGACGTAGCGGGTTCGCAAAAGTACCCATGGCCTCTGAGCCTGCTCTACCCCTCAGAGGGCCATTTCATCGCCTTTGTGGGGGCCACGGGCGACCTGGGCCTGGTGCGCACAGTGGTGCGCTCGTTTCGCTCGCACACCTCTTTTCCGTCGGAGGGCATTGCGGCGCCCCGGTTCATCCCTGGGGTGGACTATTCGGACCATGCGGCCTACATCGACGCGGGTTACCCCGCACTCATGGTGACGGACACGGCGCCCTACCGCTACCCGCACTACCACAGCAGCCAAGACACTCCCGACAAGGTCGATTTCGAGCGCCTGGCGCGCGTGGTGTCGGGCGTGGAGCGCGTGGTGACTGAACTGGCCCGGCAAGCGCCATAGCAGGTGCCCGTGCCGATCTTGGTCCCTGCGCTGTTTACTGCGGTGAATACCTCACCACCCTGACCTCTGCCTGAGTGGGTGTGGTGTTGAAGACCTCTTGCATCCATTGCAAGGCCTGGTCGGCTTGTGCCCCGCCGGTGCCGCCGCCAATCACCGGAAATGCCACAGAGGCGATGCGGTGTTGATGGACCACCGCCATGGCGGATTGCACCGATTTCTGGATCGACTGCTGCGAGGCCACCCACCACATGCTGATACCCGCCACATGGATGATGCCCTGGTACGGTAAGCGCCCCGCAGCGGTGAGCACGGCGCTGCCCAGCGGCATGGGGCCATGGCGTGCCAACTCACGAAAAGGCTGATACCCCGCCCGGCGCTTGATGGCCCCGGAAACGCCTTGCGGCACCAGCAACCACCACGGGATGATGTTGCGGTTCCAGGCGTTGACGATGACATCCACATCCTGGCTCAGCAAGTCGCCTTGCACCACCCGTACCACGGGCACCTGGGGTGCAGCATCTTGAAGCGGTGGGTATGTCATCTGGGGCTCAGGCCTTCTTCAAAAACTCCGACTTCAGCAACATGCTGCCCAGGTCGGTCTTGCAGTCCACGTTGTGGCCGTCTGCGCCGTCGACCAGGCGGATGCTCTTGATCTTGGTGCCCTTTTTGAGCGAAGACGACGAGCCCTTGACCTTGAGGTCTTTTACCAGGATCACCGCGTCGCCATCGGCCAGCGGGTTGCCGTTGGCGTCGCGCACCACGCCGTCGCCAGCGTCGCTGGCATCGGATTCGGCGGTGTCGGCCACCTGGGGCCATTCATGGGCGCAGTCGGGGCACACGTAGTTGGTGCCATCGGGGTAGGTGTTCTCCAGGCCGCATTGGGGGCAGGCAGGCACGGTGTTGGGCATGGGGTTCTTTCTGGTTGTTTGGGGAAAAGGGCTGCGACTGTACAGCGTCGCAGCCCGGCTCTCAAAGTCTCAAAGAGGCGCGCGTTGCTCCAGCGCAAACGGTGGCAAGCCTTTAAGCAGCCGCTGTCCATAGCTAGTGCGCGTCAGGCGTTTGTCGTAGCAGTACACATGGGCCTGGTCGTCTTCGGTGCGGATGGCGCGGCCCACCCATTGCGCGAGGCGGATGGCCGTGGCGGGCACTACCAGCTCGCTGAACGGGTCGCGCCCCACGGCGCGCAGCCATTCGGCGCGGGCCTCGCCCACCGGGTCGTCGGGCGGGGCAAAGGGCAGCTTGGTGATGAAGACCGATTCGCACAGGCGCCCGGGCAAATCCAGCCCCTCGCCAAACGACTGCATGCCGAAGATGACCGAGGGCTCGCCGTTCTCCACGCGCTCACGGTGGCGCTTGAGCAGCTGCGTGCGCGGCAGCGCGTTTTGCACCAGCACCACGCTGCGCATGGCGGTGGGCAGCGCATCCACGGCCTGGCGCATTTGCTCGCGTGAGGTGAACAGCACCAGCGCGCCGTATTCCACGCGGGCAATGTCGTGCAGCAGCGCGTCCACCATCTCGGCGGTGAACTGCGCGGCGTTCTTTGGGTCGGCATGCGTCTCTGCAGCAATCAGCGTGCCCTGCGCTGCGTAGTTGAAGGGGCTTGGCACTTCGAGTGTGGTTGCGGCCTCGTCGCCATGTAGGCCCGCCTCGCGCAAGAAGAAGTCAAAGTGCCCGCAGCTGGTGAGCGTGGCCGATGTGAGCACCGCACCGCGCACCGCACTCCACAGGTGGTTGCGCAGCGTAGTGCCGGGCAGGATGGGGCTGGCGTGGGCCTTGACCACAATGAAGTCGCCATCCACCTCCAGCGTGAACCATTTGGCCGCCGGTACCGCGCCCTCGGGCGCATCCTGCAGCAGCAGTTGCGCCGTGGCGTGCAGCTCTTCCAGGCGCGGGGCCAGCATGCCGATTTGTGCGTACAGCGTGGACAGGCGCTTGGCCTCGTCGGGCTTGTCGCGCATCTCGGCGCGCAGCGCCTTGCTGATGGCGCGCAGGGCGTCGAGAAAGCCCTCGGCACTTGCGGCCAGCAGGCCCAGCGGGGCAATGAGTTGTTCAGGCAGCTCGCCACGCGGCACGCGCACACGCGCCGGGCCCCAGGCGTTGGGCTGGCTTTTGAGCTGCGCGCCATACACGTCCATCACGATGCGCGCCAGGTCTTGCAGCGTCTGCCGCAATTGGGCCGAATGTTTGGGGATGTCGGCAATCTCCTCCACCTCCAGCAGCGCACCAATGCGCAGGCCCCGGCTCGACAGGCGCTCGATCCAGGTGATGCGCGACAAATCCATGCTGCAAGCAAACTGGTCTAGCGCCGTGGCGGGAAGGTGGTGGGCTTCGTCCAGCACCAAGAGGCAGTTGTCCAACTCGGGCAGCACGCGTGCGCCCAGCGACGACAGCAGCAAATCGTGGTTAGCGACGATGACCTGCGCGCCCACCAGCTCCTTGCGCTTGTCGTAATAAGTGCACTGGCTGAAGGCCGGGCAGTGCTTGCCGGTGCACGATGCACCTTCGGCCGCCACGGGGCTCCACACCTCGGGCTCGGGTGGCGTGTCCAGGCTGTCGCGGTCGCCATCCCACGCGCCTTTCGACAGCGTCTGCGCCATGGTCGAGTAGAACTGCATGCGCGCCTCGGTCTCGTGCCGGGGGCGCTTGGCGCGGGCGGCGGCTTCTTCCTCGGCAAACAGGTCGTCTTCGCCTTCTTCCTCAGCCTCACCCGTGCCGGCCAGGCGGTCGAGCTTGAGCTTGCACACATAGCGCCCGCGCCCCTTGGCCAGCGCAAACTTGAAGGGCTGCGGCATCAGCGCGGCCAGCGCGGGCAGGTCCTTGTTGACCAGCTGCTCCTGCAGCGCCACCGTGGCGGTAGAGATCAACACCCGCGTACCGCGCGACAGCGCCAGCGCAATGGCCGGCGCGCAGTACGCCAGCGACTTGCCCACACCCGTGCCCGCCTGGATAACGGCAATGGAGCGCGTGGGCGCGGCCTCGCCACCTTCTTCATCCACCTTGCCCAGCGTGGCGCTGCTGAACGTGCGCGCCACCTGCTCGGCCATCAGCCGCTGCCCGGGCCGGCCACGAAAACCTTCGGTGGCGTTCACCACCGCATCAAACGACTGCAGGGCCGCCTGGGCCCACTCTGTAGAAGACATAACCACCTGCTGTAAGAGCGAGAGTGTGGCATGGCCGCTCTGGCCGCCTTGTTTGGCGGTTGCTGAGGCCGTTGGATGGATGGGAGGTGCCTTGGTTGTTGCTATGTTTTTTATAGCTGCTAGCGCTTTCAGCGTAAGCGCTAGAGGCATTTTTTGCTTCATTGGCGATGGCAACCCTTTCTCTAAGCGCTTGCGGAGGCGCCCTACCCCCCAAAAAGCGCAAAACCCCGAAAAAGAAGTAGCTCGCGGAACAACGCTTTCCTCCGTTGGGTTTTCTGCGCACGGCCATCGGCCTGTTCGGGTCAGTCCGCAGGCCCGGCCGAGGCCATTCAGCCGTCAATCGCCAAAAAACAGCCCTTCTGGCTACTTTTGAACCCCTGTGTTGATTAGTGAAAATTATTAAAAACTGTTCTGGAAAAAATATCAAAAACTGTTTTTCAAAAATCTAAATGGTCGAAAAATTCAATTTCTTAATTCATTTTTTAGATGAATTTTGATTTTTTTAGCACATTTTTGTTAATTTCGAGTTTTTCATTTTTTGCGAAGTAATTGATTTTGCTTAACAAAAATCCATGTTCTGTCAATTAATTTTTATGTGGATGTTTTGTATTTTATTGATGAAATCAGACTAGCCGTCTTATGGATAATTAAAAATGCACAAAATATCCAAATTTCATGAAATCTGTATGAATCAAAAATACAGATTAAAAAATCGATGGATTGCCTAGATGCTTTCAAAAACCGCCTTACCTCGGCTTGAAATGAGTTGAGGGTGAAGCGATAAGGTTGGGCCTCTGCGGCCAGGTGCTTGGTCGCCGCTTGAGGTAGATCCATGGCCAGGGGGGCATGGTGGGCTGCCGTGGCCCGCGTGTGTACCCCCTCACCTTGGGCACGCAATTCGATCATCCACAAAAAAAGATGATCGATGATTTTGTAAGGATTTTTTTGAGAGTGAGCACTGGCGTTTTACTTTTCTGCCAGTGGGTCAAGATGACCCGCTGTGTGTTGCATCCGCTTTGCAATGGGTTGAGATGCGCGGCTGCTGTGGATTGACCCTGTTTAGACGATACAGGCTCAGATGTTCCATCTTCCTGTGGGTCACTGTTTCTAATAAAAAATGGATCCACTGATTTTTATTTAGTATTGGATATTTTTAGGTATTCTGAATTTACGATAAGTTGCTTCATGTGTTTGGTTATTTTGAAAAATCCATTTTATGGAATCTTCAAATGGTGGGCTCACCTTAAGCACATTCTTTGAAAATCCATAAAGCCGCTTTGCGGATCAACCCGCAAATCAGCGTGGCGGTATCCCTCTTTTGATGAAGACACCGTCCATCACAAAAACCGGTGGGTTTTCCCTGGGCTACCGCGTGCCGGGTATGGCCTGCGCAGCCCGCGTGGGTTTGCGTGGCGCTGAGCTCCTATCATGGCCACTGCAGGCTCCCCGACAGTCCAGCCCGTGCAAGTGCCTGCCCATCGATGAGGGAACATGGAATACACGACGCGATTCACCTTGGTTTGCCATCACACCGACGATGCCGATGCGCTCTATGCAGCGTTCAGCGCCCCATCTGGCGAGGCGCTGGAGGACTCCATCAAGGCCTTTTTTGCCAGCCGCAAGGTCGCCATCTACCCGCCGGATGGCATGGGGTTTGACCATTGCGAGCGTGCAGGCCTGGTGATCGATGCGGCCTTCACCTCGGGCTCTACGCATGCGGACGAGTTCATTGGGCCGTTGTCTAGGGTGTGCCACGCGCTGCATGCCGACCTGCGCGATGACGAGATTGCGCGCACCATGGAATACGGCTTTGTGCATGGCAAGAAGAAGCCGCCTGCCGACGTGGTGGCCCTGATGAAGACGCTGGCCCCCGTGGCGCAACTGGGGCGCGTGGGCCGCACCATTGCTGCAACTGACCGTGCAGAGAACGACCCCAGCTATGCGCTGACGGTGGCCATAGGCCTCTCCAAGAACGCAGCCACTGTGCAGGCCTTGCTCGAAAAGGGGGCCGATCCCAACAGCAAGCTGCCCTCTGGCACCTCGTGCCTGAACCGGGCGGTGACCAAGAAGAACGCCAAGATCGTGCAACTGCTGCTGCTGCATGGCGCCGACCCCAACCTGCCGCACAAGGGCTATCCCAACCTGTATGAAGCCTGCCGCTTTTCAGCGCCCAAAATTGTGGATCTGCTGCTGCAGCACGGTGCCGATCCGAACGTGCGCAACGCTGGTGTTTCAGAGCACAGTTACCCCATAGAGATTGCCATCTACTACCACCAGTCCAAAGCCGTGCAGTCGCTGCTGGCCCAGGGGGCCAAGACCACGGGCATGCCCAAGATGTGCAACTTGCTGGATTTGAACGCGGGGTATTTCCACGACAACCACAGTGGCCACCTGCTGGAAAAGCGGGCTATCTTTGAGCTGCTGGTGCAAGACCCTGTGCACCAGGCAGACCTGGTGCAGCGGCGCGACCACCTGGTGGGGCTGCTGCACAAAGGCTTTGAGCCGATGCACAAGACGCCCAAGGACCGGGCGGACTTTGACGCCCTGCTGGCCTACATGGGTGCAGCAACCTGAGGCTGACGAAGGGCCCTTTTTGCAGGGTGTCGTGCGAACCCGGGCGTGGCCCAAGCCAGTCCCCCCGCGCAAAGGCCTGATCCGGCCGCGCCGCCCCACCGCGCTGGGGGTGTCCCCCTCCGGGGGAAGGCGCGAAGCGACTCAGGGGGAGCTTCTCAAGGCCCGCTCAATGCGGTCACGCCGCACCGTTGTTTTGGGCACCTTGAAGGGGAACCAGCTGCGCACGTCTTCTTCCAACCCGATGCCGTGCATGTAGTTGTAGATGGCCTTTTTGAGCGCGCTGCCCAGCGCGTCGTGGTCTACGCCCGTGGGGTCGATGAAGGCCACATCGTTCTTGGCAAAGTCGCCCGGCGGCAGCGGCGCCAGTGTCACGCCGTATTCCTCGGGGTTCTTGCCCACGGGTGAATGCACCGTGCAGGCAAAGCGGTGAAAGAACCCGCTTTGAATGCAGCCGTTGGCAAACAGCTGGCGCACGTATTCGAGCGCGTCCACCGTGTCCTGCACCGTCTGGGTGGGAAAGCCGTACATCAGGTACGCATGCACCAAAATGCCTGCATCGCTGAACGCCTTGGTCACCCGGGCCACCTGGTCCACCGACACACCTTTTTTCATGAGCTGCAGCAGCCGGTCCGAAGCCACTTCGAGCCCGCCGGAGATCGCAATGCAGCCGCTGTCGGCCAGCAGCTCGGCCAGATCGGGCGTGAAGGTTTTTTCAAACCGCACATTGCCCCACCAGCTGATGCCCGCGTTGCGCGCAATCAGCTCGGTGGCCAGCGCTTTGAGCGCCTTGGGCGGCGCGGCCTCGTCCACAAAGTGAAAACCCGTCTGCCCCGTCTCGCGCACGATTTGCTCGATGCGGTCGGCCAGCACCTCGGCACTCGCGCCCTCGTAGCGGCTGATGTAGTCCAGGCTCACATCGCAAAAGCTGCACTTCTTCCAGTAGCAGCCGTGCGCCACCGTCAGCTTGTTCCAGCGCCCATCGCTCCACAGCCGGTGCATGGGGTTGAGCATGTCCAGCAGCGACAGGTAGCGGTCCAGCGGCAGGCCGTCCCAGGTGGGGGTGCCCACCTCGGCAAAGGCGATGTCGGCTTCCATCATGTTGATGTACTGCACGGCCCCGCCATCGCCCCGCACAAAGGTGCGCACCAGCCGCTGGCGCCCCCGCTCGCCGCGCAGGTGTTCCAGCAGGGCCAGCAGCGGGCGCTCGCCTGCGTCCAGGGTCACGTAGTCAAAGTGGTCGAACACGCGCGGGTCGGCCAGCTCGCGCAGCTCGGTGTTCACAAAGCCGCCGCCCAGCACCGTGGCGATGTGCGGGTGCCGCGCCTTGATGGCCTGCGCAATGCGAAACGCCGCATACACCGAGCCGGGGAACGGCACCGACAGCAGCACCACATCGGGCCGGTGCTGTGCGATGGCCTCGTGCGTGAGCTGCTCCAGCAGCTCGTCCACCAGCGTGGGCGAGACCTGGGCTTTGGCCAGCGCATCGGCCAGTGGGTCAAACGTGGGCTGGCTGCCCGCCAATGATTCGGCATAACGCACAAACTCAAAGCGTTCGTCCACCGCGTCGCGCAGCACATCGGCCAGATCGTTCAGGTACAGCGTGGCCAGGTGCTTGGCCTTGTCGGTCAGGCCTAAAGCGCCAAAGGCCCAGCCCAGCGGGTCGCCGCCGTCGTCGTCCACGTACACATCCAGCGTGGCAAAGCGTGGCCCCTCGGGCAGGTAGTGGCGGCCCGCAATGCGGTGCGCCAGCGTGCTGTCGCGCCCCTGCAAAAAGGCAATGGCGGGGCCGATGGTGGCAAGGTAGCGATCCTTCTGCGCCGCAAAGCTTTGCACGGCAGGGCTTTGCTTCTTGGCGGGCAGCGCATCCACCTTGGCGGCCACGGCGCGCAGCCCTTCAGGCGAGAGCAAGCGCAGCACCAGCGCCAGTGCCAGGTCTTCCTGGAACGCCGTGACCCCCCGCGAGCGCAGAAAGCCGGTGAGGTAGGCAGTGGAGGGATAAGGCGTGTTCAGCTGCGTCATCGGGGGGATGACGGAGAGGACGCGCTGGCTGGGGACGTTGGCTAAAGCGGCGGCAGACATGGTGTGAACGGGGCGATGCGGTGCCGCCGCGGGGATCGTGGAAGCCCCCGATTATCCCGGCCCCGCTTTATCCCTTGCTGGCAGGTGGCGCAGGCGGCACCATGGCTGTACCCGGTGGGCCCGCCAGATAGTTGTTCTTCACCCGCACATAGTGCTCAGCCGAGTACTTCAGATAAGCGATCTCAGCCTCCGTTAGCGCCCGCTGGCGCACCGCCGGGCGGCCGATGTAGAGGTAGCCGCTTTCCAGCACCTTGCCGGGTGAGACCAGGCTGCCAGCGCCCAGCATCACGCGGTCTTCGATCACGGCGTCGTCCATCACGATGGAGCCCATGCCGATGAGGCATTCGTTGCCAATGCGGCAGCCGTGCAGGATGACCGAGTGGCCCACCGTGACGTAGTCGCCAATCACCAGCGGCGATCCTTCGGGCTTGCTGGCGTTGCGGTGCGAAACATGGCCCATGGTCAGGTCTTGCACATTGCTGCAGCGGCCCACGGTGATGCGGTTCACATCGCCGCGCAGCACGGCGTTGCACCACACCGAGCTGTCATCGCCCAGTTGCACATCGCCAATCACTTGCGCGCTGGCATGGACGAAGACGTTATGGCCCAACTGGGGCGCGGTGTCGAGGTACGGTTCAAGGGGCATGGGGTGTGGGTCCTGAGGTCTTGAAAAGGCGGCTGCAAAGGGCAGCAGCGTAGCGCATCCCAGGCAGTGCTCCACCTGTCAGCAGCCAAGCCCCTGGAAACACGCCTTTGCCTTTGCTCAGGGCGATGCGCGGGGTTTGCGTGGGCGGGGCGGTGCCTTGCCAGGGGTCGACTGGGCTGCGGCCTGCACTGGGCATTCGGCCACGGCATACAGCCCCAAAAACATGTCCACCGCATCGCCCATCACCTGCGCCTGCTGTGCGGGTGTGAGGGGCGGCTGGCCCATGGCCAGCTGGGGCCAGAAGGCAAAGGCCTTGATCATGCCCTGCAGCAAGTTGGCGGCGTAGGCCACATCCATACCGGGGCGCAGGCGCCCGTCTTGCTGGGCGGAGCGCAGCCAGCGCGGCAGGCCTTCCTCTTTGGCCGAGAGCTTGGTGGCGATGGCGCGTGCGCGCTCGGGCGTGTGCATCATGTCGGCCATGGCCACGCGGCTGAGGTCGATGAAGCTGGCGTCGTCCAGCAGGCGCATCTTGTGGCCCAGCAACGCCAGCAGCTGGCCCCGCAGCGGTTGGTGGGCGTCGTACACCAGCTCCTCGGGCGAGCGGCTGCGCTCCCACATCAGCATCAGGATGGCCTCGAACAGGTCTTCCTTGCTGGGGAAGTGGTTGTACACCGTGCGTTTGGAGACCTCGGCCGCTGCGGCTACGCGGTCCATGCTGGTGCCGTTGAAGCCGTGCTGGCGAAACTCCTCAATGGCGGCTTGCACGATGGCATCGCGCTTGCGGTCCGTCAGGCGGGTGGGGGAAGGCTGGGCACTCATGGGGGAATTTTACACCGTGCAGTTTACTTTTCTTGAAACTAAACTACACTGTGCAGTGCACATTTGAAAAACCACCGGAATTTGCCCATGCCCCGCCGTCTTTCCCGGGTCTGGACCATCGCCACCGTCTTGATCGGAGCCCTTGCCATGGCCGTTGCCACGTCGTCCTGCACCACCTTCCATGCCACCACGCACACCGAAAACGCGCTGCAAGAGGGCGGCAAGTACCGCAATGCCAAGCCGCGCCAGTCGCTGGGGGCGGCCAAGACAGCCAAGGTGCTGTGGAACTTTGCGACGGGCAAAGATGCCGATACTGTGCCCCGGGCCCCCATCCCCGTGTATCCGGTACTGCGCACCGACCTGCTGGCCGCGCCCGATGGCAGCCTGTGGCGCCTGGGGCACTCCACCATGCTGCTGAAGGTGGGCGGGCAGTTCTGGCTGACGGACCCTGTGTTTTCCGAGCGTGCTTCGCCCTTCCAGTTCATGGGCCCCAAGCGCTTTCACGCCCCACCCATCAGCATTGACGAGCTGCCCCCCATCGAAGGCGTGGTGCTGTCGCACGACCATTACGACCACCTGGACTACAGCGCCATCCAGAAGCTCGCGCCCAAGGTGGCGCACTTCATCACCCCGCTGGGCGTGGGCGACCGGCTCATCGGCTGGGGCGTGCCTGCGGCCAAGGTGCAGCAGCTCGATTGGTGGCAGAGCACCACCGTGGGCGCGCTGGAGCTGACGGCCACGCCCGCGCAGCATTTCTCAGGCCGGGGCCTGACGGACAGCGACCGCACGCTGTGGGCTTCGTGGGTGCTGCGTGTGGTGGGGGCTGGCGACGGTGGTGAATCCTCCTCCAGCGGCTTGCGCGTGTTTTTCAGCGGCGACTCAGGCTACTTCGACGGCTTCAAAGCCATCGGCGAGCGCTTTGGCCCGTTTGATTTGACGATGGTGGAAACCGGGGCCTACAACAAGGACTGGCCCGACGTGCACATGCAGCCCGAAGAAAGCCTGCAGGCCCACCTGGACCTCAAGGGCCGCTACCTCATGCCCATCCACAACGGCACGTTCGACCTGTCGCTGCACCCCTGGACGGAGCCCTTTGAGCGCATTACCGCCCTGGCCGAAGCCGCCCAGGTGCCCCTGGTAGCGCCAGTGATGGGCGAGCGCATTGACCTGCGCCAACCGACCTTGTCGCGCCACTGGTGGCGCAGCGTGCAGGCCACGCAGCCCAGCGCAGCGCAGGCCCCAGCGCTGGTGGCCCCGGCGTCTTTATGAAACGAATCTCCAGCGCGGGGCACTAGGGACTCTTGTCAAAGAGCTTGCCCGGTCGCGTGCATTGGTTGCGCGCATTGACCGGGGCATCGGGCTACCGCCCCGCCAACGCCCCCACCACACGCGCCGCCGCGCGAATTTCCTCGTCCCCATACCCTGCATAGCCCAGCAGCCAGCCGCGCCGGGGCGAGTGGATGGCGTAGCGTGACAGCGGCACCAGCATCACGCCCGCCGCCTGGGCGCTGCGGGCCAGGGGCTCGTCGTCGGTGTCTGTGGGCACCTCGTGCAGCAGGTGCATGCCCCGGTCGCTCGCTGGCAGTTGCCAGTGGCCGTCGCTGGCGTCGGCCAGGGTGCCGATCAGCAATTGCTGGCGGTGCAGGTACAGCTCGCGCATGCGACGCAGATGGCGCAGCAGGTGCCCTTCGGCAATGAAGCGGGCCAGCACGGCCTGCGCGTCGCCCGGCGCGTGCCGGTCGGTGATGGCGCGGGCCATGGCAAAGGCTTCCACCAGTGCGGGCGGCACCACCACAAAACCCAGGCGCATGCCGGGGTGCAGCGTCTTAGAAAACGTGCCCACGTACAGCACCCGCTCCGACCCCGGCAGGCTGCACAGCGCAGGCACGCGCTGGGCGGCGTTGCCGTACTGGAACTCGCCGTCGTAGTCGTCTTCCACCACCCAGGCATCGTGGTCGCGCGCCCATTGCAACAGGGCCTGGCGGCGCGGCAAATCCATGCGCACACCTGTCGGGAACTGGTGCGTGGGCGTGACCACCGCCATGCGCGCAGCGGGCCACTGCGCAGCGCCTTGCGCAATGCACAGGCCGCTGGCATCCAGCGGCACAGGCCGCGCCAGCGCGCCGTGGCCCAGCAGGCTGGCGCGGATGCCGGGGTAGCAGGGGTCTTCCACCAGCACCTCCTCGCCCACGTCCAGCAGCAGGCGCGCAATCAAATCAATGCCCTGCTGTGAGCCCGAGCACACCACCACCTGTGCCGCATCGCAGCGGATGCCGCGCGACGCCCACAGCCACTGCGCCACGGCCTGGCGCAGGTCGGGGTCGCCCGCCGGGTCCAGGTAGTGGGCGCGGGCGGCGCGCTGGGCCTGGCTGGCCTGGCGCGCCAGGCGGTCCCACACGGCAAACGGAAAGCTGGCCACCTCGGGCGCACCCATGCGAAACGCCCTGGCGGCCACCAGCGGCGGGCGCCAGCGTGCCGCCGTGTCGGCCACCAGCTGCCCGCGCCGCGACAGGCCCCGGGGTGGCGCCACCAACGCCGGTGCATGGAGTTGTGCATTGGAAGGTGCACCGACCCCGTGCTTGGCCAGGGCCTGCGCCACATAGGTGCCATCGCCCACGCGGGCTTGCACATAGCCCTCGGCCAGCAGGCGCTGCACGGCCCACAGCACCGTGTTGCGCGACACCCCCAGCAGCCCCGCATGCGCGCGCGAGGGCGGCAGCCGCATGCCCGCAGGCCAGCGGCCCTGCTCGATGGCGCTGCGCAATTGCGCATACACCTGCTGGCGCAAGGTGGCCGACGAAGGCGTGGCGCTGGGTGGATTGGCTCTGGCAACGGACACGAATTGGCTCCTTGTGAATGCGCTATGGCCCCTAAACTGAAGAACCATTGTAAAAACCCTCGCCGGAACTTCACCCATGGCTGCACCGCACACCGCCTCCGTCGTCTGGACCCGTGGCACCGATGACTTTCTGGACAAGCGCTACCACCGCAGCCACCAGTGGCAGTTTGATGGCGGTGCCACCGTAGCGGCGTCTTCGTCGCCGCATGTGGTGCCGGTGCCGTATTCGGATGCTGCGGCGGTAGACCCCGAAGAGGCCTACATCGCCGCCCTGACCAGCTGCCACATGCTGTGGTTCTTGGACTTGGCCAGCCGCGCAGGCTGGCGTGTGAACCGCTACACCGACGCCGCCGTAGGCACCATGGCCAAGGATGCCGAAGGCCGCTTGGTGGTGAGCCATGTGCAGCTGCACCCCATCACCGTGTTTGACGCTGCCCATGCGCCCAGCGCCGCCGTGCTGGCCGACCTGCACCACCAGGCGCATGCGGCCTGCTTTCTGGCCAACTCGGTCAAGACGCAGATCGACTGCGCCCCGGTGCTGGAAGTAGAAGCCGCTGCAACGCAAGGAGCCTGACATGGCCAACGCGAACCGCCAGTTTCAAGTGACCGATGCCCCCACCCTGCACGCGCTGGTGCGCGCGCAACCCTTGGCCACGCTGGTGGTGGCGCATGCCGGGGCTCTGCATGCCAACCATATCCCTTTGTTTCTGGACCCCACCCGTGGCCCGCACGGCACGCTGGTGGGCCATGTGGCGCGGGCCAATGGCGTTTGGCCGCTGCTGCCGCAGCAGGCCGTGGCCATCTTCCACGGGCCGCAGGCGTACATCTCGCCGTCGTGGTACCCGTCCAAAGCGGTGGACGGCAAGCAGGTGCCCACCTGGAACTACGCCGCCGTGCACGCACATGGCACGCTCACGGCGGTGGACGACCCGGTGCGCCTGCGCGCCCTGCTGCACACCCTGAGCGAGCAGCACGAAGCCCACCGCCCCCACCCCTGGCGCATCGACGATGCCCCGCCCGATTACATCGACAAGCTGCTGCGCGCCATCGTGGGCATTGAGCTGGAAGTGCAGCGCTGGGAGGGCATCTGGAAGGTGAGCCAAAACCGCACCGACGAAGACCGCGCGGGCGTGGTGCAAGGCTTGCTGGCCGAAGGCACCCCAGCGGCCGAGGACATGGCGGCGCTGGTGCTGGGGCGGTTGATGGGGTGATGATGCAGCTAGAAAGCTATTAATTTCATAGCTGTTTGCGCTTGTCAGATAAGCGATAGAGCCTGTTCTGGCTCTATTTTTGAAGCTGGTGCCAATCACCCCCACCGTTCAGCCGGAGCTTGCCGAAGGCCGTCACAGGTTCACGCCCTGGCTTCGACGAGCTCAGCCCGAACGGGTGGGGTCGATAAAAAAGCAGGCACGCCCCCCACCGTTCAGCCTGAGCTTGTCGAAGGCCGTCACAGGTTTGCGCCCCGGCTTCGACGGGCTCAGCCCGAACGGGTGGATCGATAAAAAGCAAGCAAGCCCCCCCACCGTTCAGCCTGAGCTTGTCGAAGGCCGTCACAAGTCTGCACACGGGCTTTGGCAGCTTCAGCCCAAACGGCTTATGGGCCCATCACCCCTCCAGCACCTCCACCCGCAGCGTCACCACCGGGCCTGCCACCGCAGGGTGCGCGGCCAACGCGTGCACAGCCAAGTCCACGGTGGCTTGGCCCACGGCGTCGGTCAGCACCAGCACCTGGGGCCCGCTGCCTGCGGGCAGTGCCTTTTCGCAGGCTAGCTCCACACGCTGCACGGGCACCTGCTGCGCTGCCAGCCAGGCACCCACGGCCTCCACCTGCTGGGCGGTGTGCACCGGCACGCGCAGGTAGTGGCGGGTGTGCACGGCAGCGCGGGGCAGCACGGCCAGTTGCTCGTTCATCGCCTGGGGGTGAAAGCCCAGGTGCGGCACGCGTTGCGCGGTGGTGGTGCCGTTCAACCGCGCCACGTCCACCAGGTCGGCAATCACCGCCGATGCAGTTTGCTCAGACCCTGCCCCCGCGCCGTAGAACATCGTCACGCCTGCCGCGTCGCCCTTGACCATCACCGCGTTCATCGATCCGTTCACATGCGCCAGCAAATGCGTGGCGGGCACCAGGGCAGGCTGCACGCGCAGCTCCACGCCATCGGCATCTCCGTCTTTGCGCCGCCGCGCCACGCCCAGCAGCTTGATGCGATAGCCCAGCTGCTCAGCACAGGCCACGTCCAGCCCCTGCAGGCGGGTGATGCCCTCCACCTGCGCATCGGCAAAGCGCACGGGCATGCCAAACGCATTGGCCGCCAGCAGCGTGATCTTGTGGGCCGCGTCGATGCCCTCGATGTCAAACGTCGGGTCCGCCTCGGCATAGCCCAGCGCCTGCGCCTGCGACAGCGCCTCGGCAAAGCCCAGCCCCTCATCGCGCATCTTGCTCAGGATGAAATTCGTGGTGCCGTTGATGATGCCCGCCACCCACTCGATGCGGTTGGCCGTAAGCCCTTCGCGCAGCGCTTTGACGATGGGGATGCTCACAGCCACCGCACCCTCATACGCCACGGCCACGCCGTGCTGGCGCGCGGCGGCAAAGATCTCGTTGCCATGCACGGCCAGCAGCGCCTTGTTGGCCGTGACTACATGCTTGCCCGCACGGATGGCGGCCAGCACCCAGTCACGCGCCGGGCCGGTGCCGCCTGCGGCCTCCACCAGTACATCCACATCGGGGTGGGTGGCGACCTGCATCGGGTCGTTGGTCAGCGCCACATCGGTGCCCACCACGCTCATCGCACGCGCCAGGCTGCGGGCGCACACCATCACCAGCTTGATGCCCCGCCCCGCGCGGCCCGCGATCTCGGCCTGGTTGCGCGCCAGCACCCTGAAGGTGCCAGCCCCCACGGTGCCAATCCCAATCATGCCCACGCGCAGCGGGCGGGTGGCCACCGCATCGGCGGGGCTGGACTGGGGCTCAAGACTCTGGACGGGATCGCGGTACATCGGCTTCTCCAAACGATTGAAAACAATCAAACGAACCAACAAACACGACTTGCGCAAATCGGGGTGCAACAGCCGGGTCGCCCTAGGGCAAACCGCCTGCCTCAGCCCTGTTTTGCGCAAGGCATAAAAAAACCCAGCTGCCAGAGCTGGGTTTCGTGCATTCGTCTTGGAAGAGAAGAGAGAGCGATCACCAGGTGGCTGCCGAAACGGCCACCTGCGCTGCGCTCAGGTGGCCGCGGTGGTAATGGTGATCATCATTCGTGCACCCATCGCCCGCGTAAACGCAGGCAGCATCATGCCCATGCACGCAAAGGCTGCGGCAGGTGCGATGACGGAGGATGGAGTGAACGACATGACCGCTGCAGTGTAGCGCACAGCCCGGCGCGTGGCCAACGCGCACTGCGCGGGCTGTCTGGCCATGCATCGCTTTCTCTTCCCATCGCAGAAAGCGTTGCTACTTTATCTGCAGCTACCAGCGCTTGTTTAATAAGCGCTAGCGGTCATTTTGACCATTTCTATTCAAAGATCAGGCGCAAGCGGCCGCCCGGTGCGAACCATCGCAATCGCATCAAACGGGCAGCGCACGGCGCACAAGGCACAGCCCGTGCAGCCCGCCGCATCGTCCAGGTGCGAGCGCTTGGGGCCCCAGGCTTTGGGCGCCGCCCCCGTGCCCTGCGCCTGTGCCTGCACTTGCAGCGACAGCACATGCGGCGCGCACACCGCCACGCACCAGCCGCAGCCCGTGCAGCGGGCGGGGTCTATTGTGGGCAGGGCTTTGGCGTGGGTGGCCTGCGGCAGTGCAGCTGCGCTGGGTGCGTTCTCCGTCACGGCAACACCCCTTGGATGTCGGTGACCACGCGTGCCCCCAGCAGGCCCCGCGAGTGGGTAATGTGCAGCACATTCGTGCCCGATTGCGACCATGCCGCATGGTCCGCAGCCGACACCAGCAGGCGCCCCGCCTTCACATCGCCTGCGCTGCTCGCATCGTTGCGGGTTTTGCCGCCTTGGCCACCTTGACTGCCTGGGGTGCCACCATCCAGCGGCACGATGCGCGCCCAGTGGTAGGGCTCGCGTTGGCCTTTTTGCGGTGAGGTTGTCAGTTGCATCAGTTGTACTTGGGTCACGCGCTCAGCCGTCAGCCGCGCGCCGTTGACCGTGGGGAGCAGCCCCATGGTGACCACAGGCCATGCCATCAGCGCCCCCAGCGTAGTCAGCCATGCAAGCACCCGCCGCGCCTGCGACGGCGGCACCTCTTTGCGCAGCCGCCACTGCAGTGCGGCCACCACGCCCACCACCACAGCCAGCCCTTGCCACACCAGCCCATGCCCCGGTACCAAAGTGCGGGGCACCGACCACCAAGGCAGCAACAACGCGAACGCCATGGTGAGCAACACCGACCCTACAAACGGCGCAAAGCACCACACCACCCACTGGATACCGTGGCGCTGGGTAGCTTGCGCCCAGGCCGCTTTGGCCCTGCGTGCACGCTGGTGGCTTTGCGGGTCGCGGGCGGGGTCTGTGGGGTGGTGCATGGCAAGGGGCCAATCATCGATGTCGCCATCATCCGCCGACCCGTGCCACCCAGGCAAGGCCACGCAAGCAAAGACCCACGGCGGTTGGCTGCTTCACCGCGCCAGCGCCAGGCGCGCTAGGCTCGCCGCGCGCCATAGGCGCAGTACCCCGGCTTGGGGCTCTTCTTCTGTGGGTGCAGCCGGCAGGTCTCGGGCCGCTGGTCGTACACGGTGCACAGGCGGGTTCTGGGGTCGAGAAAGTTGCAGTCCCCACTGCCCCGCCGCGCCATGGTGAACACCACGTTCTTGTGGTT
Source organism: Acidovorax sp. 106 (assembly GCF_003663825.1). Taxonomy (NCBI): domain Bacteria; kingdom Pseudomonadati; phylum Pseudomonadota; class Betaproteobacteria; order Burkholderiales; family Comamonadaceae; genus Acidovorax; species Acidovorax sp. 106. Next base: position 1,718,726 of record NZ_RCCC01000001.1, on the reverse strand, counting down.
GAAGTGGTCAATCAGCCGCGCCTTCTGCAACCGCTTGGCAATGTGCCGGGGCTCCTCGTGCTCGGCCTCAAACGCATCCACCAGCCCCAGCCGCACCAGGTCCGATAGTTGCACTTCCAGCGGCATGGTGCAGCAGTTGGCCGCACAGGTCTCGCACAGGCCCGCACGGTAGCGGGACCAGGTGTCTAGGCGGTCAACGTCAACGATGGAGATGGAGGAGCGCATGGGTGCAAGTCTGCGGCCAGTGGTTTGTGGGGGGACTAAGAAAAGCTGGCGCGATAAGTGATGGGATCTAGGTCACAGTGCTGATCCAGTGCGCCTTTCAGAGAGAACAACTTTGGAGTCTGCCGAAACTCAAACAGCCGACACAGCGTGAAGTCAGGACCTGCGTCTCTGGAGAAATGCAATTCGTTCTTGGATACGAAAAACGGTGTGTCTTTGCCAAACGCCGTAGTTTTCACTTCGATGAATCGCTCGCGCCCATTCGTATCGAAAGAAAGGATGTCGTAGCCAAGGCCATCCCCCTTTGTTTGCGAAACATGCTCCACCCGTTCAGCCAGATCGAGCTTGCCGATATGAGCCAGTCGCCATTGCTCGTAACGGAAAACGAACTCTTCGCCAGCCTGACCTAGCGAGCGATTGCGGGACTCGATCGCTAGGTAGTCACGCTTGATGGGTAGGTTGCCGTAGCACGGGCTTGATTCGCTGGCATGGTGGCGCTTTTGCGGTGCCTCAGTTTCAACCTTTGAGAAATCCACAATTTCATGGGATATCGCAGGCTGGTGCGCCGCCGCAAGTGCCAGTGAATCTAGTGCGGAGAACCGGTCAACTTGCCGCTCCACTACTTCACGCAGCAGACGTTGGTAATTGGCTCGTGGTTGATATCCGCGCAGGTACGGGCAGCCCAGATGGATGAGCACCGCACTGATATTGCAGTGCTTGAATTCAAGCGAACCGGCAGAGCGGCCATTGAGCTTTTCAAGCAAGGCGCGACGGTGCGCAGCCTTGCTGTAGGCCTGACCAGCCAGTTCAAGACTGAGCATCTTGAGGTAGTCGGCAACAACGGCCTCTACCTCGGCCTGAGACCAGTCCACGATCGGTTCAACCGAGTCGGCTGACTATGTCAAACGTCGATATTCCCAGCGCGCAAGGCGTTGGTTTCAATAAAGTCTCGGCGCGGCTCCACCTCGTCGCCCATCAGCATCGTGAACACGCGGTCGGCCTCGATCGCGTCGTCGATCTGCACGCGCAGCAGGCGGCGCACGGTGGGGTCCATCGTCGTTTCCCACAGCTGCTCGGGGTTCATTTCGCCCAGGCCCTTGTAGCGCTGGCGGGCGGTGGTGCGTTCGGCCTCTGAGATGAGCCACTTCATGGCCTGGCGAAAGTCGCCCACTTTTTCTTCCTTCTGCTTGTCGCCTTCACCGCGCAGGGCCTTGGCACCCTCGCCCAGCAGGCCACGGAAGGTTTCGGCGGCTTCGGCCAGGGCGGCGTAGTCGGCGCCGTGCACGAAGTCTTGGGTGATGACGCTGCTCTTTATGTTGCCGTGGTGGCGGCGGCTGATGCGCAGCAGGGGCTTGTCGGTGCGGGCGTCGAATTCGCCAGCCACTTCGGCGGGGGCGCCAGTGGTGTTGAGCTCGCGCAGCTTGGCTTGCAGGGCCACGGCGCTGGCTTCGGCATCCTGCACGGTGTCGAGCTTCAGGCTCACGCCGTCGGCAATCGCGCGCAGGGCTTCGGCGTCCATGAAGTTGCCCAGGCGGGCGATGACGCTTTCGGCGATCTGGTGCTTGCGCGCCAGCTCGGCCAGGGTGTCGCCGGTCAGGGTTTGCGGGTTGGCGCCGCCGGTGGTCACGCTGGCGTGGTTCAGCGCAATGCGCAGCAAGAAGCCGTCGAGGGCAGGCGCGTCCTTCAGGTACAGCTCTTCCTTGCCGGCCTTGACCTTGTACAGCGGTGGCTGGGCGATGTAGATATGGCCGCGCTCGACCAGCTCGGGCATCTGGCGGTAGAAGAAGGTGAGCAGCAGGGTGCGGATGTGGGCGCCGTCGACGTCGGCGTCGGTCATGATGATGATGCGGTGGTAGCGCAGCTTGGCCACGTCAAAGTCATCACCCCCGGTGGTGCCACCGGCCTTGCCGATGCCGGTACCCAGGGCGGTGATCAGCGTGAGGATTTCGTTGCTGGTCAGCAGCTTTTCGTAGCGGGCTTTTTCCACGTTCAGGATCTTGCCGCGCAGAGGCAGGATGGCCTGGAACTTGCGGTCGCGGCCCTGCTTGGCAGAGCCGCCGGCGGAGTCGCCCTCGACGATGTAGATCTCGCACATCGCCGGGTCTTTTTCCTGGCAGTCGGCCAGTTTGCCGGGCAGGCCCATGCCGTCGAGCACGCCTTTGCGGCGCGTCATTTCGCGGGCCTTGCGGGCGGCTTCGCGGGCGCGGGCAGCTTCCACGATCTTGCCGCAGATGATCTTGGCGTCGGCCGGGCGCTCTTGCAGGTAGTCGGTGAGCAGCTTGCCCACGATGTCTTCCACCGGGGCGCGCACTTCGCTCGACACGAGCTTGTCTTTGGTCTGGCTGCTGAACTTGGGCTCGGGCACCTTCACGCTCAGCACGCAGCACAGGCCTTCGCGCATGTCGTCGCCGGTGACTTCGACCTTGGCCTTCTTGGCGAACTCGTTTTCTTCGATGTACTTGTTGATGACGCGGGTCATCGCGGCGCGCAGGCCGGTCAGGTGGGTGCCGCCGTCACGCTGGGGGATGTTGTTGGTAAAGCAGAGCACTTGCTCGCTGTAGGCGCTGTTCCATTGCATGGCCACTTCCACGCCAATGTGCGTGCCGGGGATGCCGCCGTACGTCTCGGCCGGGCGCTCGCCTGCGGCGTAGAACGAGGTGGGGTGCAGAACGGTTTTGCCCTTGTTGATGAACTCGACAAAGCCGCGCACGCCGCCCGCGCCCGAGAAGTCGTCTTCCTTGCCGCTGCGCTCGTCCTTCAAGCGGATGCGCACGCCGTTGTTCAAGAACGAGAGTTCGCGCAGGCGCTTGGCCAGGATTTCGTAGTGGAAGTCGTTGTTCTCTTTGAAGATCTCGGTGTCGGGCAGAAAGTGCACTTCGGTACCGCGCTTGTCGGTGGTGCCGGTGACTTTCATGGGGGAGACTTCGATGCCGTCCACGGTCTCGAGCAGGCGGTCTTGCACAAAGCCCTTGCTGAACTCCAGCACATGGACCTTGCCTTCGCGGCGCACGGTCAGGCGCAGCATTTTGGAGAGCGCGTTCACGCAGCTCACGCCCACGCCGTGCAGGCCGCCGGAGACCTTGTAGCTGTTCTGGTTGAACTTGCCGCCCGCGTGCAGTTCGGTCAGGGCGATTTCAGCGGCACTGCGCTTGGGCTCGTGCTTGTCGTCCATCTTCACGCCGGTGGGAATGCCGCGGCCGTTGTCGGTCACGCTGATGGAGTTGTCGCTGTGGATGGTGACAACGATGTCGTCGCAGTGGCCGGCCAGGGCTTCGTCGATGGAGTTGTCCACCACCTCGAACACCAGGTGGTGCAGGCCGGTGCCGTCGCTCGTGTCGCCGATGTACATGCCGGGGCGCTTGCGCACGGCCTCCAGGCCTTCCAGGATGGTGATGGCGCCTTCGCCGTAGCTTTCGCTGGCGCCAGCTTGGTTGGTGTCGATCTTGTGTGGAGCGGGCTCACCAGTGCCGGTGGATTCTGGCTCGGGCAGGTTGTTGTCAGCGGTCATGGTGGGCCTTGGGATCCGTGCAGACCTCGGGGTCTCGCACATGGTAAAAGGGTTCAATACAGGTCAAATAACCTTCTAGGGCAAGTAGGATAAGCGCTAGAAGCTATCAAATTGATAGTAATTACGGTGGGTTGCAGTCTGTTGCAAAAGGCTTGCGGCACCCGCAGGTGCCGCAATGCCCATCACCCGTGCGTCATATGCGCATCGGCATGACGACGTATTTGAAGGAGTCGTTGTCTGGGATGGTCATCAGCGCAGAGCTGTTGCCGTCGGCCAGATCGATCTTGACCATGTCTTGGCCCATGTTGGCCAGGGCGTCGATCAGGTAGGTGACGTTGAAGCCGATCTCAATGGTGTCGCCGCCGTAGTCGATATCGAGCTCGTCCACCGCCTCTTCCTGCTCGGCGTTGTTCGATGCCACGCGCAGCGTGCCGGGCTCGATGTTCAGGCGCACGCCTTTGAACTTGTCGCTGGTCATGATGGCCGTGCGCTGCAGGCTGGCCAGCAGCGGGGCGCGGCCCAGGGTCACGCTGTTGTGGTGGTTCTTGGGGATGACGCGGTTGTAGTCAGGGAACTTGCCTTCCACCAGCTTGGTCACGAACTCCATGCCGCCAAAGGTGAACTTGGCCTGGTTGTTGGCGAACTGCATCTCGATGTGGGGCTGGTTCTCGCCACCGGCATCAGACAGCAGGCGCTGCAGCTCAATCACGGTCTTGCGCGGCAGGATGACTTCCTGCTTGGGCACTTCCACGTCCAGCGTAGCGCTGGCAAAGGCCAGGCGGTGGCCGTCGGTGGCCACCAGGCTCAGGGTTTTGCCCTCGGCCACAAACAAGATGCCGTTGAGGTAGTAGCGGATGTCTTGCACCGCCATGGCAAACGACACCTGGCCCAGCAGGTCCTTGAGCGTCTTTTGCGGAACAGCGAACACGGGGCCGAAGGCGGCGGATTCTTGCACCAGCGGGAAGTCTTCGGCGGGCAGGCTTTGCAGCGTAAAGCGGCTCTTGCCGCCCTTGAGGATCAGCTTGGACTGGCTCGACTCCAGGCTCACGGTCTGGTCGCCGGGCATGGTCTTCAAGATGTCGATGAGCTTGCGCGCGCCCACGGTGGTGGTGAAGTCACCAGTGTCACCGCCCAGCTCGGCGGTGGTGCGGATCTGGATTTCGAGGTCGCTGGTGGTCAGTTGCAGCGCATTGCCCGTCTTGCGGATCAGCACGTTGGCCAGAATGGGCAGCGTGTGGCGGCGCTCGACGATGCCAGCCACGGACTGGAGTACCGCGAGAACCTTGTCTTGTGTTGCCTTCAGGACGATCATGTCATCAACCTCTTGTGGTTTTTAGGACGGTGCTTGGGTAGCAGCGGCGCTCCTCGCGCCTTCCCCGTGCTGCACAGCACGCCATTTTGCCTTCTTGTAAGGGCGTTACGGTGGCAGAAACGGTTTTCCGTTGCATGGCTTGCGTGACACCCCAGTCGCCCGGCCAACTGGCGCAGCCCAAGCGCGAGGGACGCCAAGCAAGGGCCGCCCCGCAGCGAGGGCGTCGTCCCCCTTGAGGGCGAAGGCGCCGAAGGCGACTCAGGGGGGTGTTCCATCTCAGCCCTTGAGCGTTTGTTCCAGCACATGCAGCTGCTGGTTCAGCTCAGTGAGCTGCTGGCGCTCGCCAGAAATCTTGCGCACGGCGTGCAAAACGGTGGTGTGGTCGCGCCCGCCAAACAATTCTCCAATTTCTGGAAGGCTTTTTTGCGTCAGCTCTTTGGCCAGGTACATCGCAATCTGGCGCGGGCGTGCAATGCTGGCCGGGCGCTTCTTGCTGTACATGTCGGCGACCTTGATCTTGTAGTAATCGGCCACCGTTTTTTGAATGTTTTCCACAGAAATTTGCCGGTTCTGAATTGACAGCAGATCTCGGAGGGCTTCGCGCGCCAGCTGGATCGAAATTTCCTTCTGGTTGAAGCGCGAATACGCCAGGATTTTGCGCAGCGCGCCTTCGAGTTCGCGCACGTTGGAGCGCACGTTCTTGGCCACGAAGAAGGCGACTTCCTCGGGCATTTCGGTGGCTTCAGCGCGGGCCTTGTTGATCAGGATGGCCACGCGCATTTCCAGCTCGGGCGGCTCAATGGCGACTGTCAGGCCCGAGTCAAAGCGCGACACCAGCCGCTCGTGGATATTGGCAAGGCCCTTCGGATACGTGTCCGAAGTCATCACGATGTGGCTCTTCTTGGCCAGCAGGGCTTCGAAGGCGTTGAAGAACTCTTCCTGGGTGCGGTCCTTGTTGGCAAAGAACTGCACGTCGTCGATCAGCAGCAGATCAAGCGAGTGGTAGCGCTCTTTGAACTCGTCAAAGGTGCGGCGCTGGTAGGCCTTGACCACGTCCGACACGAACTGCTCGGCGTGGATGTAGAGAATCTTGGCGTCGGGCTTGTCTTGCAGCAGGCGGTTGCCCACGGCGTGCACCAAGTGGGTTTTGCCCAGGCCCACGCCGCCGTAGATGAACAGCGGGTTGTACAGGTGCCCGGGCATGCCCGCCACGTGCATGGCCGCCGAGCGCGCCATGCGGTTGGCCGTGCCTTCCACCAGGGTTTCAAACGTGAGGGCTGCGTTCAGGCGGTTGCGAAACACGCCCGCTGAGGATTCGTCGCTGCCGGTGCTGCTGCCCTGCCCTTGCCCAGAGGGACTGCCTTGGGCAGACCCGTGGTTTTGCGTCTGGCCGGAAGACTGCGAGTGCTGCGGTTCCTGCTGCTGCGACGCTGGGCGCACATAGGTACGGATGACCGATTCGCGCTGGGCAATGGCCAGCTCCAGTGTGACGGGCTGGCCGTACAGTCCTTCGAGCAAAGCCGCAATGCGGCCTGCGTATTGGGCGCGAATCCAGTCCAGCTTGAAGCGATTGGCCACCAGCAGGGTGACCTTGGTGAAGTCGTCTGCCACCTGGGCCACCAGGGGCTTGATCCAGGTGTTGAACTGCTGTTCTGGGAGGTCCTGGGCCAGTTGTTCCACACAGGCCTGCCACAGGCCTTGTCTGGCGTCCGAGCCGGTGGGGGTATTGGGGTTGCGTTGGGGTTCCTCGGTCATTTCAAGGGGTGTTTTTATTGTGGATAGGAGGAACGAAGCAAGGGGTGGCATTGTAGCTTGTCAAGGAGTTATCCACAATTTGTGGCCTGGGTAAGAATGGGGTCCCTGATGGGCTACCGCAGGCTGCCGCGCTAGGCATTTCGCAGGTATTTGAGCGCTCGCGGCGCCGGGCTGTGCAGGCGCCTTCCGGGTCGTCCGCTCGCGTGTTACGCAGCCAAGGCATTGCCAGAACCGCAATAGCCTGCGATAATTTTGGGTTTCCCTGAATGTGTTCAGGGCGATTTGACCCGGCGCGCCGTTATTTCTGCCCCAGAGGTCTGTGCTCATGGCACTGCAATTGCAGTGCGGCGGCGCGGGATTCAGGGGGTTCAAGAGCAGCAGTCCGGAACTGAACCTCAAGGAATAG